>CAOKWI010000012.1 GCA_948473115.1 uncultured Lachnospiraceae bacterium | reverse complement strand
ATATCATCTACGGCTATATGAAAGTTGGAGAAGTATTGAGGGAGAAACAGGAAATTGAGCGTTATTCCTGGCACCCACACGGCATAAACCCAGACCGCCCGAATAACCGTTTATATCTGCCCGATACATACGGCACATTCCAGTATAATGATTCACTGGTACTTACAAAGAGGAATCAGGACAATCGGCGGCTATGGGCTTTGCCTTCGTTCTTTGGTAAAGGTGACATATCTATTTCATGGCAAGGCGATAACCGCCCTACACTAAAGGGCAAATATGCGGAATTAAATTCTGCTTGCAGAGGACAGGAATTTGTTGTAACCGCTTATACTCCGAAACAGGAACGGAATTTATGTGAATGGGTGGACAGATTGATACAAAACGGTATGCCAAAAACTCTATGATATGGAATGGAAATCACGCACTAAACGCAAAGGAAACAACACAATATGGAAAAGAAATATCCTTTTGAAACTATGACTGTTGAAGAAATGGCAGACGCTATGAATAAGGCTCTGGAAGATGTAGCAGAAATGACAGCGGAAGAATTGATAGAACAGGACGCTGAATATGGCTATTTTGAAGATGATTAAAATCGGGTGATGAACTAATGAAAATAACGATTGAACAGGTGAAGGACTTCGCATGGCAGCAGTTGGACGCTATGTGGCATGACAATTCTGGAACGGCTACGGTTGATATGGTGAAGTTTACCCATAAGGGCTATTGTGTAGTTAATCCGTGGATGGACGAAAAAACACAAAAAGAGGTAGACCCCTATAAATACTATGGGGAGCGCCGAACGGAACAGTTTATTGATGAAGCTATCAGAACCATTCAACATAACAGAGAAATTGCAAGACAATACAGGAGATAAGGAAATGAAGCATAGATTTATTGTTATAACCTTATTGGTAACAGTATTCCTCTCAGGTTGTGGCGGAATAGCGACAGAGGTAACGACACCTATAGAAGAACAGGTTTCCAGTTCTATAAATAAGGTAGACCCAGACACAGCTACATCTTTAGCTGTGTCCTATTACGAAACCATCTACGGCGGTAAGGGTATAGAATTTACTTATTTGGAGCCAACCGTGGAAAAGCTATCTAAAAACGAGTATCGTATCAGTTTTTATGTAGACGCATATTGTGCCTTACCTGCTTCACCTAAGAATAATGAAACAAGATATGTGGAGTGTGTAGCTACTACAGAAAACATTATGTTGGGCTGGTCTTATGAAACAGAAATGGGCTTAAATGAAGGATTTACTGGCAGACCTGTTTTTTATAAGACTCAAATCAATTGGGACGGAACTTACATTAGTGATATTGATGCACAGAAAGAACAGCCCAAACCTACACAAGAGCCAGAATTATCTACCAACCCATCAAAAGCGAAACAGCCTGATGATTTCTATACAGATGGTGATTACACCACCTATGGGAGATACCAGTGCTTTGAAACGGACACTTTTGTAAGCGTAGAAACGCAGAACGGTTCATTGGTACTGTATTTTGAACCAGAAGCAGACACTTTTGTCCTTGACAGAAACGGAGCAGACACAGGCTGGGAATTTATCAACTGGGAATTTGAGAACAGAGTATACACTTCCGTCACTTTGCAAGACAACGAAATGATTATTTCATCTACAGAGCCTTGGAGATTTGACGGAACATATATCCAAATGCCCGATATAGGCACTGACGGAGAGGGGGAGTAAAATGGCTATCCATCTGGAATTAGTCAATCATTTTAATTATATGGACGGAAACGGACGGATTTTCTGTAAGCGACAGGACAAAGTGCGAAAAGTGGCTCCAAAATACAAAGGCTGTGACGATTGCCCCTATCTTTTCGGCTCTCTACAGGGAATTGGCGTAGAATGTATGTGGGAAGATGTACCGCCGCTTTCTCCTGTCGGGCTTGAAGTGCGTGACCCACAGGAAGAATTTACACGGGTGTCCAGATTGATTGACGAGAAAATTTTGAGAAAAGGATAACACAATAGCCATAGAAACCATAACAGTTTCTATGGCTATGTTTTATTTACAGAATTTCTGATTTAGTAATATCAAAATTTACAAGAGCATTGGAAATACGAATATACCGCTTGTCAAAGTCTTCAATCATATAGAACTCCTTTGAGGAATCATTCTTATAAGGTTTCAGCACTCCCAACTGGAACAATTCTGAATAATATGCAAACTCACTTGGTGGGAATATGAAAGTTCCAGCAGGAGGAAGAGATTCTACGGGAGGTTTAAAAATCTGCATGTAAAAGTACTCACAGTCCAGTAAATAATCTGTATCCTCTACATAACCAATTTTAACGCCGTCACATTTGCTTCTGATTTCACAGAACAAACTTACATTCTGTTCAGGGCTTGGAAGCAGAGATAAATATTTACATTTTTTGAGTGTAGACCTGACTGCACCCAGAAATTGTTGTGCCTTCTGCCCCTGAGCCTCTTGTTTCTTTAAGATATTCGATGTACATTTAGCTTCCAGCAATAAGTTGTCCCCTTCACGGTATCCTTCAAAAATCACTTCTGCACCTGTGTTTACATCCATACATGAGCCGCTAAACTTAATCCTATTTTCAACCTTTTCTTGACACATAAATTGCCCTCCTTTTGATTTTGCGTTTGTCCTGATTCAGCCACTCAAAAAACTTGTCCTTTGGAACAACCATACGTTTGTTGAGATAAATCGTAGGGAAATCACTGGAATTCATAAGTTCATATGTTTTCCCTTTAGAAATCCCCAGAACCGACTGAACATGTTTTGCCTGCATAATGATTGGTAAATCTTCTTCAGAACAGTAGTTCATCATATCGCTCTCCTTTCTTTATTATTTCCAATTCTTGTCTAAATCGTGTTTCTGTTGACAGTATAGCACACAAGCAACCCTCTGTCAATACCTTTCTGTTCATTATTTCTAAATCAGGAAAAAATCTACTTTTCTATTTACTTTTTGAATGAAAAGGAGTATAATAACAATATCATCGGAAAGGAGATACAAATAACATGGGAAAAACTTCTAAAGAAGATTTAGCAAGCATAGTAGGACAACGGTTAAAAGAACTCCGCAAGGCAAAAACCGATTTAGGGCAAAAAGATGTTGCTGACGAAATCGGTATTACCAAACAGGCTTTAAGCAGTTATGAAAGCGGCAGGCATCTTCCCGACCAGACTATCCTCATTGACCTTGCAAAATATTACGAATGCACCGCTGATTACCTTTACGGACTGACAGAAAAAATGAATCCATCATCTACAGACTATTCCAAGCGAGATAGCGTAAATCGCTTACTTCATTCTTTGGATATGGTTGCAGAAGATGAAGGGGACTTTTTGGCTGACTCCATAGCAAATACCATAAATTCATTGTCTCTTAACAGTGGAAATCCTCAACGGCGAAATCTTATTGAGTGCATGGGACAGTTGTTCTATTCATTTGCAGAATATATTGAAATGTCAACGTCATATGGAAAATATTTATCTGAAAAAGTGAGCACAAAGGATTTAACCGCAGATGATATAGCTGTGAAGCTGGCGCATATCAGCGGCTTTGATGATATATACAGTGTAATAGATGACATCAGAAGGGCTGGTATTTCATCTGTCCTTACCTTTTCTGTAAATGCTAAAAAAGCCTTGCGTATCAGGGCAGGACAACGCACAGGCACTAAAAAATCATTAAAGATGATAGAAATTGAGGAACAGTTTAAAGAAATGCTTGATAAGGAGGATTGATTCATATGGCAAAACGAGGACAAAATGAAGGCTCTATCCGCAAGCGTAAAGACGGCACATGGGAAGCCCGTGTAACGATTGGCATATCGGCAGACGGAAAGCAACAGCGTAAATCCCTGTATGGAAAGACCCGACAGGAAGTATCTGCTAAAATGACCGACTTACTGAATAATCTGCAAAAAGGTATTATCACCAATCCTACAGAAATGACCCTTGCCGAATGGCTTGACTTTTATATGCTCGAATATAAAAAGCAGTATGTAAAGCCTACCACATATAACAATTATACGGTCAAGGTAAAAAATCACATCAAGCCAGCTATCGGTCACTATAAGCTAAAGGCATTACGACAGGACATCATTCAGAAATTTGTCAATAGCTTATCTGGTAAAGGGTTAGCACCCTCTACAGTGATAGACATTTTTAAGGTGTTAAGTAACGCCTTAGAAACGGCGGTAGACGATGGTTTGATTGTCAGAAATGTTGCGAACAGGGTTAAACTTCCAAAGACAACAAAGCCGCAAATCACCGTCTTAACACAGGAACAGCAAAATGCCTTTGTAGAACAGGCGAAAGTGACCTATATGGGAGTGGTCTATATTTTTGACCTCTGCACAGGTATGCGGCTTGGGGAATTGTTAGGGCTGAAATGGCAGGACATAGACTTTGAGCAGAACCAGTTGCACATTAAGAGAATCATTCGCAAAGTAAAAGACCCTGACAATCCAGAGGAACATTGGCACTTGGAGTTTGGTACACCGAAAACGCCTACCAGTGAGCGGATAATCCCACTCAATGAAACGGCTATTAAGGTGCTTGCTGATGTCTGGGAGCAACAGGAGAAAAACAAAGAAAAAGCCAATACCGCCTACGAGGATAACGACCTTGTTTTCTGTACCCAGTTAGGCAGACCGCTTGACCCAAACAATATACGACGCACCTGTTACTCTATCTGTGCGAAAATCGGCGTCAGCAACATCCACCCTCATTGTCTCCGCCATACATTTGCCACCAGAGGGGCAGAAAACAACGTAGATGTACGGGTCATGCAGAAATTCTTAGGTCATGCCACCATAAAAGAAACAGCCGATACTTATACGCACGTATTGAACGACCTGAAACAGAGCGAAATTCTAAAACTGGATAAGGCAGTAAATTATTGAGCAAAAATATCGGGTAGGGGTAAGGTAGGGGTTAAACACCAAAAGGAGCTACCGCCCGCAAGCGGTAACTCCCAAAGTTTACAACATTTTCCTGACAGGAAATTGTATCAGACGTTAAATCGAAACAGTATCACATCGCCGTCTTGTACCACATAGTCCTTGCCTTCCATGCCTACCAGCCCTTTTTCCCGGGCTGCCGCCAGCGAGCCCTGCTCCAGCAGATCTTTGTAATTGACAACCTCCGCTTTAATGAAGCCCCTCTCGAAGTCAGAGTGTATCTTGCCTGCCGCCTGGGGAGCCTTTGTCCCGACCCTGATGGTCCAGGCCCTGGTCTCATCCTCCCCTGCTGTCAGGAAGCTCATCAGTCCCAGAAGGGAGTAACTGGCACGGATCAGTTTCTCCAGGCCGGACTCTGCCAGCCCCAGATCCTCCAGGAACATGGCCTTCTCCTCCTCGTCCAGTTCTGAGATCTCCTGCTCAATCTGTGCACAGATCACGAAAACCTCACTCTTCTCACTCTCCGCAAACTTCCTGACCTCCGAGACAAAAGCATTGGACGCACCGTCATCAGCCAAATCCTCCTCCGCCACATTTGCCGCGTAGATCACGGGCTTATAAGTCAGAAGATTGTATTCCTTTAACAGAACCAGTTCGTCCTCATCCTCCACATCCAGCGTCTTCGCCAGCCTGCCGTCTTCCAGATGAGCCTTGACCCGTTCCAGCAACGCCAGCTCCTTTGCATAGGTCTTGTCCATACGGGCAGCCTTTGACACTTTCGCATAGCGCCTCTCCAACACCTCCAGATCAGCAAAGATCAGCTCCAGATTGATGGTCTCAATATCCCTCAGGGGATTCACGCTGCCGTCCACATGGATTACATTTGCATCCTCAAAGCATCTCACTACATGAACAATGGCGTCAACCTCCCTGATATTGCTCAGAAACTGATTTCCCAGACCCTCTCCTTTGGAGGCGCCCTTGACCAGACCTGCAATATCCACAAATTCAATCACTGCCGGAGTGACTTTCCTGGACTGGTACATATCGCCCAGCGCCTTCAGTCTGCCGTCAGGCACCGCCACCACGCCGATATTGGGATCGATTGTGCAGAAGGGATAATTCGCGGACTCTGCTCCCGCCTTTGTGAGAGAATTAAATAAGGTACTCTTGCCCACATTGGGCAGACCGACGATGCCTAGTTTCATTTTATCCTAATCTCCTTTGGTTTTTCTTATATTTTATGGGGTTTTCGTCTTCCAAGGTTTTGGTTATGTACCCATTTACGAACCCATCTGAACCGTTCAAAATTTCAAAATAGATTTTGAGCCATGCTTGCATGAGCGAAAATATCTATTTGAAATTTTAGCCAATGTTGGAATGTCCAAGTATCGTCTGCAACGTCTTTGGCTTATTCCGACGCCAAGCTCCTTTCCTACTATGTCCTTCCCATAGTAAAGGCACCTTTCAAAAAAGAGCCTTGATACCAAATGCTCAGCAAACTGAGCATTGATAGTATAGCATAGTAAGGCCCAAAAGTAAATTGCAGGATTTTATATGGCAAAATCTCCTTGCAGCAGAAGGTTTTCTTTCGTATTATTTTGATTTCAGCATCGATCATTCATCAAATGTTATTTCCTCTTAATTCTTATTGTAAAGCGTTAATCCGTTTTCAAGGCTAATTTCATTTACAATCCACCCCCTTAAAGTACATGCCGTAATAAAATCCTGTATTCTATTAATGCCGTTAATTTCCCGAAATGTCACAACGACCCCCAAATTTAAACCCGAAGCCATAGAAGTAGTAGTCAACCGTTCTTTCGAGACAATAAATATCCCCCATAAACGTTCCCCATAAAATTGCAATGCTTTATTTTTTTTTTTAAATTACGACCTATTTCCTCGCTGCTGTCCTCGAGGAGATATATAAAATCTCTGTCTCTGTCAGTAATTGCAGCATCCCCAAAATCAATTACGCCGACCGCTCTGTTGTGCTGCATTATGATATGGCTGCAGCTTAAATCATTATGGCACAGAACTTTTACATATTGAACAATACGTTCATCATTAAGAACCCTTTTATATAGACCTTTTATATATTCTTTGGATTTATCAGGTATTTTATCATAGACGGTCTCCCTCAAAGCGGCATAGTCGCTGCAATAATCATCGACTATGTCCAATTCTAATCCGTCTACGGCGGGCAGAGCGATCGAGTGCAGTTCCCTTAGGAACAGCGCAATGTCCTGTGCCAACATATCTTTCTCATCATCACTTAAATTTTTGTATACATCAGGGGTCAATCGACTGCCTTTGATCTTTTTATATCCGCAGACGCTGTATTTTTCGCTATAGTACTCAATATCCGGTATCTGCAATGTGGTTTTGCCTTTTAAATAGTTCAGTACTCGTACTTCCCGCCTTAAGTTGATTCTTGCCCCGGCATGCTTTGACTGCTTGAATACATATTCATTATTTACAAGATAGGCAACACTATCAAGGCCCTGCCCCAAAATGATAACGCTTTGAACGATCAGGTCAAATTCCTGTTCGATAATGTCTTTCATATCCATAAACTATCTCCCTACAATAGTGATTCCTCCGCAAATTTCGATTGCAGTTTGATAATTTCCAGGGAAACTAACAGGGTAGGAAAATATGAGCCAATACCAGGGTATCAGCTCATATGTTTATTTGCCCTATTCACTTAATAACTTTTCCACCGAAGCAAGCTTTACGCAGAGCACGAAAATCTTTGTGGCATCCGCCATTTCCTCCGGTGTGGGGAAGGACGGGGCAATCCGTATATTGGAATCCTCTGGATCGATCCCATAGGGATATGTGGCGCCTGCACCTGTAAGCACCACGCCTAAAGACCTGCACTTTGCCACAATGGCTTTCGCGCAGCCGGGCATGGCGTTGAACGATATGAAATATCCGCCTCTGGGTCTGATCCAGCTTCCGATCCCTGTGCCCGCAAGCTCCGCCTCCAGCGTGTCCAGCACCGCCTCGAACTTGGGGCGCAGAAGCTCCGCGTGCTTTTTCATATGCGCATTCAGTCCGTCTATATTTTTGAAAAACCGGGCATGACGCAGCTGATTGATCTTATCATGGCCGATGATCTGCACATCCATGAACTTATGGATATATTCCATATTCGCTTTCGAGGTTGCAATACACGACACGCCGGAACCGGGGAAGCTCACCTTTGAGGTGGATGCAAAGATATACACCATGTCAGGATTTCCCGCCTTCTCGCACTCCTCCAGAATATTCAGGATCTCGTCCTGGATGTCATCGTAAATATGATGGATGCAATATGCATTGTCCCAATAGATCCTGAAATCCTCAGCCTTCGGCTTCAGATTCGCGAACCGCCTCACTACTTCATCCGAATAGGAGATACCTGTAGGATTGGAGTATTTGGGCACACACCAGATCCCCTTTACCGCCTCGTCATTATTGACATACTCCTCCACCAGATCCATATCCGGTCCGTCTTCACCCAGCGGGATATTGATCATCTCGATCCCGAATAACTCCGTGATCTTAAAATGTCTGTCGTATCCCGGAACGGGGCACAGGAACTTGACCTTATCCAGTTTACACCATGGTGTGGAACCGTTCACCCCCTTGATCATGGAGCGCGCCACCGTATCATACATGATATTCAGGCTGGAATTACCGCAGACGATCACATTGTCCTTGGGAACACCTATCATATCAGCCATCAGACGCCTGCACTCGCCGATGCCATCCCAGTCGCCGTAATTTCTGGTATCATTTCCCAGCAGGGTACGCATATCCGCCTGGCTGTTGATCACATCCAGCATGGGCATGGATAATGCCAGCTGGGAAGCTCCCGGCTTCCCCCTTGCCATATTGAGAGAAAGGCCTTTAGCCTCCTCTGTCTTAAATTCTTCCTCCAGACTGGCTTTCAGTGCCAGCAGTTCTTCCCGGCTCATGTCCTTGTACGCTTTCATAATGTACCTTTCCTTCTTTATATTATTTGGCAGTTCCCTATGTCATGTATTTCTTTCTAATTGTACGGTTCCCTACGTCTTCTTTCTAAATTGTGCGGTTCCCTACGTCTTCTTTCTACTGTGCGGTTCCCTATGTTGTGAATTTTCTTCTATTTTTCAGCTCCTCATACAGCAGGCAGTAATTGTCATACCGCACTCTGCTGATCCCGCCCTCCGCCACAGCGCCCTTGACACCGCAGTCAGGCTCTTTTATGTGGGCACAGCCGCCAAAGCGGCAATATTTTTCATAGGATGCAAATTCGGGATAATACCTCCCCAGCTCTTCCTTCTCCAGGTCGAACAGCCCCAGGGAACTGAAACCGGGAGTATCCAGTATATAGGTGTCCTCGCCTGCGGCGATCAGCTCCGTGTGTCTGGTGGTATGCTTTCCCCGCTCGATCTTCCTGCTGATCTGGCCTGTCTCCATGGTGACAGCCGATTGCAGACAGTTGATGATGGAGGATTTGCCCACGCCGCTGGGGCCTGCCACCGTGGTAGTCTTTCCCCGCAGCAGCTCCTTTAGCTCCAGGACGCCCTCCTGTTTTGTGGCGCTGACGGAAATAGTCTGAAAGCCACAGTTTGCATATATATTCCTGTACTGCCGGCACTCCCCCGCCTGGTCCAGATCCTGTTTGTTAAAACAGATGATGCAGGGAATTTCCTGCTGCTGCATCATGATCAGGAAACGGTCCAGCAGATTGAAATTAGGCTTCGGACTGGCTACGGCAAAGATCACCAGCGCCTGGTCGATATTTGCCACCGCGGGACGGATCAATTCGCTGTGCCTTGGAAGCAGTTCCCTGATATTTCCCAGATACTGTTCCCTGTCCAGCACATCCATCTCCACATCATCCCCTACCAGAGGCTTCCGGTTATCCCTGCGGAAAACGCCCTTTGCCTTACACTCGTAAACCCTGCATTCTTCGTCCTCCGCGCCATCCCCGCTGACATGGACATAGTAAAAGCCTGCTATTCCTCTGATGATCTTTCCACGCATCTGTTATTCCACCGTAAATTCCACTCTTCTGTGCACTGCCTTCTCCTGATCCTGCCCGGGGATCGTCTCCCCCGTATCGGGATTGATGGTAGGCTCTCCCTTCACGGTATAAACCAGCGTTACCGTTCCTCCGGAACACTTGATGCCGGAAATATTGGTGGCCACGGGGAATACCTCTGTGGTAGTCTCCAGCAGTACCTGCTCGTTGTCCCCGATCAGCGTCACCACCACGGGGCCTCCCGCATAATCGGGGGCTTCCTCCTTGGAGAGGGCCTCTATGCTCGTATGATATCGATACGTGTTGCTCTCCGGTCCCTTGCTCACCTTGATCTCAAGGGTTGTGCCGGGATCCACATAGGAGCCGTGGGAATAACTCTGGTAACAGATCTGTCCCTCCGGATACTCCGAATTGAACACATAGGAGACACTGCTGATCTCCAATCCGGCCTCCACAGCCGAAATGGTGCCGTCCTGTTCTGTCTGTCCGATCAGATTCGGCACCTGAAGCTTGACTTCCTCCTTGCCGAGACTGACAGTAACCGTGATATTGCTTCCCTGAGGCGCTTTTGTGCCGGCCACCGGAGACTGGGAAACGATCACTCCCTTCTCTATGGTATCGGAATATCCTTCCATCTTTGTCACTGCAAATCCAAGCTCGGTAAGGCTTCGCTCCCCTTCCTCAAAGGTGTCGTCCACCACATCGGGGACCTCCACTCCGGAAGGCCCTGCGCTTGCGGTCAGCACTACCGTGCTTCCCAGGGCCACATCCTCCCCTTTCTCCACATTGGCGCCGATCACAACGCCGGCATCAATGTTATCCGATTCCTCATACTGCACCTCCGGACGGATCCCCAGATTAATCAGGGTATTCCTCGCGTCCTCCACATTTATCCCCTTGACATCCGGCATGGGGACATACTCTATGGCGGAGCTCTGGGTGGCCGAAGACTCATCGGAAATAATCGGACTGCTGGGATCCTTCTCATCCCCTTCGCCCCCAAATACCTTGACCGCCAGAATGATGATAATGATACAGATCACAATACCGGCCAGAATGGCCAGCACCGTAGTCACCCTCTCCACACGGGGATTGTAGTCATACTCCTCCGGATCCTCTTCCTCCAGTTCTTCGTCCTCATACATGGCTTCCGTATCAGACAGAAGCCGCATGGAATCCTCCTCCGGCTCCTGATAGACGGTTCTCCGCTTGATCTGCGCCATATCGATATCGGAGATCATGCGCGTCCCGCCGTCCATATCCGGATCATTCTGTATCACGAAATCCTCATCCGGATTGAGCAGGGACTGCTTCAGATCCGCCAGCAGCTCCTGTACATTCTGATAGCGGCGGTCCGGCGATTTCTGACAGCATTTTAAGACAATGCCCTCCACGCTTCCCGGAATCTCCGGTACAAACTCCGCCGGCGAAGGCATTTCCTCCTGTATATGCTTGATGGCGATTGCCACCGTGGTCTCCCCGTTAAAAGGCACCCTTCCGGTGAGCATCTCGAACATGGTGATACCCAGGGAATAAATATCGCTCTTCTCATCGCTGTATCCTCCCCTTGCCTGCTCCGGGGAAGTATAATGCACCGACCCCATGACATTGGAGGTTATGGTATTGCTGGTAGCAGCCTTGGCTATGCCGAAATCCGTTACCTTTACTTTCCCGTCCTTGGAAATGATGATATTCTGGGGCTTGATGTCCCGGTGGATAATGTGGTTGTTATGAGCCGCCTCAATCCCCATGCTCACCTGGATGGCAATGCTCACCGCCTCCTTATAGGAAAGCCTGGCCTTCTTTTCTATATATTTCTTGAGGGTAATTCCCTCCACCAGCTCCATGACAATATAATAAATATTGTTTTCTTCCCCCACGTCATATACGTTGACAATATTGGGATGCATCAGACCGGCAGCCGCCTGCGCCTCGATACGGAACTTGGAAACAAAATTTGCGTTCTCACTGAATTCCTGTTTCAGGACCTTGACCGCCACAAACCGATTCAGCTTATGGTCTTTTGCCTTATATACATCTGACATGCCGCCGGTGCCGATCTTTTCCAGTATCTCATACCGGTCGCCTATCATCATTCCAATTTTGATCATAAATGCTCTCCATTCTATATTAAACGTTCCCTGCAACCATTATGCAGATAACGGATCTATCAATATTACGCTGATATTGTCCCTGCCGCCCTTTTCGTTGGCCGCCTTTACCAATTCCTCCGCCTTCTCAACCATGTCCCTGGATCCCTCCATGATCATGCGGATCTCCTCGTCCTCAAGCATATTGGTCAGACCGTCCGTACACATTAAAATAATGTCGCCGTGATCCAGCTTCACCGTAAAAAAGTCCGGTTTCACATCATCGTCCGCCCCAATTGCCCTGGTAATGATATTTTTGTCAGGATGGTTACGCGCTTCTTCCCTGGCGATCCCGCCCATACGCACCATCTCCTCCACCAGGGAGTGATCCCTGGTAACCTGCCTGATCTCCTTATGATTTACAATGTACAGTCTGCTGTCGCCCACATTTGCCACCCGCAGAATATTTCCCTCACAGGTCGCCGCCACCACCGTGGTCCCCATCCCTTCCAATTCAGGAGATTCCTCCGCGCACTTGCGGATCAGCGCATTGGCGGTGCGAATGGCATGCTCCATGATAGTGACAGCCTTTGCCTCCTCGGATTTCAGGATTTCCGCCACCATGGTTTCCACTGTAACCTTTGAGGCGTAATCCCCCGCATTATGTCCTCCCATACCGTCAGCCACAATAAAGACATTGGGCAGGCTGCCCACAGGCTGCTCAGAAGTATATACGAAGTCCTGGTTCAATTTTCTCTTTTTACCAATATTGGTTATGGAAAACGTTTTAAGCACGCCCATCTCCCTCCGAATCTGGCAGTGAACCCAGATGTCTGCGCCGCAGCTGCCCGCAGGCGCCATCGATATCTCTGCCCATTTCCCTTCTTATAGTACCATTAATCTGTTTTTTTTCAAGCATATTTTGAAAAGCACGCACCCTGCCGGCCTCCGACTGCACATAATCCCGCTCCTTAATGGGATTCACCGGGATCAGGTTCACATGGCAGTTCAGGGGCTTTGCCAGCGCCGCAAGCCGCCCGGCATCCTCCGTTGTGTCGTTGACACCGTTTACCAGGCTGTACTCGAAAGTGATCCGCCTGCCGGTCTGTTCAAAATAATATCTGCACGCCTCCATCAGTTCCCCTATGGAATACCGCTCCGCTATGGGCATCAGCATCCTTCGCTTCTCGTCCGTTGCGGCGTGAAGGGACAGCGCCAGGGTAATCTGCAGATGCTCCTCCGCAAGCTGTCTGATCTTTGGCACAATGCCGCAGGTAGAGACCGTGACATTCCTCTGGCTGATATGCAGCCCGTTTTCATCGGTCAGCAGGGCGATAAAGCGCAGCAGGTTGTCGTAATTATCCAGCGGTTCTCCCGTTCCCATGACCACCACATTGGAAACGCGTTCCCCTGTCAGCCGCGTCACCGCATACACCTGTGCAAGCATCTCAGAGGGAAGAAGATTCCGCTCCAATCCGTCCAGGGTGGACGCGCAGAACCGGCAGCCCATACGGCAGCCCACCTGCGAGGAAATGCAGACGCTGTTTCCATGCCTGTATTTCATCCAGACGCTCTCCACCACATTCCCGTCGGAGAGGCCGAACAGGAACTTTTTCGTACCGTCAATCCCGGATTCCTGGATCTGCACGGTTTTAAGCGACGTATAAGTATACCACAGTTTACAGTTTTCCCGCAATACCTTTGAGAGATTCGTCATCTCCTCAAAACCCTCCGCCAGCTTCACGTGCATCCACTCATACATCTGTTTCGCCCGGAAAGGTTTTTCGCCCCTGGCCTCCAGGTCCTTCTGCAGTTCCGCCAGGGTCATCGATCTGATATCTGCTTTCTCCCTCAATGTGCCTTCATCCATTCATCTCACACTTTCCCGCCATGCCGACGCAGTCGGCACAAACTAATCACACGGAATCTTACGATTCCGAGAAGAACGCTGCCTCCGGAATCTGGCGAAAAAGAAACCGTCACATTCCATATACCCCGGCAGAAGCTGGATACATGCCGACTGCTCTTTCTCTGTCAGCTGCACCGGGGTTCCGGCCTGCGCCCGCATCCCCGGTATGTTTTCCGCTCCCTGCTGCGCCTGTGTCTTCCGCTTTGCCTCCGTTATATGTTCTGCCGGTGTCTTCCGCTGTGCCTCCGCTTCCTGCTGCGCCTGTGTCTTCCGCTGTGCTTCCGCTCCCTGCTGCGCCTGTGTCTTCCGCTGTGCCTCCGCTTCCTGCTCCGTCTGCATCTTCCGCTGAGCCTCCAGTTTCCGCTTCTGTTCCCAGAGCTCCTGCGGCAGCACGTTTTCCAGGGAAACCGGTTCAAAGGGAAGCTGTTCGGAAATATATTTTACCATGGCCTCATTTTCCCCGGGGTGAATGGTGCAGGTACTATAGAGCAGCGTTCCTCCCGGCTTCACATAACGCCAGCTGCTATCCACGATCTGCCTCTGGAGCTTCATCAGGGTCTCAAGTCCCTCCGGTGTCACATGATACTTGATATCACGTTTTTTCCCTATGACTCCAAGGCCGGAACAGGGCACATCCATGAGCACCACGTCCGCCTTTCCCTCATATTTCTCATCGTACTCCGTGGCGTCAAAGACCTGTACTTCCACGTTCCGGATCCCCATGCGGCCGATATTTTCTCCGATCATATCTGTCTTCCCGCCGGAGACATCCCGTGCAAGCACCTGATACGCCTTTTCTGCGGCAAGGATGCTCTTCCCGCCCGGAGCCGCACAGATATCCATGACAAAATCCGTTTCCCTGATCTGCGCCGCCTCCACTGCCAGCGCAGAGCTGACGTCCTGAACCGTAAAGATGCCCTCCTCAAAGCCGGGAAGCATACGGACATCCTCCCCGTGCTCCATGGAACATACATAAGGCAGATAGGGTCCCGGCGTGATTTTCACCCCCGCCTGTCTCAGCCTCTCTTCTCCCTCTTCCCTCTCCCGGTCGGACAATCCGGTGGAGAAGCGCAACGATACCGGGTGGATCCGCATCAGTCCTGCCAGCATGTTTTCCGTCACTTCACGTCCATATCCGGAAAGCCAGAGTTGCACAAGCCAGGCCGGCATGGAATATTTCACGGAAAGGAACGTCACCGGCTCCCGGTTTTCGTCCGGCAGGGGAAGGGCCTCTTTCTGTCTGGAAAGATTCCTGAGCACACCGTTGACAAATCCTTTCAGACTGCGGAACCCTCTTTTCCCCGCCAGCTTCACCGCCTCGTTGCACACCGCGCTGTCCGGCACGGTATCCATATAGAGGATCTGGCAGGCGCTCATACGGAGGAGGCACCGGATCAGGGGCTTCATCTTCCTGACCGGCAGGCTGGAAATGTGATCCAGGTAGTAATCCAGTTCTATCCGGCGCTCAATGGAGCCCTCCGCCAGACGTTTCATAAAGGCTCTGTCCCTGCTGTCGAGATAACTGTATTTATCTAATACCGCACGGATCAGCCGGTGGGAATATTCCTCCCCTTTCTCCAGCGTCAGCAATGTATCCAGCACGATCTCCCTGATATTCTCTGCCATGTTCCTTCCCATTCCATCCTTTTACTTCTGTGCTGCCAGAGGGCGGCCATACCATTCCATCTCTTCTGTGATGCCAGACGGCGGCCATACCATTCCATCTCTTCTGTGATGCCAGACAGCGGCCATTACCATTCCACCTCTTCTGTGATGCCAGACGACAGCCTTCCCTTCCGCATCCGCCGGAGCCATTTTCTCCTGCTTCTACCGGGGGCATTTTCTCCTGCATCTGCCGCCGGGCGTCAGTCATCTCTCCTTCGCCCGCCGCCAAACAGCATAACCAGTCTCAGCAGCTGCAGGATGGAGGAGGCGGCTGCGGCCACATAAGTCAATGCCGCTGCCGTCAGGACCTTCTTACAGCCGGTATTCTCCTGGGCGGTCAGAAGCCCGTACTGTTCGATCTTCGCCACTGCGCGGGTGGACGCATTAAATTCCACCGGCAGCGTCACCAGCTGAAAGAGCACCGCCAGAGCAAACGCCCATATGCCTATCTGGATCAGCACGGTATTCCAGCTTAGGAGCACACCGATCAAAATAATGGGCATTCCCAGATTTCCCGCAATATTCACCACCGGCACCAGCGCGCTTCTGACATTCAGCGGGGCGTAGCCTTTCGCGTGTTGGATGGCATGCCCGCACTCGTGCGCCGCCACACCCACCGCAGTGACGGAGGCACCGTTAAAATTCTGCTGCGACAGTCTCACGGTATTGGTCCGCGGATCATAATGGTCACCCTTATCACTCCGCAGACATTCTATCTGGACATTATATAGTCCTTCGTTGTTCAAAATGCGTCTGGCCGCATCCGCGCCCGTCATGCCGCTCATATTGCGAACCCGGCTGTACTTCTTCATGGTGCTGTTGACCAGGGCGCTTGACCCCAGACAAAGGATCATGCCGATAATGACCAGCACATACGTAGGATCCCAGTAAAAACCAAAATAACGATATCCCATAGCCATATTCCTCCTAATTTCTCAGTGATTCCCCAGAAACTGTTAAAGAATTCATCTTCAGTTACATAGCCCGCTGTGCGCCTGATTTTCAAACGGCACTGGCGAAGGAAAATCCTGCGGACTATTGACATGTTATTTCGTGACAGTTCCTTAGTCTGGCTCATTCCGGCGGTTTCTACTCGCCAAGCAGCTCACCCGGCTGCAGCTTCACACCCAGCAGGAAATCGCGGGTCGTCATACGCTTTTTTCCCTCCAGCTGCAGTTCGTATATCCTTAACGCCCCTTCCCCTGTCATCACAGTGAGGGTGTCCTTGTCCACTGCAAGGATCTCCCCGGGCACTGCCCCGGAGGGCGCCCGCCCCACACGGTCCGATGCTACCGCCTCCGCCTTCCAGATTTTCAGCTGCCTTCCCCGGCAGAAGGTAAAGGTGCCCGGCCATGGCGTAAGTCCCCGGATCAGCCTGTCAAGCGCCGTCGCCTTCCCGGTAAAGTCTATCCTTCCCATGCTCTTTTCGATCATGGGTGCGTAGCAGCTCAGGGAGTCGTCCTGCTTTTCCGGCACCAGCTTTCCCTGCTCCAAAAGAGTCAGGGCTTCCACAATGGCCTCTCCTCCCAGCGCCATAAGCTTGTCATGCAGGGTCTCATAGTCATCCGTGTCCGCAATGGGAATCTCCTTTTTATAAAGCATATCTCCCGTGTCGATCCCCGCGTCCATCTGCATGATAGTGACACCCGTCTTCTTTTCCCCGTCAATGATCACATGCTGAATGGGGGAAGAGCCCCGGTATTTGGGCAAAAGGGATGCATGAATGTTCAGGCAGCCATATTGGGGGATATCCAGGATCTCCTGTGACAGGATCTGTCCGAATGCCGCCACGATATAGACATCCGCCGGATACTGCCTTAATTCTGCCACCGCCTCCGGCCTTTTGATCCGCTTCGGCTGCATCACCGGAATACCATGCTTTAACGCACATTGCTTCACCGGCGGTGGAAGCAGCTCTTTGCTCCTTCCCCTGGGCTTATCCGGCTGCGTCGCCACAGCGGTGATCTCATGTCCCGCGCCGATCAGCGCCTCAAGGGCGCCGGCCGCAAAGTCCGGCGTCCCCATAAAAACGATCTTCATATACCAGCCTCCTGTCAGTCCTCATCCTCATATTCCACGTCCTTCAAAGGACCTATCACTCTTTCCACATAGAGGTGGCCTTCCAGATGATCCACCTCATGGCAGATGGCACGGGCCAGAAGTTCCGTCGCCTCTATCTCAAACTCCTTCATGTTTACGTCCAGCGCCACCGCCTTGACGTAGTTGGGGCGGGTCACTACGCCGCATTTCCCAGGCACACTCAGGCAACCCTCGTTTCCGGTCTGCTCCCCACTGGTTTCCACGACCCGGGGGTTGATCAGGATATGGGGATCTTCGCCTGTGACATCGATCACCACAATGCGTTTCAGGATCCCTACCTGGGGCGCCGCCAGTCCGACCCCATTTGCCTCATACATGGTTTCCAGCATATCCTCTATCAATTCCTTAATGCGGGGAGTCATCTCCGTGACCTCCCTGCATTTTTTATAAAGCACCTCTTCACCCATTTCGCGAATATTACGAATCGCCATTTTCAACCTGTCCTTTCCATGCAGCCATTGAAGCATCTTCAAGAAACAGCCCGCTGTTTCCTGCGGCTTCCCTATCATCATTTCCCCCTGATCACATTGTATTCAACGGGTCGAAATCAAACTGTACCATTTCGTTTGTCAACTGCATCACCTGTATTTTTTGTTCCAGTATATCTTTTATGTGTATCAATTTATCATACTTTGTACATTTCACATAGAATACAAATCTGAATATATCATTGATCCTTCCAATGGACGCCGGGGCCGGCCCGATCAAAGTCATGCCCTCCCCGTTTCCGGAACGCTTTCCCGCCCCTGGAGAATTTCCCTCCTCCCGGCCAGGAAATGCCGTCCCCGGAAGTTCTCCGTCCCTGCGGTCAAGGGGCGACGCGGCCGCCAGCTGCTCTGCCAGAAGCCTGCCCCGTTCCTCCTCCCTGGCAAATACCTGTACCGCCAGCATATGGGACGCAGGCGGATATCCCAGCATCTCCCGATAGAGGATTTCCTCTCCGTAAAAGCCCCCGTAATCCTGCTTCGCCGCATATACGACCGCGTAGTGGTCGGGCTGGTACGTCTGTATCACAGCCTCTCCCGGCAGTGTTCCCCGTCCGGCGCGGCCCACCGCCTGGGTGAGCAGCTGAAAGGTCTTTTCCCCTGCCCGGAAATCTCCCACGCTTAGGGACAGATCCGCCGCCAGCACGCCCACCAGCGTGACCTTGGGAAAATCGTGGCCCTTCACGATCATCTGGGTTCCGATCAGCACATCCGCCTCCTGGTTGGAAAAGGCTGAAAGGATTTTCTCGTAGCTGTCCTTCGTCCTTGTCGTGTCCGCATCCATGCGCAGCGTGCGGACACCGGGAAACATTTCCCGCAGCTTTTCCTCGATCTGCTGTGTTCCCGCCCGGAAACCGCTGATATATTTGGAGCCGCACTTGGGGCAGCGCGGCGGTTTCGGTTCGCTGTAACCGCAGTAATGACAGATCAGCATACCGTTTTTATGTTCTGACAGAGAGACATCGCAGTGGGGACATTTCATCACATGGCCGCAGGCCCTGCAGGAAATGAATCCCGCATATCCCCGCCTGTTCAGGAACAGGATGCTCTGTTCCCCCTTCCCCAGACGATCTGCCAGCAGCTCCTGCAGCTTTACGCTGAAAATAGAACGGTTCCCCGCCTTTAGCTCCTGCCGCAGGTCTACGGTATGCACGGTGGGAAGCCGGCCCCCCGTAAGGCGCTCCCCCAGTGTAAACAGCTTATACTCTCCCGCCTTCGCCCTGTAATAGGCTTCCAGGGAAGGCGTGGCCGATCCCAGCACCACGCTGGCGCCATGCAGCCTTGCCACCTCCAAGGCAGTTTCCCGGGTGTGGTATTTGGGAGTGGATTCGCTCTTATAACTGCCCTCGTGTTCCTCGTCCATGACAATCATGCCGATATTGGGGAACGGGGTAAAAAGCGCTGACCGGGGACCGATGATCACATCGATCTCCCCCTTTTTCGCCCTCTCACACTGGTCATATTTCTCCCCCGGTGAGAGCGTGGAATTGATGACGCTGACCCGGTCCCCGAAGCGCCGGTAAAAACGGAGCAGCGTCTGATATGTGAGGGCAATCTCCGGGATCAGGACAATGGCCTGCCTGCCCCGGGACAGGACCTCTTCAATCAACTGCATATAGACCTCTGTCTTGCCGCTGCCGGTGATCCCGTGGAGCAGGTATGTACCCGGCTTCCCGCCGTCAAAGTCCCCCATGACCTCCCTGACGATCCGCTGCTGGCTCTCGCTCAGGGTATTTCTGTGTTCCTCCGACTTTTCCAGCTTCACCGGATTCCGGAAAGTCCGGGAGGTGGCAACCCGGATAGCCCCTGCTTTTTCCAGGCTGCTGATGGTCTGGGCGGAGACGCCCAGCTTTCCCGTGACCCACTCCCTGGGAAGGGATGCCTGCTCCACCAGTTCCCGCAGAAGCCTGGTCTTTGCCGTCTGTCTCTTTCTCTCGCTCTCACCCAGCAGGGATATGATCTCTTCCTTTGTCATCAGCCGCTCAATGGTTTTATGCTCCAGCTTCTTCACCGACTGCTTCGCCGGAAGCACGGTTTTCAACGCCTGAATCATGGTACAGCCGTAATTGCGCCTGAGCCAGGCCGCCAGGGTGATCAACTTATCCTCCACCTCCGCGCCCTTTGGGGCGATATCGTGAATGTCTTTTGTCCTGGCGGGATCGAACTTGCAGGTTCCGTCCATTCCAATGACATAGCCTCTGATCAGCCTGTTTCCGTTCCCGAAGGGAATTGTGACGCACATCCCCGTATCCAACGCTGTCCGAAGCCGCTCCGGCACACGGTACTGAAAGCTTTTATCCAGTTTTTCATGTGATATGTCCACAATGACATCCGCGTATAACTCAGCCACAGCCTTCTCCCGTCCCGCCCTCAGGGAAACACAGATCAGATCGGCATTTCCCTATGGACTGTCCACAGTTTCTCCGGAAGTTTCAAGAAATAACCTCTATTTCTTGAAACTTCCTCATCTCTCGTCAGATGTGCTCCAATCCCCCGTCCAGAAGCTCCTTGATGATCACACGTTCATCCATGGGATATTTTTTCCCTCTGATCTCCTGATAATCCTCATGCCCCTTTCCCGCCAGGACGATAATGTCGCCCTCCTGCCCATGGGAAATGGCATAGGCGATGGCCTCCCTGCGGTCGCAGATCTCCACATAACTGCCCTCTGTCTTCGCCATGCCCATTTTGATGTCGTCTATGATCGCCTGGGGTTCCTCGTCCCTGGGATTATCCGAAGTGATAATGGTAAAGTCCGCCAGCCTGCCGCTGACCTCCCCCATCTCATAGCGGCGGAGCCTGGAGCGGTTCCCACCGCAGCCGAACATGCACACCAGGCGTTTGGGACGATATGCTTTCAGGGTGGTCAGAAGACTTTCCAGGGCCATTGCATTATGGGCGTAATCAATCAGCACCGTAAACCGGTCGGAGACCCTGACCTTCTCAATCCTTCCCTTCACGTGGGCCTCCAGCAGCGCCTGCCGGATCGCAGGGACTTCCACACCGAAATGACGGCAGATGGCAATGGCGCAGAGCGCGTTATAGACGCTGAACTGTCCCGGCATGGGCACTTCCGCGTCAAAGTCCATCAGTCCCCCGACATGGAAATCCACTCCCAGCCTGCCCGGCGCATGGATCAGCTCCGGACGCTCAGCGCGGAGCATACAGTTTTCTCCCATGCCGTAAGTTTCCAGCTCACAGGTGTGTCCCTTGACCACCTGTCCGGTATGGGCATCATCACCGTTGACGATACCCACCTTGCACTGCCGGAACAAAAGGCCCTTACATTCCATATATTCCTCAAAGCTGTCATGTTCGCCGGGACCGATATGGTCCGGCTCCAGATTCGTAAAAATGCCATAGTCGAACACAAAGCCCTGGGTACGGTGCAGCTTTAATGCCTGGGAGGACACCTCCATGACAACCGTGTCCAGTCCCTCCTCCACCATCCTTGCAAAATCCTGCTGCAGCAAAAGGGATTCCGGCGTGGTATTCGCCGCCGCGATATGTTCTTCCCCGATGATCGCCTCAATGGTTCCCACCAGTCCCACCTGAAATCCCGCATGCTCCAGAATGGATTTCACCAGATAGGTGGTGGTGGTCTTTCCCTTGGTTCCCGTAATGCCGATCACTTTCAGTTTCTCCGCGGGATACCCGTACCATGCGGCCGCGATGAAGGCCATTGCATAGCGGGTATCTTTTACACGGATCACCGTCACGTCTTGATCTTTCACACCCTCCACAGGCTTGGAGGTGATCAGCGCCACCGCTCCTTGCCCCACTGCCTCCGCCGCCCTGTCATGGCCGTCGTATTTCACTCCCTCTATACAGAAAAACAGGCAGCCCGGACATGCCTTGCGGGAATCGTTCACCACTTCCGCAATCTCCCTGTCCGTGCTTCCCTGTACACATTCATAATCCAACTTCTCCAGCAGTTTCAATAAATTCAATCCGGTCACCAAGCCTTTCCGTAATCCATACCTAATCTATTTTACTCTAATTTATGGATTTCTACCACCCTTTTTTTCTCTCGCCGGAAATCTATCGTAACAGTTCAGTCCAGATCGTACCAGGCGTTCTTTTGCTAAGGGGACGGGGACGGCGGCGCCATGCTGTCCTGTCCTGGGCGGACGGGGCAACGCGGATCTGAACTAACTGCCAACTACGACTACGGGACGGTTAAAAACCAACCGTCCCTATGGCGCGAATTGCGTCTTCGCGCCATAGTCTGCGTAGGCAGTGGATTTCATCTCCGCTAAGACCGCCCCCCAAAGTCCGCCCAGGACAGGACAGCACGTCACCGCCTGACTTTCCGCAATTTGAAATTATATAGAGCCAAACATCAAAGAAACTCGCAATTATATAATATGAAAAAAGCCAGATCAAAATATTTTATATTTATAGAAAACAGGTGCGGGGATATTGGGGCTTGCCAGAAACACGCGCGGGTGCATTTTCCCTTGCCGGATATAGGCGCGGGGGAGACAGGGGTACTTTCTGCGGCGTGAGTGAGATGTGGAGAGGAGACTTCGGCGAGGTGAGCCCAAGAGGGTGTGTAAACACCCCTCTTTGAGAACCTTGCCGTGCATAAGGCTCCTCGGAACGCCCATCGAGCCGTCGCAGAAAGTACCCCTGTCTCCCCCGCGCCGTCCCTTCCTCCACAAACCCAAGCCGCCTGGCACGATCAGGGCTGAACTGTTACAACCTATCAGTGAAGGGGACAGCGGGGACGTGCCGTCCCTTCTCCCGCACGTCCCCCTGGACGCGAAAGGACCCCGGCTTGCGCCGAGGCCTTTCGCTATTTTCTTATGAGGGGGGAGATAGTGAGTTCATCAACTATCTAAGATACATAATAAACGGTAAATGTGTCCAAAGTGTGTTCAATTTCTAAGAAAAAAATAAAATAAATCTGAAACGGAAATAAAAATGTGTTAAAATGATTTAGCCTGCTTTCGCATAAACAGCAATAACACTCAGGAGTTTACAAATGAAAATCGTGATCTGTGACGACAGCATTGAAGACATGCTGAAAATAGAAAAGCTGCTCAAGACATATTGGGCTTCATTTCCCGATGTCCATTTTGTCATCGAAAAATATTCCGATTCCGACAGACTGTACCGGCAGATACAGCAAGGGGAACCGGCTGATATCTATCTGCTGGACATGGTCATGCCCCGGAAAAACGGGATTGATATCGCCGCTCTGCTCCGGAAACAGGGCAGCGAAAGTGTGGTCATCTACATCACTTCCTCCGATGACTTCGCGCTGGAATCCTATCAGGTCCATGCCGCAAGGTATCTGCTGAAGCCTGTCAGGGAACCGGATTTCTTCGAGGCGATGGATTTTGCCCGCTCTCTCACAGAGTCCAACAAAGGCCCCGTCTATCCGGTCAAGACAAAGGACGGTCTGATATCAGTGCCCCGATCCAAAATCGAATATATTGAAAACGCATCCCGTATGCTGGAAGTCCACCTGACAGACGGCGCCGTCATCAGAAGCATCTTTATCCGGAAATCCTTCGACCAGGAAATCGCGGAGCTTCTGGAGTACAGAAATTTTCTCCAGGTCCACAAATCCTTTCTGATCAACCTGAAGTCCGTCAGCAAACTGACGCCGGACAGTGTTGTCATGGAAAGCGGAACAAGCATCCCCGTCAGCAAGACCAGGGCGCCCGGCGTGAAAAGGGATTATCTCTTATTTGTCTCGGAGCAGTACTGATTCAAAACACCAATACTACAGGACCGGAAAAAAGATATGCGCCATGGCGCGCAAAAGGATATAAGCATGGATTATTTTAAAAATGTTTCTTATTTTATAAGCCATATCTTCCTGATGTTGTACATTTACTCCTTTGCCACACATCACTATACAAAGAAAAAGACAGCGGGGATCTGTGCCGCCTCCTGTCTGCTCCTGACGCTGACCGATTTTCTGAAACTGAGCCTGTTCCCTGACAGTGGCATGTGCTACATCGCTGTAACCCTCCTTCAGATTTTTGTGACACAGTCCACAGGAATCCTTATCTCACGGACAAGGGACAACAGGGTTCTGTTTATGTCCCTCAGCGCATCGAACTATTGTCTGACCGGAAGTATCTCCTCTTCCATTTTACATATCTATACAGGGAATGCATGGCTTTCCCTGACCGGTGGATTTCTCATACACCTGGCAATCCTGCTGATCCTGTATTCCAGGATCAGGGAAATCTGGCTGAAGGCCTATGAGGGACAGACGACGAAAATCTGGTGGGAACTGTGTCTGATTCCCGTGTTTTTCTACTGTGGATTCTCTTTTTTAGCCTTTTTTCCCTACACTCTTTATGACAATCCACGCAATATCCCCGGTGTCACGATCTTCATGGTCACAATGTTTGTATCCTATGTGACCGTGTTCCGATATGTAAAAAGCGAGTCGGACAATGCCGGCATCTATCTGAAAAATGTACTGTTTGAGTCCTATATCAGGGGTCTCGAAAGCCAATATTACCTGGTGGAGCAGTCTGAGCAGAACCTGAAAATCCTGCGCCATGATATGAGGCATTTTTCCAATATGATAGATTCCCTGCTGACCCAGGGGGAATATACGGAAATCAGAAAAATCACGGCTCATATCAATGAAGTGGCTGATGAAAATAAGCTTAAAAAATACTGTGAAAACATCATTGTCAATTCCATTCTCTCCGAAATGATAAGGAAAGCTGCTGCCCTTGCCATCGATGTCCGTCTGGACGTCATAGTGCCCAGGAATCTCCCTGTGAATGACTATGAGCTGGCGCTGGTCACAGCCAACCTTCTGGAAAATGCCATCAACTGTGTAAAGGATCTGAAAGAAACAGCAAAGACTATTGACGTAAAACTCCGCTGCGGGCAGGATCACCTGTTGATCCAGATGAAAAACCCATATGAAAAGGAAATTCTCTTCGACTCCGTGACCGGACTGCCCAAAAGCCAAAAAGGAAAGAATCATGGCCTGGGGATGCAGAGCGTGTCCGCATTCGCGGACAAGACAGGCGGAAACATCGGCTGCTTTTGTGAGGACGGCATCTTTCAGATCATGCTTTTTGCGAAATTTCAGGTGATATTGTGAAAAAAAGGATGATGTAAAACCCCCCCAATGCGGTATAATTAAAAATAACGTTTTGATATTCTATGATTGCAAGGGGATACATTCATGCAGAAAACATTTATCCGGTACACGGTCTTTATCATAACATCCGCCATTTTAGTGATTCTCTTTTTCAATTTCCTGTTTAACCTGCACTGGCTGGAAGCCAGACAGTTTGAAGCCTTTTACGAAAAAACGGAACAGATGATCCACACCCTGGAGAACAATCAGGAGGAACTGCGGTTATTGAATGAAAGCCTGGACGAGGATTACCTGACAAGGGCAAAGGCTGCCGCATATGTGCTGGACAGGCAGGAGGATGTCTCCATGGACGTGGAGGAAATGCAGTATCTGGCCGACCTGCTGAATGTTGACGAGCTTCATATCATTGACGAGAACGGGATCATCGTATCCGCCTCCGTGTCTAAATATGTGGGGATCGATATGGCGGACCATGCCCAGACCAGTCCTTTCCTGAACCTGATCGGGCGCGGGGACGAGGACGCCTACCTGATCCAGGAGGCACAGCCCAACGCGGCGGAAAGCAAGATCATGCAGTATGTAGGCGTAGCCAGAAAAGAACAGGACGGGGTGGTTCAGGTAGGTTTTACCCCCACAAGGCAGTTGGAGGCCCAGTCCAGAAATACCTACGACTATATTTTCTCCAAATTCCCCACAGACATCGGCGAAGAACTTTTCGTGGTGGATACCTCCACCGGAAACGTCCTGGGACATTCCAACGGACTGAACCAGGATTTTTCCTCCGACTGCTACCGGCTGGGACTGCTTCTGGGCTGTACGGAAGGCGCCTACGAAAAAGGGCATGACGGCCAGACCATGTATGTGGTCAGCAGGCAGTATGAAGACGTCCTGCTGTGCGCCGCCCTCCCCCGGAATATTCTCTACCAGAAGCTTTGGGGGAATGTCCTTATCGCCTTAATTTACCTGCTGTCCATCGAAGCCGTTGTCATTCTGCTGCTGAACTACCTCGTCAAGCGGAAGGTCATCGGGGGCATTCATGACATTATAGAAAACCTGGACTCCATAACCAATGGCAATCTGGACACCAAGGTGACGGTGGAGGGAAACCGGGAATTCAAGGAACTGAGCAGGGGCATCAACGCCATGGTAAAGAGCATCGTCAGTCTGTCCGACCGTATCTCTTCCATTATAGAACTCAGCGGCATTCCCCTGGCCGCATTTGAATATGAGAAAGGGCTCAATCATGTGTTCGTCACTTCCGGGCTGAGCGGGCTGCTGGGTCTGTCCGACAGGAAAGCCGCCGAACTGTACCATGATTCCGCCCTGTTTGATCAATATATCCGTGCCGTCACTGAAAAGCCCATAAAAGGGGAAGATCAGGTCTATCAGGTAGGAAACGACAGGTATCTCCATATTTACATATCGGAATCACCTGACGGTTTCCAGGGCATCATAACCGATGTCACAAAGGATATCCTGCAGAAAAGACAGATGCAGTATGAAAACACACACGACCCTCTCACCGGCCTGTATAAATTTGATCATTTCAAGCAATTGTCCGCGGAAACATTAGCGGAAATGGCTTCCGGAAAAACCGCCGCCATGGCGATGCTGGATCTGGATCATTTCAAGTCCGTCAATGACACTTACGGCCACGACGCGGGAGACCTCTATCTGCAGAGTTTTGCCAACATCATGCATTCCATGCCTGCTGAGCATTTCCTGTGCGCAAGGCGCTCCGGGGACGAATTTTGTATGCTGATCTTCGACTGTGAGGACAAAGCCCATGTCGTCCGGCATCTGGACTTTTTCTATGAGACGCTCCGCGGGAGCAGCGTCGCCCTTTCCGAGGAGCATTCCAGGACCATAAGCGCCTCCTGCGGCTTCGCCCTTGCGGAAGACGGCACCGGAACCGATATCGGGGCACTTTTGAGCCGTGCGGATGAGGCTCTCTATGAAGTGAAGCGGAGCACAAAGGGAACTTACGCGGAATATCTTCAGCAATAATGCTGCATCACGTACTGTAAGTCCGTCTTTCCCTTATAGGTGTTGAGCCCCAGCTGATACACCACCGAAACCGGAAAACTTCCCCTGCCCGCGTAGAGCGCCTCCTCGCTGCCGGATCCGTACTTTTCATTCAGGAACAGCCCGAATTGCTCCAGATCCCCGAAAAATACAAGCTGCCTGCCCTCTCCCTCCGGCGTGCTTACCCGGAAACGGGCGCAGTTCTTATTGGCCCCCATCTTAAAGCCGGACTGGAATACCAGTCCTTTCTGGGCAAAGAGGGGCTTCGGGTTCCCCACCCCGAAGGGTTCCAGCAGTTCCAGTTCCTCCGCCAGCTTCCCGTCGGCATAAACCAGGGGCATCGGCACGTCGATATGCACCCTGGGAATAAAGTCATCCTCTGTCAGCGCCGCCTGTTCATTCAATACCTTTCTGAGGGGTTCTATGTCCTTTTCCTCCATGGAAAGCCCCGCCGCCAGCTTATGCCCCCCATATTTGGTAAAGTACTGCTTTGCCGCCGTCATGGCCTCATACATATGATAGCCCTCAATGGACCGGCCGGAGCCCTTTACCCCTTCCTCTCCCCTGGTCAGGATAAAGACGGGATGGTTATATTTCTCCCTGACACGCCCCGCAATGATACCCGCAAGGCTTTCATGGACATCCGGCAGAAAGATCACCATGACCTTGTCCTGCTCCAGATGGTGCTCCCGAATATAGCTTTCCGCCTGCTCCACTCCCTGTAAGGTCAGGTTCTTACGGCTGTCATTCAGTTCCTTCAATTCCCGTGCCGCACTCATGGCTTCCACCTTCGTACTGCTCTGGAGCAGCTCCAGCGCGCGCTTCGCGGTGTCAAGGCGGCCTGTGGCATTGAGGCAGGGACCCAGCACAAAGCCCAGGTGATAGGCTGACAGTTTCGCCGGCTCAATGGCGTTTACCTCCATCAGCGCCCGGATGCCCTGATTACGGGTGTTTTGCAGCCGTTTCAGCCCTTCCTTCACCAGGATGCGGTTCTCGTCCTTTAATTCCATCACATCGCATACCGTGGCAAAGGCCGCAAATTCCAGCAGTTCGTCCAGTACTTCGGCGAGACTGTGGGACAGCTTTTCATCCCTCCCTCCAGGGTTGCCCTGATACTGGCTTCCTGTCTCCTCTGCCATCAATCGTCTTTGTCCCTGCCCCTGAGCCGGGACTTCCCCTGCTGCTCCGCCCCTGCCCTGAATCAGGTGAACCAGGGTTTTCTCCACCGCAGCCCTGTCACTGTCCGGCTCCAAGATTTTCCCTGCCAGCGCCTGTACCAGCTTATAGGCCACCACGCCGCCGCAGATATTAGGAAAGGGATAGGTACATTCCTCCCGTTTGGGGTCGATGACGGCGAGGGCCGGAGGCAGCTGCTCCCTGCGGCTCTCCCTGCCCTCCGCGTCAACCGTTTTCACAAAGGGGACTTCATGATGGTCAGTGACAATGACCCGGATTCCGTAAGAGTTGGCTAACTCGATCTGGGATGCCGCCGCAATGCCGTTGTCACAGGTCAGGATCATGCCGATGGAATCCTTTTTCGCCTCTTCAATGAGGTGATCGTTCAATCCATAACCGTCATGAATGCGGTGGGGAATGGCAGTGTCCACCTTTGCCCCCAGAACCTGCAGACCCTTCGTCAATATGTAGGAAGAACAGATACCATCCACATCATAATCTCCGATGACACGGATCGCCGTCTGCTCCGCTATCGCTTCCAGCAGCACTTCCACCGCCCTGTCCATATCCTTCAGCAGCCATGGGGAATAACAGTCCTCCAATGTACCGTAAAGGAATTTCCTGATTTCACTGCTCTCCGTCAGATCACGGTTGCGCAGGATCCTCGCCGCCACAGGGCTGATCCCGAACTCCGCCGCCCACTTGTTAAAATCGGCCTTTTTAGCCGCCACATACCATTTTTCCATCTGTTACTCGTCTCCTTTTATACTCGTGAACGCATTTATTTGCCGCTTTCCGCCCAACAATATAGATGCGTCCACTCGTTATACATTTAGGGTGGCAAGCATTTGGTTTATGTATACAGAAATTCAGGATGTATTCCCTTTCCCACAATTTTTGCCATTCCTTTCCAAGACACAAGCAAGACCACACATTAAATCACTATTTATATTTTAGCACACATTCAAAGGTTCTACTATTCCCTAACCGCAAAATCCAGAAAACAATTATATACCTCAGCGCCTGCATCGTATCCGACACAAATCAGGCCTGGTACAAATATGACCGTCCATAGCCGCTTTCTCAAATCTGCAATCCATAGCAGATCCCTTATAGCTGCTTTTCATAGCCGTGCGTGGAACCGCTGTTTTGCGGAGTGGGCAGTAACCCCTTACAAAGGTTCCTTCACAAATAATATCAGAAATATGACACAGGATGCAATTTATCTGCTATAATAGGGAATCAGACAGCAGGGAGGAGATCCCATTGCATGATACTCAATGTAAAGGAATATTTAACAGACCTGATCCAATCAGACCCATCCATTGAACAGAAGGCGTCCATCCAGGTACCGGATGCCGTCATTGAGACAAATGACATCCGGATGGTAATGATCAGCGAGACGGTTCCCTCAAACCCGAACGACTATTTTTACAGCAGACATCCCGACGCCGCCTTCCTTTCCACCACCCTTCCGATACTGAATGAATCGGGGATAAAGGTAACTGGAATAGACGATATCGTGGACAGGGGAATCTACATCACAACCGCAGTGAAAACACCCAAGAAGGAGTATACCATACCCACAGAGGTCATAAAAAACCAGCTTCCTATTTTAGAAAGGGAACTTGCATTATTCCAAAATGTCAAAGTAATCATGCTGATGGGGGATATTGCAAAAAAAGCATTCAACATGATTGCAAGAAAGAAGACAAAGAAAAATTTAATACCGAGCCAGCCAACCTATCGCATAAGGGGAAACGAATATTTCTATGACGGCATAAGAGTCTTTCCCTCATACATCATAACCGGCGGCAATCTTTTGATAGAAAAAAGTAAGGTGGAGATGATCACGGATGATATCTCCAGGGCAATGTTGCTGTTGTAAATATCGCACCTCCACAGGAGGCTCGCTTTCAGGAGTAAACATGCACTATGTAAAAGCAAAGGGGATTTTATCCCCCAAAAACGGAATGAATCTGTACCGCGGCTGTTCCCACGGATGCATCTACTGTGATTCCAGGAGCAAATGCTACCACATGGATCACGCCTTTGAAGATATAGAGATAAAGGAAAACGCCATCGAACTGCTGGAGGACGCCCTCAGGCGAAAGAGACAGAAATGTATGATCGGCACCGGCTCCATGACCGACCCCTATATTCCCCTGGAAATGGAACTGGGCTATGTCAGGAAAGCGCTGGCCCTGGTCTACGAGTATGGCTTCGGCTTTACCGTGATCACAAAGTCCGACAGAATATTGAGGGATCTGGATCTGCTGCAGAAAATCAACCGCCGCACAAAATGTGTGGTGCAGATGACCCTGACCACCTACGATGAAACTCTGTGTAAAATGCTGGAACCCAACGTGTGCACCACAAAAGAACGTTTCGAGGTCCTGAAAAAGCTGCGGGATGCCGGAATACCCACCGTGGTATGGCTCTCCCCCATTCTGCCCTTTATCAATGACACTGAAGAAAATATATCCGGTATCCTGGATCTGTGCATCGAGGCAAAGGTTCACGGCATCATCTGCTTCGGCATGGGACTGACCCTCCGGGACGGAAACCGGGAATATTTTTACAGCCAGCTGGACAAACTGTTTCCCCATCTGAAAGAAAAATACATCCGGAAATACGGCAACCAGTATGAACTCAGCAGCCCCGACAATGACAGGCTGATGCGGCTGTTCCATCTAAGATGCAGTGAAAACGGAATTGTCCATAACAACAATCAGATATTTGAATATCTGCACCGGTTTGAACAGAAAGAGACAGCGACCCAGCTGAGCCTGTGGGACAACTTCGTATGAAATCCCTGCGAGACACCGAGGAAGCGATGACTGAATCAGCGCTTCCTCAAAACAACTCATCCAGCAGAATGTAATAACGTATCTTCTCCCAGTCAGGCTCTATGCTCAGTTCCCGGAACAGGCGCATATCGTCCAAGTCCGCGTAAGCATCCGTACCATGATACCTCCCGCTGTAATTATGGGACAGGCTGCGGTAGCAGAGGGCAATATCACACCATTTGTCTGCGATGCCCGTCTTGCCCAGATCAATGTAGCCGGTCACCGTCTCGCCCGCGCCGAAGATATTGGGCAGACAGAAATCCCCGTGGGACAGCACGGGCTCCTCCTGGGGTCTGTTGTCATAGAGCCATTGCAGCAGAGCCTCCGGATCCCGGAATCCCTTTTCCCCGAAGGTGTCCGGCTCCACATTGTCCAGATCCACCAGGCCATGCTCTACATTGTATCTGGCCTGCTCCAGCTTATGGATCAGCCTCTGGTCGAAAGGACAATCCGAAATATCCGTGCTCCACAGTCTTTTCAGTCCGTCCGCAAGCATTCTGCACTGGGTTACAGGATCCGTCATATACTCATGGGCACAGGCCATCTGCCCCGGGCATCTGCGCATCAGCAGATAGGACTTTCCTCCGACAGTTTCATGGGCAAGGATCGTGGGAACAGGAAGCTTACCCTGGAGATACCGCATCATGCCATATTCATTTTCAGCTTCCTCATTCTGCTCCTGCACCTTCAGCACCTTATCCCCAAAAAGCAGGACGGAGGCCTCTGACATTCCGATGTCATCCGCCTGACAGCTTTCATCCATAACCAGCCTTTTGATTCCCTCCGGCAAAAACATTTCCCTTCTCCTCTCACACCTCCAGGCGTGCGCCTGCGGCAGGATATTTTATTTCACCTTACCAAGCCGGATCACATTCCAACTCTTGCTCCGCAGCACCGCCGTCAGACAGCCATCCTCCACTTTGGACACACCGTCCGCCCTGGGTGTGACTTCTCCGGGATCTTCCTCCGTGTTCACGGCCTTTAAATCCTCATGGTGCAGGGTAATATGCTCCTTCACCCCGTACCCCGCATACTGCCGCAGGTCAATGGAAATCTCCGTATCCTCCTCCAAGTCCTTATTCACTGCGAATACCACCAGTTCTTCCTCTTCCGCGTTATCCACCACCACACAGTCCAGGCTGGGAACCGCGCCGTACTTCTTTGTCTCGTACAAGGGAGACTGCACCAATGTGTTCAACACCGTTCCCTTACCCAGGGTGGAAGCATGCAGATAGGGATAAAATATGGTCTGCCTCCAGGCTCCCCCGTCCGAGGTCATGATGGGCGCGATCACATTGACCAGCTGTGCCAGACAGGCCATCTTCACCCTGTCCGCATGGCGCAGGATGGTGATCAGCATGCTGCCCACCAGCAGCGCATCCTCAAAGTTGTAAACATCCTCCAGCTGATGGGGCTTCTGTACCCACTTCTCCAGCTTTTTATCCTGCTCGTGGGAGTGATACCACACATTCCACTCATCCAGGGAAATATTGATATTCTTCTTACGATGCAGCTTACCCTTCACATAATCGCACTGGGCAATCACATTTGTAATGAACTCGTCCAGGTCTACACTGTTTGCAAGGAAGCTGGCGGAATCATCCTCGGCATTGCCGTAATACTGGTGCATGGAGATATAGTCAATCAGGTCATATCCCTCTTCCAGGACAGTGGTCTCCCACGTGCCGAAGGTAGGCATATGGGAACTGGAGCTTCCGCAGGCCACCAGTTCAAGATCCGGATCCATGGATTTCATCGCCCGCGCTGTCTCTGCAGCCACACGGGCATACTCCGCCGCCGTCTTATGCCCCGTCTGCCAGGGGCCGTCCATCTCATTTCCCAGACACCAGGTGAGGATATTGTGGGGCTGGTCATAACCATGCTCCCTTCTCAGGTCGCTGAATTTCGTGCCGCCTTTAAAATTGCAGTACTCCAGCAGATCCAGCGCTTCCGCAACCCCGCGCGTCCCCAGGTTCACCGCCATCATTACCTGGCTGCCTGCCTTCTTCGACCAGTCGCAGAACTCATTGAGGCCGAACTGGTTGCTCTCCACCACCTGCCATGCCAGATCCACCCTGGCAGGGCGTTTATCCTTGGGTCCCACGCTGTCCTCCCAGCAGAAGCCGGAGACAAAATTGCCGCCGGGATAACGGACAATGGGCACCTGTAACTCCTTCACCAGCTCCATGGTGTCCCTGCGGAAGCCCTGCTCATCCGCAAAAGGGCTTTCCGGCTGATAGATCCCCTCATAGACAGCCCGGCCCAGATGTTCGATAAAAGACCCGTAAATCCTGCGGTCAATGGGGCTTACGATAAACTCCCTGTCAATGATTACTTTTGCTTTCTTCATGTTTCTGTGTCCTTTCTTGATTGCCTGAATGGTTTTATGGATTTTGCTTATACTACAGCTATACTACAGCGCTTCCTTGATCCTGCTCCTTGTGGGGCAGCTGCGCCAGGATCACCGCGGCAAACACCAGCGCGCAGCCTGCCAGTTCCCTGGCCGACAGCCTCTCACCCAATACGATCCAGCCGCCCAGGACGGCAAAGACCGACTCCAGGCTCATGATTACCGCCGCCACCGACGGCTCCGCATACTTCTGCCCCTCCATCTGCAGCGTAAAGGCGATCCCGCTGGACAAAATACCCGCATAGAGGATGGGACCTGCTGCCGCCAGCAGCATACCGGGCAGCATATGGAGATCAGGCTGTTCAAACAGGAGCATTGCCACAGTGGAAAGAATCCCGCAGACAAGGAACTGCATACAGGACAGCCTTATGCTCTCACAGTAAGAGAAATGATCCACCACCAGGATATGGACGGTAAAGAACACGGCACAGATCAGTCCCAGCGCATCGCCGAAATAAATTTCGCCCACCCCGCCTGCCATACATAACAGATACATGCCAACGATGCACACTGCCACCGCGGCGTAAACGCTTTTATGTAATTTTTTCCCCAGGAAGCGGGCACAGACGGCCACCATTACCACATATGTCGCGGTGAGGAACCCGGAACGCCCAGAAGCAGCTGCTCCTTCCGGATACGCGGTGATGCCTCCCTGTTGAAAACTCATTGCCGCAAACAGCACCACTCCACAGATGCTCCCGCCAAATACCGCGCCACCTTGCCGCTTTCCGCCGAAGACCTCGCCTTCCTGCCGTTTTCCTCCGCAGACCTCGCATTCCTGCCGCTTCCCGCCAAAAACCTCGCCTTCCTGCCGTTTTCCTCCGCAGACCTCGCTTTCCTGCCGCTTCCCGCCAAAAACCTCGCCTTCCTGCCGTTTTCCTCCGCAGACCTCGCTTTCCTGCCGCTTCCCGCCAGATACCGCGCCCCTCTTCTGTCCCACGCCGGAATCCGAACCGGCCTTTCCCTTCCGGCTTCCCTGCCGGATCAGGATCAAAATGCCCAAAAATGCCGCCCCCACAAAGGACCGTGCCGCATTAAAGGTAAAAAGGGGAATACTGTCCGCAGCGGTAGACTGGGCAGCGAAAGTCGTCCCCCAGAAGAACGCTGCCAGCAGCAGCATCAGGCTGCCTTTCAATCGCCTTATCCTATTCATTTCCTACATATTTTTCCTTTGCGCAAAAATTAGTCAGTGAACATAATTATACTATCAGAACCATAAAATATCCACTACTTTATTTTATATAATTCACCGTCAGGATCGCCGCTCCCAGAACCGCCAGAACCACACCCGTCGCACGGTTCAAAGTGACGGCGCTGGCTTTGTTTGCAAACCTGGCTGCAATCCTGGCCCACAGCAGCGTGGACGCCACGCAGAACAAAAGGCACCACAGATCAGGCATGCCGCCGATGGCAAAATGACTCGCCGCCCCTGTAAAAGCTGTGAAGGACATGATAAATACGCTGGTTCCCACAGCCGTCTTTAACTCATATCCCAGCACGCTGGTGAGGATCAGCAGCATCATCATTCCGCCGCCTGCACCGATGAAACCGCAGATAAATCCCACAAGGATACCACAGACAACAGACTGGATGACCCGCTTCCTGCCGTCCACCTGATTCATGGCTTCCTTTGTCGTCATAACCGGCCTGACAATGAATTTAATGCCCAGAAGCAGTGTCATGAACACAGAGAAGCTTCCCATTGTGGTATTGGGCACCATGCTCGCCACCCAGCTTCCCACCAGGGTGAACAGCAGCACCGTGACCATCATTACCAGGCCGTTCCGGATATCCAGATTCTTATTTTTCCCATACGTATAGGCGCTTATGGCACTTGCCAGCACATCGCTTGCCAGCGCTATCCCTACGGCCTCATAGGCCGGAAGCCCCAGGAATGTGATCAGCATGGGACTGATCACCGCCGCCGCACTCATACCTGCAAATCCCGTCCCCAGTCCCGCGCCTATCCCCGCAATAAAACAAATCAACAGCTTAAACATTCTTTAGCCCTCCACAGGACCTCTCTCCATTACACCTGTCTATGCACATACATTCTGGTCATTTCCCCGTCCGAACCCTGCACCATGCAGAGAAATTTCCAACCGTACCGCTCATAAAATGCTGTATGGTCAGTGACAATTTTTCCTCCCCTCCTCAGGAAGCTTACAGACATCCACCCACTTCTGATATCCTGAATGCTTCTCCAGCTCCGGGATGGTAAGTTCTATGGCGCTGTTGGAACTGCCGCAGGCCGGGAATACGGTGTCGAACCGCTTCAGGGATTCATCCAGGAATACTTCCACCCCGTCCTTCACCGCAAAGGGGCACACGCCGCCCACCGCATGACCCACAAGGACTTCCACCTCATCCGGCGAAAGCATCCTGGCCTTGACGCCGAACTGCCCCTTATATTTATGGTTGTCAATTTTCGCATCCCCTGCAGCCACCACCAGTACCGCATGGCCGTCTGCCATAAAAGAGAGCGTCTTCGCAATCCTTTGAGGCTCACAGTGCAGCGCCGCTGCTGCCAGCTCCACCGTTGCACTGGATACCTCAAACTCCCTGACCCTCTCCTCCATCCCACATTTCCTGAAATATTCCCTGACTCTTTCTATTGACATTTCCTTTTCTCCTTCCATATCACAGGTAATTGCGAAACCCTCATTTGACAAACGGACCCTGGGCAATTCGCACAAAATAAGAAATGATTTCAAAACGACCTACGTTTCGTTTTTGTGCGGATGGAACAAAGGCATCACTCTAATTCGGGCTTTCGCAATTGTCTCTCCCATATCATAAACCGGGGCTTCCGGACAAGCTTTTCTGCCGGTTTACTGCGTTTTCGCGTTAGGATAAATCTGCTGCATCCTGGCGTCATCAAAATACTGGTCTATCCGCCGCTCCCAGCCGGATACCGCTTCCTCCCCTCTTCCCCGGGCATCATACCGGATCAGCGCCAGCATGGACACGCAGACATTCGCCGCCATGAAAACCGCCATGAATACGGTCAGGATACGACCCGTCTTTTTCAAAAGGAAGCTGATCAGCCTTGCCGTCCTGGGATAAAGCACCTTCATCCAGACAACGGCGGCGATCCCCCAGAAGAAACAGTACAGCAGGTTGATCCTGCCGCCCAGGTTAAAAGGCATCCCGCTGTAATCCCAGAACACCTTCCCAAACACGATCTCCGTAAAAACACTGCAGATATATTCATAGGCGCCGCCCAGAAAGGTACCGATCCAGAATATATGAAATTCCTGCTTATCCCGGCTCCTGTAAAGAAGCGCTGTCACCAGGGCTATGGCCAGTCCCCACACCACGCTGAAGCCTCCCCACACAAGACTGCTCCTGCTCATCCAGACACCCACTGTGACCCGGCAGAATAAAGTTTCCACCACATCCCCCAGAAAGGCTCCGATCACAAAGAGCCAGAACAGCTGAACCAGGCTGCACCTTTCCGCCGTCTTTTCCCCGTCAGCCGCAGCTGTCTGTGCCGTGGAAGGATATGCTTTCCTGATGCGGTTCTCCACGCTTCCGGATATCTTAGTGGCCAGCCTCACCGTCCACTTCTGCAGCCTGTAGTTCCATTGGAATACCCGGGGAAGCTTCTCCTCCAGATGGTAGACGGATATCAGGGAACCTGCCAGATCCAGAAGTCCCACTGCCATAAACCCCCAGATCAACCCCTTTCCAAAGATTGCCGGCAGAATATGATACAGGCTCAGGATCAGGTCATTCCCATACCTGACTGCCAGAAGTCCTGCCAGCCCCCAGATCACGGAATATTGTATACATATGTATCCGTCAAAATTCCATCTCTTGCCGGAGTAGTCCCACCACCTCTTCTGGTTCATGCTTTCCAGCGCTTTTCCCGTGAACCACTCCACCGCGGTAGCCACCGCCGCGCTTCCCAGGAAGAGAAAGAACGCATCGTTTCTCAGCTCCTGAAAAAACACCGTCAGCAGCACTGCCGTAAAGCCATAGATAAAACAAAAGGGGCCTGACGCAAAGCCCCTGTTGCGGAAATCCTTATTCTTTACCGCTGCCACCGTCGTCTCTGCCAGCCAGGCGAGAAACGAATAAGCAAAAAACAGCATGGTAATCTCGTAAAAATAATGACTCATCTTATGCCCTTCATATGTATTTGTAACAGTTCAGCCCTCGCCATTCACAAAGCCGCACCTGCGGTGCTTTCCGCTGCTTCGCAGCTACCTTTGCTCATAAGACAGCGTTCCCTCAGCCGATATAATCAGCCGAAAATTCGTGCGAGCACGATTTTCGACTGCTCACATCGGCTGGCTGAACTGTTACATGTATTTTATTGTGCCGCCATATATTCCGTCATCAAATGGTCCAGCTCCGGCAGTTCCTTTTTCAGGGAAGCCACCCTGTTGTCCTTTAAAAACCCATGTCTGGAGGTGGCATTCGTACAGACTTCGCCCTTGGTCAGATTGTAAAATTCGTATCTGAACTCCATGACCACGCCGTTATACTTCTGGACTTCCACACGAATCTCCACCTCATCGCCAAACTGCACCTGTCTCTTGTATTCCAGAGTAATTCCAACCACCGGAGATATGATCCCAAGCTTTTCGACTTTCCCGTATCCCAGTCCCACATAATCCAGGAATGCCACCCTGGCCTCTTCCATCCATTTGACATAGTTGGAATGATGGATAATGCCCATCTGGTCTGTCTCATGATATTGCGCTTTTCTCCTGTATAAAAACATTTCCTCTCCCTTGTTCTAAATATAGGTAATTGCGAAAGTCCGAATTAGAGTGACGCCTTTGTCCAATCCGTACAAAAACAAAACGAAAGTCGTTTTATGCAATGACACGAACAGCAAGCGCTTCCTCAGTTGAGTCCCACAACATTGTCCACAGGAAGTGACAGCACGACCCCCTGGGCCTCGCTGTTCATACCGCACTTTTCACCGATTGCCTTCATCACAGGAAGCTTATCCTCCTTGCTGACAAGGATCATGACAATCTCCCGCTCCCCGTGCACACTGATATTCCAGAATTTCATGACCGCCTCGCTGCCCACTCTTCTCGTATGCAGCACCGTGCCCCCTGTAGCCCCCATGGGCTTGGCGGCATCCATCACATTCTCGCTGAATCCCTGATTGACGATCGCCATGATCATACTGTACTCCATCTCCGCCATATTCAAACCATCCCTTTCCATCGGTGTATTTTCCATTTCTGACTGCATCGACTGGATCAGCTGCACCAGCCTGCCGCTGCTGCCGGACATGGCAACCGTGAACGCAACGCCTGTGTTGGGCATTCCCAGGTACAAGCCCTTTCTCAGCTTTTTCAGCACCTTGTCCGCAAATTCCTTGGGCATCATGCTCATCAGGATATTCTTTTCCACACTCCCCAGTCCCAGCATATCCATGATCTCACTGGAGGCCGTGCCCTGGGCACAGAAATGATACTGCACCGGCACATCTTCCTCCTTCAGCAGCGTCATGCCCTTCTTTACCAGTTTGGGTGTGGCGATGAGAAACAATATTCTAAAAGCCGGGTTCCTGTAATTCGTCTCCATCTCATCCCTCCTCAAACTCAAAGATTTCATCCACAGCATCCATAGGAACCGTCTCCTGCATTCTGGCCCTGCGTTCCCTCCTCAGCTGGAGCTGATACTGCACACCCATGATCTGGACGGCTATGAGGGGGGTCAGTGCCACCAGCGCTACAATGCCGAAGGCATCTGTCATCACGTTACCGCCTACCGCCTCACAGGCACCGATGCTCAAGGGAAGTAAAAAGGTAGTGGTCATGGGACCGCTGGCCACACCGCCGGAGTCAAACGCAATACCCACGAACATGTTCGGCACCAGCCGGGACAGAACGAGCGCAATCACATAGCCGGGAATGACAATCCAGCCGATGGACAGACCCGTCAGCACACGCATCATGGCCAGCCCCACGCTGACGGACACGCCGATGGACAGGCAGCGGTTCATGTTCTTCGCCGAAACCGCGCCATTGGTCACTTCCTCCACCTGACGGTTCAGAATCTGGATCGCCGGTTCTGCCTTCACGATATAATATCCGATCAGCATACCGATGGGGATCAGAAGCCACCGCCAGCTCTCGTCCCCGATCTCCCTTCCCAGGAAGGAACCCACCGGGGCAAACCCCACATTGACGCCGCAGAGAAACAGTACCAGGCCGATATAGGTATATCCGAAGCCCACCAGGATACGCTTCACCTGACGCCGGGGATAACGGTGCGCCATCAGCTGGAAGAGCGCAAACACAACGGCTATGGGCAGCAATGAAATCATGACTTCCCGGATGTAAGGGGGCAGACTGGCAAGGAACTCCCATATGACGTCCCTCGTGGTATCCACGTCCGCCACCTTCACTGCCTGGTATGCCGCCTCCTGAGGATTGTAGAAGCATCCCAGGATCAATACCGCCGCGATGGGACCCACGCTGGAGAGAGCCACCAGACCGAAGCTGTCACTGGTGGCATTCTTATCGCCTCTGACAGAGGCGAGACCCACACCCATGGCCATGATAAAAGGCACTGTCATGGGACCTGTGGTAACGCCTCCCGAGTCAAAGGCAACCGCCAGGAAATCCTTCGGGATAAAGAAAGAAGCCACAATCAACAGCAGGTACAGTGCAATCAATATCACAGACAGATTGATCTGAAACAAAATTCGCACAATAGAGATTGCGAGGAAAATACCCACTCCCACCGCGACCGTCAGGATCAGTGTATAATTTGGGACAGACGGCACCTGCTGCGCCAGGACCTGCAGATCCGGCTCAGAGATCGTTATAATGGCTCCCATGGAGAACGCGATCAGACAGATCAGGAATATATTCCTCTTTTTCGATATCTGGACGCCGATACCCTCTCCCAAGGGCGTCATGGACATCTCCGCCCCCAGCTGGAAAAATCCCATTCCGATCACCAGGAGCACCGCGCCGGCGATAAACATGACCATGATGCCCAGATCCACGGGCACCAGGAGTATGCTCACCAACAGGACGATGCCTGTGATGGGGAGTACGGCGGAAAGAGACTCCAAAATCTTTTCCTTTAATTTGGGGTTCATAGTGATACTCATGCTCTGCTGACTTAAATCCTTTCGACTTTTTTATTCCACATCTATTTTTTCTATATTACCAACTATAAACTATCAGAGTAAAAAAATCCACCTGTAAACTATAAAAAAGGAATTCTGTAGAGGGATGATTTTTCTTTCTCCTGGTGCAGACATCGGGGAATGTACCCTTCTATGATTCAAATGCTTACTTCCCCAACCACTCTTTGAACTGTTTCCGATTGTATCAACCGTTTCATTTTTTCATTTCCATCCAAAACTTCCGGCCGCCCACACTTACGGCTCTCCAAATGTCCAGACATACAACAATTCTTGTACCAGCACTCTCCCATAAGAGAACCGCTCACTGACCATTTTTCATTTTGTGTCAATTCACCTACCAATGATTTCATCACTCGTTCCGTCGAATATCTATTAAAACCTGCCAAATACTGCAACGCTTTCTCGTTTTTAATTTTTGACAAGTTAATTCTATGATTTTCTATTACAGACAAAATTTCCTCCCGAATTTTGATTTTATCTGCCTTTCCGGTACCTGTCCAATCCACCAGTTTGTCAAATGCAAGAATCAGGTGTTCAAAACAAATCATATCCAGAACGATAACCCTTCCCTCTGACTTCTCCACCATTGACCTCAATATACGATATTTATTACGAATATCCTGATTGTCAACAACATAATCAAATGCAATGTAATACTCGTCCTCCGCTTGAATTTCTAATTCTGCCAATGCATCTAATATGCCCTGATTACTTCCCTTACTTTCGATTACAAGTATATTATCAAAGAAAAGTCCATTCAGTAATTTCCAGAAGTGAAGTCCTGCACCGATATCTTCTGTCCATAAATATTTCATATCACAACTCCTCTTCCAGCGTAACTCTGTTATTATCAGACTTTAATACCTTAAAACTCTCGTCCGAGACATTCAGTCCATCACAATTTCGCAAAAAAAGCATATACTGATTGGAAAACTCAAAATTAATAAATCTCTTAACCTCTTCATTGATCAGAATATCTGCATTGTCAATCACAATAAAACTATCTCTGCATTTTTTTATTGATTGCAAAAAGTTATCTGACTTATAATTAAACAGCCTTATCGACCTGTATTCGTCAATTAACCTTAAATCCTCCAGCATTTCGTAAAGGACGGTTTTACCTGTCCCACTATCTCCTCCAACAAGAGTTATTCTATCATCAAACACTAAATCGTATGAAAATGGATCTGCCGTAAATGTAATGTTTTCATAAATCATCTGCCTCCCTCCTTTCATACTCCTTGCCCCACCATGTATGATACCCTTTGCTTCCGGTGACTATATCAGAATCATTAAATCTGATTTTTGCGCCATCCGGAATATCTGTAAGCGTTGGTCTTGACATATAAATCTTTATATTATCCATCGTAAAAATAATTTTAAGCACATTGGGACCACATTCCTCTACACACACCACTTTATCCGGATGCTTAACAATATTGAGTAGTGTCTTACACCCTGATGACAAATTGCGGATCGTCCCTAAGCCATATTTCGTTTCAATGTGCTTATCCGGTGTCAGTCTTGCCTCATCCACCTGCTTAATAAGGTCAATCTCATTTTGAGACATTTCTTCATTACTTGTATACAGATTAAAATACAAATCATTCTGAAGTATCCAATCCCTGGAATCCTTTTTTTCTGTATAAATATCAATCATTTGATGCCACTCTCCTGCAAACAAACTTCATTCTTGATTTCTTTTCATGTATCTATATAGCATTTTACCCTGGAACTAACACGGCTAATAAGGTTGTTTTAACATCTTTTCCTCATAAGCTCCTCCGTTTCTAAACGACCCAAAGGGCAAAACCTCATTTGTCTCTACAGAAACAGAAAAAAGCGATCGCGGTTGTTTCCCTTTTACAAAATTTATATGGAAAAAGGGATTTTTCTGTCTTTGTAATAGTACGCCCTGTCATGCTCATTGATCTCACGCATGACCCTACAGGGATTTCCCACTGCCACCACATTGGCGGGAATGTCCTTCGTCACCACGCTCCCCGCGCCGATCACCGTGTTGTCCCCGATGCGGACGCCTGGCAGAATGATGGCGCCCCCGCCGATCCAGCAGTTCCTGCCGATATGAACCGGCATGTTATACTGGTATATCCGTTCCCGCAGTTCCGGCAGGATGGGGTGACCCGCCGTGGCAATCGTCACGTTGGGTCCGAACATGGTATAATCACCCACATAAATATGGGTATCATCCACACAGGTCAGGTGATAGTTCGCATAAACCATTTTCCCGAAATGACAGTGATGCCCGCCGAAATTAGCGTAAAACGGAGCCTCAATGTACACACCCTCCCCGCAGTCGCCCAGCATCTCTTTCAGCATTGCCGCCCGTTTCTCTGTTTCCGACGGCTTGGTCAGATTATACTCACACAGCCTGTCCTGGTAGACCACCTGCTCCCTTATGATCTCCTCATCCCCCGGAAGATACAGTTCCCCCGTATGCATTTTGTCCTTCATCTCACTCATTCCATTGGACTCCTTTTCTTTCCAAAATATCAAAATAGATATCGCCCTGCCTTTGCAGGCTCATCCTAAGCCAAACCGTAAAGCGACCTAAAGTTACCTCATAACAGTTCCTTACTTAACAGTTCCTTAGCAGATACAATCTGACCCCGTGGGGCGGGATCACGGACTTCACCTGTAAAGTCCCTTTCTGTTCCTCCCCGCTCCATATCTCACGGGCATTGATCTCCTCCCTGAACCCAAGAAATCCTGTGTCAAACGAAACGGCGATCTCCTCCTCACCCACATTGAAATGCGCCAGGTATACCGTATCACCCGGGCCGTAAGCCGCCCAGACAATTTCATTTCCCTTGCGGTAAACCTCATGGCCTCCCCGGGAATCCTGGTTGATGCCGATGATCTCACGGTTCTGCATCAGGGAAAGCGTAAAACCGTCATTCATGGTCATATCTCCCCCAAACATCAGCGGGGAACGGAAAATCGCCCACAGGGACATCAAAAGCCTCTGTTCATCCTCTGTAAATTTCGTGTCTTCACCCTGTTCCGTATTGCATAAACGGATTCGCCCCAAGGGAAGCATATCGCAGTCGGGGAAATGGTTTTCCCCCACATAGGGGAACCATTCCCGGCAATAGTCGAACATCTTTTTCAACAGTTCCCAGCTGTCCCAGAAATCGTCCGTCATACGCCACAGATTCGCCCACTCTGAAAGATGCCCTGCCTGGTCTATGGGCGCCGCTCCCGGGGACAGGGACAGAACCATGTCCCTCCCGCTGTTTTGGATGGCCTTCGCGATTCCCTCAATCTCCTCCCTGCGGTAGGGACGGGCAATGTCATCCACCTTCACATAATCCACGCCCCATCCGGCATACAGGGCGAAGAGCGAGTCATAATACTCCTGGGCTCCCTCCCGGCTCATATCAATGCCGCACATATCACCGTTCCACGCACAGACATTCCCGAAATCCGCAATCTCCGCCGCTCGGATATTTGTCCCCAGGACGGGGCTGTTGTGCCGTATGGCCTGCCTGGGGATCCCTCTCAGAATATGGATTCCGAATTTAAGCCCCAGGGAATGCACATATTCCGCAAGCGGCCGGAATCCCTTCCCGTCCGATGCCGAGGGAAACCTGTTCACCGCGGGCATCAGCCGTCCGAATCCATCCATCACCAGCTTCGCACCTTTGTTATACTCATGGCTCACCGCACCGGGCTCATACCACTGGATGTCCACCACAATGTATTCCCAGCCATATTCCTTCAGGTTTTCTGCCATATATTCGGCATTTGCCCTCACCTGCGCCTCGTTCACGGCGGCGCCGTAACAGTCCCAGCTGTTCCATCCCATGGGCGGCTTTTTCAATGTCAACATAACTGTTTCCTCCTGTCATCTGCCATATCGGTCTGCACATATCCCTGTCCCTGAAAAACTGTTTCCCGCTGCCCTGCAGCTGAATTGTCTTATTATATTCTACATTCCCGCGCATGTCAACATCCCCGGATACATATGCAGGTTAAACGTAACAGTTCAGCCTTCGGCCAAACTGTTACGATGATGCACACAAAATGAGTTTTCAACTCATTTTGGCGCCTGCAAGTCTCGCAAAATTGCATAGGAACGCAATTTTGACTTCGCGGTGCCGCATGGCTGAACTGTTACGGTTAAACTAATAAACCGATATGCACCGCGACACCATTTCTGGTGCCGTATAAAAATATAAAGAGATGATTTATCTTCTCCAGAATCTTACCCACCATCCCGAAACTCCTGAGTTTTTCCACTTCCCCCGTTCACTGTACCAGTCCGTGTCCTCCGTGATGTAGTATTCCCGGACTGCACTCCCCCCGTATTCCGGCTCCACTGTCTTTTTGTAGCATCCTTCTTTCCCTTTCAGGTTTTCCAGTACGCCTCCTTCAAAGTAGTCCCTGACTTCTTCATGGAACAGCCCCTGGTTCCCTTTCAGGGCAAGCACATAGTCCCCTTTCCCCGATACAATTGCAGAAACAGTATCCTTCTGGCAGTTCATGGCATCCGCCGTCACGATCATATCCCGCAGGTTCATAAGCCCCAACAGTTCCTACGCCGCCGGTATCTCGTTTGTCCTCTCATCAATGAATTTCTGTGCCAGACATATCCCATAGTCATTTGAATACACATTCAGGGTCTGCAGTGCCTTTGCCTCCCCCTGCCCCCCGGCTTCCTTTTGGATCCCCTGCTTTCCTTCCCGGACAGCAGCACGATTCCCTCTATTGTCTGGATCAGCAGCCCCGCTGCAGCCTGGTAGAAATGTTCCGTGCCAATGTTCCCCATCACGATACGGTAGGTATCATCTGTCGGGATGCCGGATGAAAGTTCCAGGTATTTACGCAGCCACATCTCCTTCCTTTTTGCGAAGCTTTCTATTTCTCCCCATTCATCCGCATTTCCCAGGACCGCAAAAAAGACAATCGGGAGGGAAAACGAAAATCTGCCAGAGGGGAAAAGGAGTTTTGCCGTGACAATAGAGAGAAAAAAATCCCCTTGAATCACTTCACTTTCTAAATTCAAGGGGATTTTTACCAATAATATTTTGATATTAATTTGAATAAATATTTCAAGAGATAACAAAGTAAATTTGTCGTCGAAAAATGTGTGACTTAAAAATCATTCATATTCATATTACTCATAGTAAGGTCTCCTTCTTCTTAATTAAGTATATTATCATTCTCTAATGCCAAGTCATATAGATAAAATAAATTTAAATATACTTTAAACTCTTGTGTGAAATTGTCAACATCTTCTTTATTTATACCTCTCAAAATATTTATTTTGGTCTGAAACAAATGATCATTAGAAATAAATTCATCCTTATCGTTATCTATTAAAAGAATAATCCTACTTCTAGGAAAAAATCTAGCAGTATGATATTTATAGAATAATTCAGATGAATTATTTAACTTTAATAAATAAACTGTATTCTTTTCCCTGGTATTTTTTTCCCAACTACAAACCCCCTCATTTCAATCATTGCCGCATCATAATCAATTGGTTCAAAACAATACAAATCTTTAAGTACACCTAATAATTCTTCTCCTCTTTTATATGGAATAACAATTTTGTTAGGATATTTTTCCATTAGGCATGGGAAAAAATCTAGTGAACTAGGATTAATTTCCATAATAGTCTTACTCTCTTCAAAATTTTTATTAAGAAATTCTTCAATTCTGCATTACCATTAACATAAAAACCAAAACTTTATAATATATTTTTATCATATCAAGCAAAAATGTGCAAGTCAATACCCCTTGCATAATGTTCTGGATAAACTAATAAACCGTTATGCACCACAGCGCCATCTGTGACGCTGTGTAAAAATATAATGAGATGATCTATTTCACGGAGGATTTCCCTTTTGACTCCAAAGCAGTGGATTTCATCTCCGCTAAGACCGCCCTCCAAAGTCCGCTTAGGGCAGGACAGCACGTCTCCGCCTGACTTTTCGTAATATGTATTGATTGAACCTCACAATACTTTTCCAGTTGGCTTTGAATGGTTGCCTTAATTTTGCTATGTGATATATATAAGCTTTCAGGATACAGGAGCAGGAGAGGCAGGGGTACTTTCTGCGCCGTCCCCCCTTGCCAAAAAACAAACCGCCTGGCACTATCAAGACTGAACTGTTACGATAGGTTTGCATTATACAGGCTTCTGTATTATGATAGTATTATGATCATGATTACAAGGCAAGCATGGTATAGATGGCCGTTCGGCCGCTGACTGCCCCGGCACTATCGAATCTGCTGAAAATGGCCATATTCAACACGTTGAACCGGCCGGAGGAAGAAAAGCCAGGCGGCTTGCGCCAATGAATTGAAAGCATTGAGAGAAATTGAAAGTATTGGGAGGAAAGGGAGACAAAGATGACAAAAGAAATGACATTTGTAAAAAAAGACGGAAAAACCATCCGGGGGCGCATTTATCTGCCGGAGACGACAGCGCAGAGACTCCCTGTGGTGATATTCTGCCATGGCTTCGGAAGCAACTTCCGGGAACTGATGCACCATGGGGACGGCTTCGCGGAGGCAGGCATCTGCTGCCTGTTCTTCGACTTCTGCGGCGGGGGGCCGGAATCCCTCAGCGATGGTACGTTTGAGGAAATGACGGTGGGTACGGAATGTGAGGACCTGGAGACAGTCATCGACTGTGTGAAAGAACTGGACTATGTGGATCCGGGACGGATATTCCTCCAGGGAGAAAGCATGGGCGGCCTGGTCTCTGCGCTGGTGGCAGCCCGGCGGCCGGAGGATATCAGGGCACAGGTGCTGTGGTATCCCGCCTTCGTGGTTCCGGAAGGCGCAAAAAAACGGTACGAGGCCGGGGAGCGGGAGGTTTTCGGCCTTCGTCTGGGAGAGCCCTTTGACAGGGAGGCCATGGATATCAAGGTATATGAAATCATCCCGGCTTACCAAGGGGCTGTTCTGATGATTCACGGGGATCAGGATCCCACCGTGCCCCTTGGCTATTCCGAAAAGGCCCTGTCCGTATACGAGGATGCCCGTCTCATTGTCATTCCCGGTGCGAGTCATGGCTTTGACGGAGCCGACAGCACTGCTGCCAGGGAATATTCCATCGACTTTTTCAGGGCGCAGATGTAGGACAACGAGGGCTCTGGTTACTATTCACAGCCGGTTTCGCGAAGGCGTTTTTATGCGTTTTGGGCATAAAAACCCGAGACTGCGGGCGCCAAAATGAGCGTCTTTTGCTCATTTTGTGTGCATTATGTTGCTGTGAGCAGCGAAGCTGTGAACAGTAACGGGCTCTGAACTGTCGCCTTGTTTTTCTATTGACACACAAGACGCTTACTGCTATAATTACCCAAAATTGTATATCCGCACAGCGAAAGGAAATATAATCCCATGGTGAAATATCCAATCCCCATGAACAGCATGAACCAGCGACAGCAGCTTATTGTCAAAACCGACAATGGGCTTTTTGCGCTGCGTTCCTGAAGAGAATCTTATTCTCGTCAACCTGAAACCGGACGGTCGAAAGCTCAATATGAGTTTTCGACCGTTTTTTATATATACTTTATCATAATTCCGAAAGGGGGAATACTATGCCGGAACAGTCAGGGCTTCCCCGGCAGACAGGGAAGGATCCGAACAAAAAACATTCCGCCTGCGCGGTTGGACGCTCCGGAAAGCATCCACTGCGAAAGCAGATGGGAACTATTTTCAAGAGACTGTATGATATATAATAACAGAAAGGAAAGGATATTATGACCAGTAAACGTTTAGCCCCAAATGAGCGCCCTGTTTTTCCCAAACGGGCAATTATAACCGCAGGCATGCCTTACGGAAACAAAAGCCTGCATTTCGGACATGTGGGGGGCATGTTCATCCATGCCGATATCTTTGCGAGATTTTTAAGGGACCGGATCGGAAAGGAAAATGTGATCTTCCTGTCCGGAACAGACTGCTACGGCTCTCCTGTCATGGAAAGTTACCGCAGACTACAGGAGACAGGATACAAGGGTACTTTGGAAGAATACGTGCTCACAAACCACCGCAGCCAGAGGAAAACCCTGGACAATTACGGCATCAGCCTGGATTTCTTCGGCGCTTCCGCCATAGGGGAGGCAGGGGAAATCCACAAGCGGATATCGGCCCGGATATTTCACACACTGTATCAAAACGGATATCTGAAAAAAATGTCCATACCCCAGTTTTACGACGAGGAGAAAAGGATGTTTTTAAACGGCAGACAGGTGACGGGAAAATGCCCCATTCCGGAATGTACATCGGATAAAGCATACGCCGATGAATGCTCGCTGGGACATCAGTTCCTGCCCTCCGAGCTGATCGACCCTGTCAGCAGCCTGTCCAATAAAAGACCTGTCCTCAAAAATGTGGAAAACTGGTATTTCGACCTGGAGTACTGTATTCCCATGGTGAAGGAGTACAACGACTTTCTGCGCAAAAGCACAAATACCCGCAAATACCAGCTGGAAACCGTGGAAGAATTTCTGAAAAAGCCCTTGCTGTACGTACCCAGAAAATATATAGAGGATTTATCCGAATTATCCCAAAAGCTGCCGCCTCACCGGCTGACGGATGAGCCCAAAAAACCATCCGTCGTATTTGCTTTTGAAAATCTGGATGACCGGGACAGGGCCAAAAGCGTATTGGAGGCAGAAAACATTCATTACACCTCCGGAAAGACGCTGGTTCCCTTTCGGTTATCCGGCAATGTGGCATGGGGCGTTCCGTTTCCGGAGTGCGAAGGATTACGGGATCTCACCTTCTGGGTGTGGCCGGAATCGCTTTGGGCGCCTGTTTCCTTTACCCTGGCATATCTGAGAGGACAGGGAAAGGAGGAAGACCTGTCCAGGTGGTGGTATGACGACGACGCGGAGGTCTACCAGTTCATCGGGGAAGACAATATATATTTCTATGCCATCGCCCAGACAGGCCTGTTTACGGGACTGCAGATCCCCAAAGGGGAAAAGCCGGAAATGGGAAAGATCCACCTCACCCACATCACGGCCAACCGGCATTTATTGTATATGGACGCAAAGGCCGGCAGCAGTTCTGCAATAAAGCCCCCCATGGCGGACGAGCTGCTTGCACATTATACAAAAGATCAGCTGCGGATGCATTTTATGAGCCTGGGATTGTCCTCCAAAAGTGTCAGCTTTAAACCCCAGGTATTTATGGCAGAGGCAGACTCCACTGATACGGATGCAGTCCTGAAGGACGGCAATCTGATCACCAATGTGTTCAACCGCCTGATCCGCAGCTGCCTTTATGCCATTCAGAGCAATTACGGCGGAAAAATACCGAAGGACGAGGTGAGCGAACCGATCCGGCTCTTAGCCGGAAAAGCGGTACTTGCATATGAGCGGCATATGTACAACCATGATTTTCACCGTGTTTCCTACACCTTGGATGAATTTATCCGGTCAGTCAACAAGCATTGGGTAAACAATGTGAAAGCGGCCGATGCGGCAGGGGATGCCGGACTCAGAAGACAGCTTGTGTCAGACTGCCTGTATGCCTGCAAGATCATGGCAATACTGATCCACCCCATCGCTCCGGAGGGATGTGAGATGTTCAGGGAATATCTGCGGCTGGGGGAAGAGCTGTGGGATTGGAAGCATATTTTAGACCCCGTTTCCTGTTATATCGCTGATATTGGGAAACATGAATTAAAGCATCTGGAGCCAAGAGTGGACTTCTTCAAAAAGCATGCCAGCCAGCTGGCGGAGCTACAGACGATATAAAACGGTAATGCACTTCTGAGGAAGCGGTGATTTCATCAGAGCTTCCTCAGAAAGCATGGTGCGACGCACATCTGACGGAAAGCATTTTCAAACACGCTCTAGTACATCCGGTCAGGAGTTGGAGCACCAAGAACTGTTACATTTCACCCAAAACGGTCCACCCCGTCACATCGATATAGCAGTCATCGCTCCCGTATTTCGTGCCGTTCTTGGTCATGCATACGCTGTTCTCCCCAGATACGGAAATGCGCAGTATATACCTTCCATATGCCAGCTTCGGGGACAGGAACCTGAGCCCGCTGTCCGGAACGGCACTATAGAAGTCAATGCTTGCCAGAAAGACACAGTCTCCTTTTTCATTCGTAATCTCAATGTTCCCATATCCGCCATGGTTGTCCGTATTTCCAAACAATGCAATTCGCTCTCCCGTATACCCAACTGAAATCCCCCCATTCCGCACATTGGAACGAAACGCCAGGGAATGCTCCATCCGGTAATCCGACTTTTCCAGTGTATCCGGAGACCATACCGGCAGATATTCCGGAATCCTCATCTCCCCATTCCCTGCCTGAATGGGCAGCAGCACCAAAGTTGCCGCCGAGGCCTGTCTCGGATAAGACCAGCGGTCCCCCATGTATACAGGAGTGTCCCCATACTGGAACACATAGGAGCATTGACTGTTATAAGTCCTGCTTCCCTCCGGACAGAATAGTCCTCTGTATTCCCATGGCCCTTGCAGGTTCTTCGCCGTAAAATAGTAATTGTCATTCCGCTCCCATGATGTCTTATGGGAGAGCATCAGATAATAGATTCCCTGGGTCCTGAACATGGCCGGGGATTCCCCTCCCGGGGCGATGTTCTCCGCCACCAGTTCCACCGCTTCGGTATAGTCCTCGTCCAGTCTGTAGATATTCCCTTCATGGGTCAGCAGATATGCCGTTCCGTCCTCGTCCGTAAAAGTCCCCATGTCCCAGAACCGGATGGGCTTCCCCTGAAACAACAGCGGCCCCTGAAAAGCATATTCCCCGGTGATTTGGTCCCCCACCGCCAGGCCGATGCAGGGATCGCAGTACCGCATATCGTCCGTGTGCATCAGCATAACATACTTTCCCGTAACCCTGTTTTCCAGAACCTTCACCCGTTCCCCGACCCGGTCACGCCCCAGAAGCCCCTCCTTTAAGGGGGGCAGGGCAAACCCTTCAAAGGTCCAATCCGTGAAATTCTCTGTGGAATAGCAGGAAAACCCCATATATTTGTTCACGTCATCCGTCTTGTATTCCCCGATCAAATAATACTTTCCCTCCGCCGGTACCATACAGGCCCCGTGGGCATTTACCGGATTCCCATTCTGGTCGTACCAGGGTATCCCATTGTGGATTCTTCTCTCCATCGTCTTATTCCTTTCCATATGTGCGGAATGCATTCCCCCAATCCCGCTTCATCCGCAGCGTGAAATACAACGCCCAGTCCTGGTCATTGGCATAGGGGTCAAAACAGTCCGCCTGCCTGCCGTTTACAGACGCGGGAAAAACATAGGCGCAGGAAGCCCTCCCGTCAGAATGAATCATCGGCAGCACGCCCCGCAGGGAAGCCGCAGCCCTCTTCGCGTAGGCCTCCTCCCCGGTAATCCTGTGATACAGCGCAAAACAGTTGCCTGTCAGGGCACTCCAGTAGTGGGGGAACGTGTCCCCGTACAGCTTTCTTTTTCCAAACCAGTACCCGTCCCAGTGCCGTATGGCCACCTCGTGGAGATGCCAGTCCGGCTGCATCCCGTTGAAAAGCTCCAGCACTGCAAGCTGCTCTTTCCCTGCCTCCAGATATTTCTCCTCCCTGGTGAGCAGATAGACCTGTAGCAGAATATCTGCGGCCGGCGCCACGATACTCTGTTCATAATTCACCTCCGAGGGCGGATAACTGCAGCCAACCTCCGCGATCCGGTCCGCATGGCTCCGGAAAAGCAGTTCCATGTCCTCCCGTTCCTCCCCCATTCCTGCCGCCTCCAGGGCCTGCGTCAGCAGCAGTACCGGAAGCTCGATGGGATAATGCTCCCTTCCCCCGTCCTGATAGTAATAGCGCAGAATACTGACAGCCCTGGCCAGATATTCCTTTTTCCCGTAAAGCTGGTAGAGCTCCACATAAAATTCCGCGAACCAGGGGAGATTGTACAGCCTTCTGTAGCTGCCGTCCCTGCCGAAATCATTGAAGACCTCCCCTGTCTCCACATCCAAAAGCTCCCGCTCCACATAAGCCAGATACCGTCTCAGGCTTTCCTCCAGGAAAGGGATTTCACCGGCTCCGGGAGAATCCCCCTGGGCCGGAAGACTGCCGCCCGCCTCATCCTTCACAAGCTGTAGATACTCTGCAATGAGGATGCCCATCCCCACTCGTTCCCGCCCCCCGTTGTAATCGTTATTCCGGTCATAATACATGTGGCCTTCTTCATTGTCATAAGCCAGATAGGCGCCCTCCAGGCTTCCGGCGTGACAGCCTTCCCCAACGCTCCCGCCAGCATTTTCCATCATTCCGGAATGCATGCCGTCTCCTGCTCCTGCGTTTTCCCCATACTGCTGCCGCTGCGCAATAAACATACACCTGCGCCGCGCCAGCTCCTCTGCCGGCTCCTTTACCAGAATACGGCACCAGGTATGGATGCCGTCCACGCAGATATGGAATACCTTTTCCCCGCTGTGCCCCGTATCCCTGTACACCAATTCATACCGCCCGTCTCTCTGCGGAATTTCCTTCCCGTCCACCACTACAGATCCGGCTTCAAACAAGGGCTTTATCGCTATACGACATTCTTCCCCCCGAAACAGCACCCAGGCAGTGGCCTCCACCCGAATAAATCTGGTAAAAGCCGAGGCCTGCCCGTAAAAGTCTTCCCTGCCCTGATGCGGAAAGAGCACAAAACAGATTTCCCTCTCCTCTCCCGGCATCAGCGCCATGGGCGATGGGTGCAGGAGAAAGCATCCCCTGTCATTACTCATTTTCCCGGTATCACGCTCCACGCTGTAGCCGCCCAGGCTTCCCCTGGTCAATACCATCCCCAGATGGGGCGCCTGTCCCCCCATCCGCAGCGCCATGATATAGCTGATCTCGCCGCCGCAGAAGATATGCGAATGACAGCGCTGCCTCATACAGACCTCGCTGCTGTCATATCTGTCCTCCAGGGGAACCGATATGCCAATATCCCGCAGGGATGTAAAGATTGGCTTGTCCGTAATATTCCTGAAGCGGATATCCGTATACACGATATCCCCTTCCCTTCTGTGGGTTACCTCGCTGTCCAGTCCCTTCGGACAGCTTACCTTCCCATACTGGTAGTCCTGGCGCAGCCAGTTCATACCATAAGGGTCAGCCTGAAAAATTAGTTCCCTGATTTCCTCCGCCATTTTCCTCAACCCGTCCTCCTTCTGTCTCACAATACACGCAGATTCTTGAACTGCAGCCCCCTGCACCGGCTCAGGGAGATCACCTTCCTCTCCGTTCCCCCTGCTCTGCCCAGCACCACATCCTCAAAGCAGATATCCGACACCTCATGACCCTGCCGCCCAAATCCCCGCAGTTCAATAGCATCGCATTCCGTCCACTCCTGCTTCCTGCTGTAGTATTCCCCCAGAATCTCCAGCCTCCTGAACAGACAGTCCGAAAAGACAGGAGGCCTGTCCGCCGGTTCCCCATCGTTATTGTAGCCCACCTCATGGAACAGAAGTCTGGGCAGGCGACAATTGTCAACGCGAATCCTCCTCACATAGCCGCCCCGCTTCCATGTGCCCTTTATCTCCAGGCCATAGATGGATTGACCCAGGTCGCAGTCCCAGACAGACACGTCCTCCACACCTCCGGACATCTCGCTTCCAATGGTGATGCCATGCCCGAAGGCGGATCTACAGTCAAAGATACGGATATTCCTGCATGGGATGCCGATTTTGTCCCCCTGGGGATTCTTCCCGGATTTTATGGCAATGCCATCATCCCCCGTATGGAAGTCACAGTCAAATATGGTGCAGTTCTCCGAGGAATCCGGATCCCACCCGTCCCCGTTCCATACTTCCTCGGAGACAAAGGTGCAGCCATGCGTGACAATATCCGAGGAATATATCATATGTACGTTCCAGCTGGCACCGTTCCGGAAGGTCACGCCTGCAAGCAGCACATGACGGCAGCGGCTGATATTCACCAGCCGCGGTCGCACCCTGCCCGGTATCGTCTCCGCGCACTCGCACTCCGCCGCCAGTTCCCCCATCTGCTCCAGTTTCTCTCCCAGTTCCTTCCGCTCCCTGGCAATCACACGCTCCGCCAGAAGCTGGCCGCCGCTGGCAATGGTGCCATGTCCCCGTATGACCACGTTTTCGCAGACAAAATCCTGCCGCGCCCCTTTGCCAGGCTTCACGGCATTTTCCGGCTTCACTGCATACTCCGGATTCTCCGTATGCTCCGGATCCGCCTTATTCCCGCCATATCCTGCCGTCTCCTGATCCTCCATATTGTCCAGATTTCCCAGATTCAGCACGCTGCTGTAGCACTGCATCTCGATCCCCTCAAAACGGCTTGGAATCTTCGGCAGGTAGTCCAGCACCTGTGCTGTCCCCTGTAGAACGGCTCCTTCCTCCAGATACAGCTCCATATCACTGTGCAGCCGCAGGGCTCCCGTGAGAAACACGCCCTCCGGCACATAGACCGCATCCCCGGCCCCACAGTCGTCGATCGCCCTCTGGATACGCTCCGTATTTAATTCCTCTCCGTTTCCCACCGCCAAATAGGGCGCTGCCGTAATGTCTATCCGCCTCTTGCGCTTTCCGGTGGAGACAGACATAGTCTCCGAGCGCCACCCCGCGCCTGTTACCTGGATCTCATAACGCCGTTCCGGCTGCAGACCGGACAGCGTTCCATGAGTCTTCTCCGTGACCGTTGCCTCTCTCCCGTCCAGAAATATCCTGAAGCGCTCTCCTGCAGTCATGGCTGCCGTCCGCTCCCAATACACGGTAATCTCATCCTCTGTGGAAATATATTTCACTTTGATCTCTCCCATATAAAACTCCTTTTCCTAAACCGGAAAACCCAGCCCATCTGCCCGGCACTCCTTAACCCCTAAAGGAGCGCTGATGGAGGCACCGCTTCCCCAGGACATCCGGCGGATGCGCACCACACCTCCAGGCAAAGCACGCTACAGGCCGGAATCACAAACCGTATCCTTCCCTCTCCCCGCTTCCACTGCACGGCTGTAAAGTTCTCCTCCCCAACCTGCTCTGGCTCCTCAAAGGAATTGTGCGCCTGCATCTTCCCCGTCAGCACCGTTCCCTTCACATCCGCAATCTCTGTATCCGCAAGCACCGCCTCCACGGATATACTATCCGAAAGCGAAGCATTTGTCAAAGTAATGTGAATCTTCCCCTCCGCATCCCGGGATACGGATTCCGTCAGCTCAGGAATCCTGCAGTCCTCCAGCCCCGTCTCCCCGGTCTCCAGGGAAGATTCCAGTAGCTCCCCGTCCTGATGGTGCCGGTACATATGGAACACATGCCAGGTGGGTGTCTTTACCATTCGTTCCCCTTCCGTGAGAATCACTGCCTGCAGCACATTCACCACCTGGGCCAGATTTGCCATCTTCACCCTGTCGCAGTGCTTCTGGAACAGGTTCAGATGGATTCCCGCCACCAGGGCGTCCCGCATGGTATTCTGCTGGAACAGAAAGCCCGGATTGGTTCCCGGCTCCACCTGGTACCAGGTTCCCCATTCGTCCACAATCATCCCTATCTTCTTCTCCGGGTCATACCGGTCCATGATGGCTCCGTGGTTTATGAGCAGTTCCTCCATTTTCATGGCTTCCCGCAGGGTCTGGTAATACTGCTCCTCCGTAAAATCCAGCGCCTGGCCTCTTCTGCCCCATTTTCCCGACGGCACCGTATAATAATGGAGGGAAAGCCCACTCGTATATCCGTACCCATGGTCGAACAAAGTCTCCAGAACCTTTTCCGTCCAGTGATAATCCCCTGCATTGGCGCCGCAGGCAACCTTGCGCAGCGGATGCTCCGGCTGGAAGCTGCGGACAAAGGTCTGGTACCTGCGGTACAAATCCCCGTAATACTCCGGCCGCATATTGCCGCCGCATCCCCAGCTTTCATTGCCGATTCCGAAATAATCTACCTTCCAGGGCTCCTCCCTGCCGTTTTCCCTGCGCAGTCCGGCCATGGATGAATCGCCGTCAAAGGTCATATACTCCACCCATTCGCCCATCTCCTGAACCGTTCCGCTGCCCATGTTGCCGTTGATATAAGTCCTGCATCCCAGCTGCCTGCAGAGCTCCATATATTCATGGGTACCAAAACTATTGTCCTCCACCACGCCGCCCCAGTGGGTATTAAGAATCTTCCTGCGCTTCTTCCCAGGCCCGATGCCATCCTTCCAGTGATAGTCGTCCGCAAAACATCCCCCGGGCCAGCGCAGCACAGGAATCCTGATTTCCCGCAGCGCCTCTACCACATCCGTGCGCATTCCCTTCACATTGGGAATCTCCGAGTTTTCCCCCACATAGATTCCCTCATAAATACACCTTCCCAGGTGCTCTGCAAAATGTCCCTGAAGTTCCGGCTGAATATGCCCCTTTCTATTGCCCGGGGAAATATATAACTTTGCCATTCTTCCCTTTCCTCCCTTTGTCCCTCTCCGGTCAGTACCGGATTCACTTTTTTTCATCCTACCATTTTCAACCCGTGGAAAACAGAAATATTTTCGGAGGAAAAAGGGAATATTTTCAGGTGATCTGTTTTTCCTGTTCCCGGAACTGCCTGGGCGTGGTTCCCGTATATTTTTTGAATACCTTTGTAAAATACCCGGAATCTGAGTAGCCGCACCTGATAGCCACCTCCGTCACCGGCCACTGGGTACCCTGCAGAAGCTCCTTTGCCTTCTCCATCCTGAGTCCCTCGATATAAGCCCCCATGTTCATCCCCGTTTTTTCTTTGAAGAGGGTTGAAAGGTAACTTGCGCTCAGATAAAAACGACGGGCCGTCTCCGACGCATTCAGGTCGGACAGATAATTTTCCCTGATATACTGTCGAACCGCAGTGATTACATCCTCGTCCTCTATCTGATTCCTGGTGCCAAGGCAGTTATGTATCACTTCCTTCAGGCGTTCCCTGAATTCCTCCGCTGTCCTGTACCGAAGCAGATAATTCTTTCCCTGGATGTCGTTAAACAGAATCCGGTAATCCGTCTCCTCCATTCTCCCCTCGCTGACTTTCCTGAGAAGCACCAGGATTTCGGCTACTGTATTCTCTATCGTCCATATGCTGTTCTCACGTTCTGCCGCCAGGCAGGCAATATGCTCCAGTGTCCTTTCCAGTTTTGGATCCTCCGCAGACAGGTTCTGATACAGGTAAGCCAGCTCCTCCCTGATCTGTTGCTGACGCTTCCTGGCCACTGTCGGCTCTGCCTTCTGCCTCGCCGTAAGGATTTTCTTCTCCGGATAGAACATCTTGCGCATCAGCAGGCGAACCGCAGACTCCACCGCCCGTATGGCGGAATCGCTTTCCATGACCTCGCTGCAGGCAGCCACTCCTTCCACCTCCTCCAGGCAGTCCCAGGCCGCCTCCAACAGTTCCCTGCTGCCGCTTTCCTCCAGTCCCTCCCCCTTCATCAGAAATACGTGGCAGTCTCCCGGAGAAAAGTCCTTCAGGTAATAAAGGATCCGTTTTCCCCCGATTTTTGCCAGGACCTCCCCCAGGGCATCCTCCAAAAAGCCGCCTGCCCCTTCCTGGCTTTCCAGATAAAATGCAAACGCCGCCACCTGTCCGGCACCCAGGAGGGACTGCAGGCTCTCACCCGCCACCGGCTCCAGCAGGTGTCTGGCAAGCTGTTTCTGCTTCAGCCCGTGGACGATTTTTGCGAGCACCTCTTCCAGCTCCGCAGTCTTGACAGGCTTCAGAATGTAGTCCTCCACACCCAGCCGGATTGCCTGCTGGGCATATTTAAAGTCGGAATAGGCACTCATAAAGATGTAATGCACCTGGGGATAGCGCTTCTTTGCCTCGCTGATAAACGCGATTCCATCCATCACCGGCATACGGATGTCCGCCAGCACAATCTGCGGACGAAGCTCTTCTATCTGCTCCAATGCCTCCCTGCCATTAGCCGCCTCCCCTGCCACCTCTATCCCTAAGGCTTCCCAATCCATCCGGTTACAGATGCTTTTCCTGATAAATTTTTCATCGTCCACCACCAGAATCCGATACATGCTATACCTCCCTCACAAAAGGAATCCTTATGGAAAAGCAGGTCCCTTTTCCTTCCTTTGAGAACAGTTCAATGGAATAAGCCTCCCCGTAATACATCCTGAGGCGCAGATGGACATTCAGAATCCCCAGGCTCTTATACTGGTCAATGTACTCCAGCGGCCGCTCCGCTGTCACAAGGAGTCTCTGCTCCAGCTCTGTCCGCATTTCCTTCGACATACCAATCCCGTTGTCAAAAATCAGGATAGAGATCTGCTCCCCCTCCTTCTTGACACGGACCCGGAGCATCCCGCCCTTCTCCGTCTCCGAAAGGCCGTGGGATATGGCGTTCTCCACCAAAGGCTGCAGCGTAAATTTTACCATGCTGCAGTCCATGCATTCCTCACTCACATCATAATAGACTTCGAACCGGTCTACAAAACGTATCTTCAGAATATTTACATAATTCTTCACCTGTTCCAGTTCGTCCCGCAGGGTGGTGATGTTCTCAAACCTGGTATTGTACCTCAGCATGTCGCTCATACATTCACTGACCTGAATCACCTCATCATCCATTCCCTCGCTGGCCAGCCCCATGATGGTCTCCATGATATTGTTCATGAAATGGGGATTGATCTGCTGCTGCAAGGCCTTGGTCTCCGCCTCCTTCAACAGAATCTGCTTGGCCTCCACGGCCTGCACCAGTTCATTCACCCTCCCCACCATTTCATTGAACTCCTGAATCAGGATGCTGATTTCATCCTGGGTATCCGCCTGCACATGAGCCTGCAGATCTCCACGCTTCACCGACTCCATCCCCTCCACCAGCCGCTTGAAATTGACCGTGATGATGGAGAAGCATTTCCCGGAAATAAGGATGGTAAAGGCAATGATCACTGCCAGCACGATGGTGAGTGTCCAGACCATGGAGCGCTGGTTCACGAAAATCTCATCCTTTGACATGGCCACACACAGCTTCCATCCCGTACTTTCGGAAATACTGCAGGAAATGATATACTCCTGCGTCTCATAAGTGAGGATTTCCCCCCTGCGGTATTGTTCACTCGGGGCCTGGACGATCTCTCCCTCCCAGAACAGCAGGTTTCCCTCTGCGTCCGAAATGGTCACCCCGGCCACATTGGTGTAGTCCTGCAGGAATCGCTCCTTCAGCACGTTTAAATCCATGTCTGTCTTCAGATACCCCACCGTGCGGTTTTCATACACATCCTCGATACGGTAAATCATGGAATAAATGAAGTCCGTGTCTTCTCCCTCCCTGTTGTCCGTCAGCAGTACCTTCTCCTCATCTGTCCAGATGATTTCCTGGTACCATTTGGTATAACGGTAATCCTCCACAGGTGCCGCCCGCTCCCCTTCCATAATGGAATACTGGTTGGTATAATGACCCTCCTTGTAAAAGGTCAGGCGCAGATCCGGTCTGGAATTGTAATACAGGCTTTCTATGCTGGACAGGAGTTCCAGATCCGCTATCCTGTCCGTCTTGCCCTTCATAAAACGGATGATGTCCCTGTTGTAGATCACAGACCATGCAAGCTTGTCAACGTCCCGGAAATACTGCTCCATAACGTTCAGGTTGGATTCCATCAGATTCCTGCTCCTGTCCAGGGTCTGCTGTCTCATATTCTTCCCTGTAATGCTGTACAGGCATCCGAACAGCAGCACATTGGACAGTAGAATAATACCGATCAGATATGCCAGGAACCGTCCTGTGAGAGATTTTCTTCTTTTCAATGTTAACCAACCCTTTCTGCAGCCCTGTCCGGCTCCTGCTTTTTCCATACTTCCTCCGGCACAGACGTTCCAACCCTTACTCTTCCCAGGCTTCCACTCCTTACTCTCCCTGTATTTCCTTCAGCCCCGCTTCAATGGCTGCAAAGGCCTGCTCCAGGCTCTGTTCCTGAAGAAGGTATTGGGCCGTCTCCTCCTTTATGATCTCCATGGCCTCGATATATCTGCCGTTTGCAGGCGTTCTGGAGGGCTTCCCGTCCATAAAGAAATACTCCCTGTGTTCCGGATAATTCTCCGAGGAAAGGTAGATTTCCCTGATCCCCTCTGGACAGCAGGCGGGGATGACACTCCTTTCCGCCAGTATGGCTGCTCCCTGGAGGCCTCCTGCAAAGCGGATAAAGTCCCATGCCTCTTCAGGGTACTCTGTGTCCGCCATCACTGCCACCACAGCCGTATCAGAAATGACATAACTCTCATCCCCCTCCCAGTGAGGCATGGGAGCCACGTCATAGTGGATCTCCAGTCCATCCTGCTCAATCATTTTATTGAGGGAGGACACAGACCAGTCCCCGCTGAAATACATCCCTGTGTCTCCTTCCAGGAAATTGGCGTCATAGCTGTTGCCTGCCTTGCCGGTCTGTTCCGTATAGGGCAGCTGCGCTCCCAGCTCATATGTCAGCCGGTAGCACCACTGTGCCGCTTTCCGGAAAGCCTTCAAGTCCTCCGGTGAAAAAGGATTGTTGGCCCCACTCGTCCTGGCCGGCACACGCCACCATGTGTTGGTAGGTTCAAAGCTAAGTGAGCCGAAGCTTTTATCTTCCCCTGTCTGCCTGGTCAGCAGCACTGCTATCCGCTCATAGTCCTCCCAGGTCCAGTCCTCTTCCGGATAGGGTACCCCGCACCTGTCGAACAGGTCTTTATTGTAGTATACCGCCCACCGGCTCATCCGGTAAGGCACCATATAGGAGCCGCATTCCTCCCCCTCCGCATACCAGTCTTCGTAAGCCTCGTCCCCATCCCACTCCTCCAGCCATTGATCCAGGTTCATCAGCATCCCCTTATTCTTCCACACCGCCCCTTCCGACGGCGTGGGAAAGAAAAGGCAGTCCGCCTGCCTCTCCCCGCTCCGCAGACTCATCATCTGCTGGGGATACTCGGACACCGGAATGAAATTGGCGTGGATGACCACATCAGTGTTCTGCGCCATATATCCCGCCACAAGAGCCTCCACATTGTCCTCCTCGTCCTGCCAGGCATAGATTTCAAGAGTGACTACGTCTCCTGGGTTCCCCTGTGCCGGGGCTTCCCCTGTCTCCCCGAAAGTGCTCCCATCTCCTGCACAGCCCGAAAGCAGCCCGGAGAACAGCCCGGAAAGCAACAGCCATACATGCCCATATTTCCGAAAAAAACTTTTCCCCATCGTTCCTCCTCTCCCTGTCCGCTTCAGCGGGCACGTACGAAATACCCTGCTCAAAAGGCAATATCTTTCACTATATTTTATATACCAAAAAGGGAACTGTCCAGTCTTTTCCCCGGGCAGTCCCTTTTGTCCCACTGGAGGCGCTTCTAATCCGCTTCCAGTGAATTCTTGGTCTCCAATGCCTTATTCAGTTCATCGAGCCTCCAGGAGACAATGTCCTGCGCATGCAGACCCTCGCAGTCCTGAAGCATCTTGTCCCAGAGTTTCTCAAATTCCTCATCACTCTGTGCATACACCATCTTCCAGCTGGCTTCCACCACCACGTCACGGATGGCATCCACTGTCAGCTTCATGCTGTCATCCGGGTCCGGACAAAAGCTCACCACTGCATCAAGCTTGCTGCGAAGCACATAAGCGTCATTGTCCTTCAGCTGCTCCACAAAGTTCTCATACCCGAAGGTCTCCCTCCACTGGGTGGCCTCTTCGCTCTGGTCATTGATGGCCTTTACCTCGGCCCACTCGCCCAATCCTCTTGCAGGCCTGGGGCCATCAGGTCCCATGTAGGAATCGGAAGGAGTCCTGGTAATGATAAAATTATCCAGCCACAGCACACGCTTTTCCCCCGTGCTCTCAAATACGGTCTCCACCCCCTCTTCTGTTGCTGAGGAAATGCCGAATTCTGTGGGATATACAAGTCCGTCCTCACCGTACTCCCATAAATCCCCTTCAGGACCGCACCAGATTTCAAAATAAGCATCAAAGTCAGCCAGGAAATCCACTGTCCGAAGTGCTGCTTCCACATTCTCTGTTTTGGCGTTCACCACCACGTACATATTGGTTCCGTAAGGCTTGGCCCAGTTCTCCTGGTACAGCGACATCCCCGGGATATAAATGGGCTTGTAGCCGCTCCAGCCCGCACAGGTACCGCTGGGAATCATGCAGGCCAGACTGGTCTCCACCTTTGCCTTCTGCACCTGTCTCTCATTGTTGATACTGTCAGGATCCATGACGCCCTCTCTGTAGCACTGATTATACCATTTCAGTCCCTTATAGTATAGGCTGTCCTGTTTTTCCTCCAGAATGTTATGATATTCCCCGTTGACCATGTCTGTCTCGATCAGGTACGGCAGGCTGTCCGGCTCATAACCAAACCATTTATACCACAGCTGCATATTCCCCCAATACTGGTCATCGCTTCCGGCATTCAGGATGGTTCCCCAACACTGGGTATCGTCCTTCTCGGACTTTGGCATCACTTCCAGCATTTTCTTCATAACCGGGATCAGATCGTCGATCGACTTAATCTCCGGACATCCGGCCGCATAATAGGCCTTCCAGTTCACCTTCACCGCATTGCGCCCTGTATCCTCGTCCTCCTCCTGAAGGCCGATCAGTGTAGGAATGCCATAGATATCCCCGGTGTCTGCGCTTCGGTATTCCCTTGTGTAGTTCAGTGCCGTCTGGATTGATTCGTTCTCTTTGATGTGGGGCATCTGATCCAGATATTCCTCCAGGTTCAATATAAGACCGCCCTCAATCATGGTCTTCATGTTGTCATAACTTACAAACATCACGTCCGGGAGATCCCCACTGGTCAGGATTCCGTTGGTCTTTTCATCGGAGTAAGGCCAGACCTCCATCTCCAGACCACGCTTTGCCAGGATCTCTGCCTTGTATCCCGTCACCAGGCCGCTGCTGGTGTTGGTGTCGGAGGGGTACAGTGTCACCAGATCCAGATGATCCCAGGTCTGCTCGTCGGGATATACCGTCTCGCCCCCCGTCCCTGAAGACGCGCTCTCCGCCTGTCCCGTACCGGACTGCTGTACCACGCTCTGACTGGAATCCTGTGTTCCACCTCCGGACGCCTCCTGGCCGCCGCATCCTGCCAGGGACATCGCCATGGCTGCCGCTGTTCCCAATGCCAACCATTTTTTCATCGTTTTACTCTTCATCTTTTCCTCCTCTTTTTATCTCTTTTTATCCTTTTACCGCACCGATCATGACGCCCTTCACATAATATTTCTGGATGAAAGGATATACCAGCATAATCGGAATGATAACAATTGCCGTCAGAGTCAACCGGATTCCCGTGGGCTGGATATTGGTGCTTCCCTGTCCCATGGCCTCACTTGCGCTGTTGATCTGCGCTGCCGCGTTCTTGACCTGATTCTGAAATTCATAGAGCAGAAACTGCAGCGTGTACAGCTTCGGCTTTGTAATATAGAGCTGTGTGGTAAAGAAATCGTTCCAATGCCCTACCGCCGAGAACAGCCCCACCGTAGCCAGGATAGGCTTCTGCAGAGGGATCACGATTTTGGCAAACCTGGTGAGATACCCGGCGCCGTCCAGCAGTGCGGACTCCTCCAGTTCCGCCGGCAAAGCCTCCATGGATGTTTTTACCAGAATCATATTGTAGACCCCTACCAGCCCCGGAATGATATAAATCCAGAAGCTGTTCAAAAGACCCAGCATCTTATTGTTCAGGTAAACCGGTATCATGCCGGCGCTGAAATACATGGTAGCCACCACCATGCGGTACCAGAACTTCCGCCCCCACATCTGAGTCTTTGTAAAGAAGTAAGCCAGATAGGAAGTAATCAGCAAAGTGGAGCCCGTTCCAATCACCGTCCTCCCCAGGGTAATCATGGTAGCGTTTGCCAGGTTGGGAAGCCGGGAAACTTCTATATAGTTTTTTAAGGTAATTCCCCTGGGCCAAAGCACAATCTTTCCCACCTCCACCAGGGAAGGGTCACTGATGGTGCAGATGAACAGGTAGTAAAAAGGAAAGACACAGACAAGGGCAAACAGGATAAACAATATCCCGCATACTGCGTTGTAAACGATATCTGCTATCGACATTTTGTTTTTTGCATTCACTTTCCGCCCTCCTCTAAAACACGCTGGTTCCCCTGATCTTCTTGGAAGCGAAATTCGCCATCCCAAAAAGCACCAGGGCCACTGCCGATTTCATGATTCCCACCGCCACCGAAAAGGAAATTTGCCCGCTCCCGATGCCCAGATTATACACATACAGATCCAGGACCTCTATTGATTCCTTGTTCAACGCATTTCCAAAGGCAAGGTACTGATCCACCCCTGTGTTCAGGAAGTTTCCGATGCTCATAATCAGCAGGACGAAGTAAGTGGGAATCAGCATGGGAATTGATATGTAACGGATTCTCTGGATCCGGTTGGCGCCGTCCATCATGGCAGCTTCATACATCTGCTGGTCAATGCCTGCGATGGACGCAAAGTACACAATGGCACTCCACCCCAGGTTCTTCCACTGCTGCAGAAGCACCATGCGAATCCACACATGCTCTCCCGATGTCATCAGATTGAAAGGCTGTGAAATCACCCCCATCTCCAACAGGATATTGTTCACCAGTCCGTTGGTGGAAAAGAAACTGTTCACCAGGGAATAAATGATGACCCATCCGATAAAGTTGGGCAGGGTGGTCACTGACTGAACGAATTTCTGGAATTTCCGGCTGCGCATCTCGCTCAGAAATACCGCGAACAAAAGCGGCAGCGGCGAGAACAAATATCCCAGGAAGTGGATGCCGAATGTATTTGTCAGCACCCGGAACAGATTCCTGCGCATTACCACATTTCCAAACAGTGTAGTGAAATTATCCCATCCCACAAAAACACAGTCAAACAGGCTTTTCCCAGGCTTGTATTGAAAAAATGCAAAGGACCATCCCCACAACGGCAAATAATGGAACAAAAATACAAGTATAATTGCCGGAAGTGCGTACAGGAACAATTTGAACCGGTTCCACTGTTTTCCCTTTGTTCCTGCCCTGACGATGGCGGAACGATTGTTTCTGGCTGAAGCCATTTTTCTACCTCCCTCGTATGTTTTTTGTAATTTTTATATGACAAACCGCCAGGGTTTACAGTGATGCCTCCGGAAAAGTACCCGGCTGGCGGTCTGTAGTCGGGTTGCACTGCAAATTTACCTGTGTGTAGTTTATACTACAGAAATAACGGGATGGAAAATAGGAATTTTTTTAGAGGAAAAAAGGAATTTTTTCGGAACATTGACCCTGCCCACTCTCAAAGATGCTCCGCCTGGTCCATGGGCGTCTCCTACGTTTCGTAGGATTCCAATGAAGAAAACAACGGTACGTAGGTTGTATGTCTGGGACAGTTCCTATAAAATAGTGGTTAAGGAGGTGGCGGAATGGACGCGAAAAGAATAGGTGAATGTATCTCTAAAATGCGAAAAGAAAGAAATATGAGCCAGATGCAGCTTGCCGACAGACTACATGTCACAGAAAAAGCCGTGAGCAAATGGGAATGTGGAAACGGAATCCCCGATATTGATAATATAGGGAAACTGGCAGAGGTTTTTGACATTTCAATCGAGGAACTGCTGACAGGCGGGGAAAAAGAGAAGCGGGAAGACATATCCCGGGAGCAGACCTTGCAGTCAATATGTGATGCACAGATCATGCAGTTACAGGAAAGCGGTGCACCATTGATCCATTCTTACGAGGATCTAGTGGTATACAGTTCCCAGTTAAGTGATCCCCTGATCAACAGACTGGCTGGCGAATTGACTGACACCATTACCCAGTTTGAGGAAATCCTTTATCTCCTGGATCATTTTACGCAGGAGACACTGCAGAAGCTTTGCCTGTACCACAAGGACAAAATCAGGGCGGATACCGATCTGTCGCTATTATTGGGGCGCATAAACGACGCGAGTTTTTCTGTTTTATGCGAGTGCAGGGATTCTTAAAATCTAATCACCTATGTGTCAAAGCAGCGGGGATAAAAACCCGCTGCCCGATTATGTCCTAGAGCATGTTTGAAAATTGCTTTCTGTCAGCTGTGCGTCACAATTTGTGGCAGATTTGACCCGAATGAAGGAGGCGTAGCGGGCTACGTTGACCGAATGAGGGGCAAACATACCCCACAAAGCCTAATATGGTTCTTCCCTCATTTCAGGTCCAGCTCCACCGGGCAATGGTCGGAGCCCAATACCCGGGCATGGATTTTCGCGTCGGCAAGCCGCTCCTCCAGCGCTTCGGAAACCACAAAATAATCAATACGCCACCCCGCATTCTTAGCCCTTGCCTGGAACATATAGGACCACCAGGAATACGCCCCCGTGACCTCCGGGTAAAAGTAGCGGAAGGTGTCTATGAAACCGCTCTCCAGGATCCGCCCGAAGCACCCTCTCTCCTCGTCCGTAAAGCCCGCGTTCCTGTGGTTTGTCTTAGGGTTTTTCAGATCGATCTCCCGATGGGCCACGTTCAGATCCCCGCAGAAGATCACAGGCTTTTTGCCCTCCAGACCCTTCAGGTAGTTCAGAAAAGCCTCCTCCCACTCCATGCGGTACGCAAGCCTGGTAAGCTCACGCTGGGAATTGGGCACATACACAGTCACCACATAGTACTCCTCATATTCCGCCGTGATCACCCGTCCTTCATGGTCGTGCTCCTCCAGTCCCAGACCGTAAGTCACCTGCAGCGGTTCTCTCTTCGCAAATACCGCCGTCCCGGAATACCCCTTCTTTTCCGCGTAATTCCAGTATTGATAATACCCCGGCAGCTCCAGGTCAAGCTGTCCCTGCCCGAGCTTTGTTTCCTGCAGGCAGAAAATATCAGCATCCGCCTCCCGGAAGAAATCCATAAATCCCTTTTGCAGACAGGCCCGCAGCCCGTTCACATTCCATGAAATCAGCTTCATACCATTCTCCTCAACAACAACACAATATCCTTCTCCTTCAAAACAGTGGAACCCTGGGGACAGATGTTCCGATTTCCCCGCTTCACCATCACAATAAATACCCTGCGGGAGATGTCCAGATCCTTGATCCTGCTGCCAATCCAGCGGTGCCCCGGCTCCAGACAGGCCTCCTCGATGCGGCACTCCACGGGGCTCCTCCCGGCCGTCCCCAGAAGCAGACTGTCCCCGCCCGCCAGCTGTAGATTCTCATAGGGCGTATACACATCCTCGCCTCTGAGCACCACTGCCGGATACAGCCCCCGGGGAAGTTCCAGGGATCTGATCTGTTTGCCCGCAAAGGGATGATCCTCCGGAATGTCCAGGGTGATAAAGTCCGCGTCATGCTGGGAGTAGCTGCCCACCTTGATCTTCGTATAATATTCCACAAATCCGGCGGAAATGATACCTGTGGGAATCGCCACCATACCCACCCCCAGAAAGGCAATGACAATGGCCATCATCCGTCCCCCTATGGTCACCGGGTATATGTCCCCGTACCCCACAGTCAGCAGGGTGGACACCGACCACCAGATACCGGAAAACGCATTGGAAAAATTCTCCGGCTGTGCCTCGTGCTCCAGCCCGTACATACACAGGGAGGAGGCCAGCATCAGCACAAGTACCATAAAAATGGAAGACACCAGGGCATTCTTCTTGTCCCTGATAACCTCTGTGATCACATTGAACGCGTCATACCGGGAATTGATCTTGAACAGCCGCAGGATCCGCACCACACGCAGCATCCGGAAGGCAATCGCTCCGCTGGGGAGGAAAAAGGGCAGAAAGTATGGCAGGATCGTCATCAGATCCACCACCCCGTAAAAGGAAAACAGAAACCCCAATACCGCCGCCGGATAAGCCTTCCCGGGATACAAAAGATCCGCCGTCCAGAGCCGGAGAATATATTCTACCAGAAAGACCACCATGGTAATAAACTCAATGCCCCCCATCACACCCGCGTATTCCTCCATCCCGTCAAAGGTCTGGAGAAAGGTAACAGATATGTTCAACAGAATGAAAAGGACAATGAATACATCAAAACACAGACTGGGAATGTCAGTCCTGTTCCCAATCTGTATGATCTCAAACGCCCGTTTTTTCACGGTGCCGCTACACACACCGCACTTCTTTTTCGTAGTTTTCATGGAATCAGATCCCCCTCCGCTGTACTACCGAAAAACCTGATCCCATTATACGGTACTTCCATAAAATCCACAAGGGAAAAGGAAAACTGTCGATGATACTATGTAACGGTTCACCTATGCGGCGCCGCGAAGTTAAAATTGCTTCCTTTCGCAATTTTACGATACTATTGATAATACCTGGCCTGTGCCTCCCAGAGCTCCCGGTACAGGCCGTCCTGTGCTTCCAGCTCCCGGTGGCTGCCCCGCTGCACCACCTGTCCTTTGTCAAAGACAATGATGTCCTGGCAGAACCGGCAGGATGCCAGCCTGTGGGAGATATAGATGGCGGTCTTGTTCCCCACCATCCGGTCAAAACCTGTAAAAACATCACATTCCGACACAGGGTCCAGGGCCGCTGTGGGCTCATCCATGATCACAAAGGGGGCATCCTTGTAAATGGCTCTGGCAATGGCCATCTTCTGCTTCTCCCCGCCGGAAAAGGTAACGCCTTCGTCTGTAAATTCCTTTCCCACAAAAGTATCCAGCTTCTTCGGAAGACTTCCCAGGCGCTCCTCCAGCCCGGCCCGGTTCAGGGCATCCAGCGCCCTCCCGTGATCCACTTCTTCCCCACAGGCAATGTTCTCCCCCAGGGGGAAGGCGAACATCTGGAAATCCTGGAATACTGCCCCAAAGAGACGGCAGTACTCGTTGTAGTCATATTTGCGGATATCCACGCCATTGACCTTGATACACCCCTCCGTCACATCGTACAGCCTGCACAGCAGCTTGATAAAGGTAGTCTTGCCGGAACCGTTCTTTCCCACAATGGCCATCCGCTCCCCGATGACGAAGCTCAGGTTCAGATCCTTTATCACATACTCGTCAGAGCCGGGATATTGAAAGGAAACATGCTCAAATTCCACGGAAAACTTATTGTCCCTGCGCTTCTCCAGGGGAATACAGCCCTCGTACTTTCTTTTCTCCAAATCCATGAACCCGGCATAATCGTTCACATAGCGGCTGTCGTTCTTAAGTCTTGCCATCCGCTGCATGAACAGCGCCATGGAACTGGTCATCTGTACGATGCTGGAGGCATAGGTCACAACGCTGCCGATAGAGATCAGCCCCAGATACGCCCGGACACCTGCAAAGACATACACCAGCAGGCCGGACAACGCCGCAACCGTGTTTTTAACCGTGGCACGCTTAAAGTTGACCCCCGCCTCGCCTCTGTGATAACCGTTCAGCTTTTCAAGCTCCCGGTCCGCCTCTTCCTCTATCATCCGCCGCTGCCTGAAAATGCGAAGATCCTTCTGTCTCTCATAGGAAGCCAGGATTCCCATATAGCAGGAAAGCACATTATTGTGCTTTGACGCCCTTTCCCGATACTCCCACACAGCCTCCCCAAATTTCACATCCAGGATATAGTTCAGCACCGTAATAGCCCCGATCACCGCGAACAGCAGCAGGGAAGCCAGCCATGAGGTTATAAAGCCCTCCCTGACACTCGTGGCATCCGCAAACAGCGGGAAGATCACCGCCACGGCCGCCGCGATGGAAACAGCTCCCCGGATTACAAACTCCCAGTCGGAAAGCAGATTGCCCAGCATGCCGAAGCCGCCGCCCTCGCCCCGGTCCACCCTGTAGACCATGTCATGGACCTCCTTATCCTCCAGGTATTCATAGTCCATGGACAGGCATTTCCGGTCTATCATATAGGACTGGGTCTCATACATCCCCATCAGCCTTCCATTATACCGCTTATGCATGACGGCCTCCACCAGGGAGGAAATCCCCACAAATCCGAATGCGGCCAAAGCCATCCTTATCATTTCCTGATATCCGGCTCCTCCGTAGACCATATCCAGCAGCCTTCCCATCAACAGCAGGGAAATGTAGGGACGGATGCCCTCCAGGACACAGGTCACCACCATGCAGACTACTGTTTTCGTCTCTCCCAGCTTACAGCAGTCCCGGATCAGACGCAGCTGATTCTTTATATCCTTTTTATTCATTCCGCACTCCCTCCTTCCAGGCTTTCTCCGAAGGGATGCTGCGCCCCCTCTCCGAAGGCTTCCGCCTGTCTGCGTCTGTCCTCGTCCCTTTCCTGCTCCTCCCGGTAATATCTGCTCTGCATGTGGAATAACTCCGCGTACCGCGTGTTCCCCTGCAGCAGCTCCTCGTGCGTTCCCTCCTCCACAAAGCGTCCGTTCTCCAGCAGCACGATCCTGTCACAGAACCTTGTGCTGGAAAGCCGGTGGGAAATATAGATCGATGTAGCCCCGCTGGTGGCGGCTCCGTAATTCATATAAAGCCGGTTCTCCGCAATGGGATCCAGCGCCGCAGTGGGTTCGTCCAGGATCAGCAGCGGCGCCTGCTTATACATGGCTCTGGCAAAGAGGATTTTCTGCTTCTCCCCGCCGGAGAAATCCATCGCACCCTCGTTGACTTCCTTGATCAATTTTGTCTTTCCCCCGGCGGGAAGCCTGTCATACCTCTCCCGGAAACCGGAATAATCCAGGGAGCGGTCCAGAAGCGCCCGATCCTCCTCCCCCGGCTTCTCCGCGGTCAGATTCTCATCCAGCGTCACCGGCAGGAAGGTACAGTCCTGAAACAGCACGGACATGACCTGCTCATATTCCTCTCTGCTGAAACTTTCCTGGGGGATTCCATTGATCAGGATCTGTCCCTCTGTGGGATGATAGAAGCCGCAGATCAGCTTGACCAGGGTAGTCTTCCCCGCCCCGTTCAACCCCAGAAGCGCCAGCTTCTCCCCCGGTTTTACCGTCAGGCTCACATGGGACAGGACAGGTTTCTCGCTGCCCGGATAGGAGAAGGACAGATCCCTCAATTCCAGCTCCACAGGCTTCTCCAGCAGTTCCCGAAGCGCTGCCTCACCGATGCCCTGCCCCCTCTTCCAGTCATCCTCCCAGCCCAGGAACTCCCGAATGTAGCTGAGAGTCAGGCTGGTGCTGCTGAGATTCATGACCTGCCGCATGGTCTGCTCAAAGCTGTTCGCCAGACCGTTCACCAGCCCCACATAAAACACGAAATCCGACGCCCCGATCTGCCCTCCGACCAGCTGCCACAGCAGCCAGGCATAGACGAATATATTGCGGAAAAAAGCCAGCACCGCCGCCACATACAGGCGGTTGGTGTACCATCGCATGATCTTCCCGTGGGTCCTGTTCATGGCCTGGAGCGATTCGTCATACTTTCTCAGGAACCAGTCCAGCAGCTTATAGACGCGGATATCCTTCCCCGCGGCCGCGTTCTGGGATTGTGTGTTGATATAAGTCATTTTCCTGGACAGCAGGCTCAGCTTCTCGTAATACTGTGCGTGCTTTTTCCTGGCAAAGGCCAGAAGTCTCAGATCCACGAACACCGTCACAAGCACCGCCGCGGTGAGAAGGGGGTTGGCAAAACAGAGCAGTGTACCATATATCAACACCAGCCCCAGATCCTCCATCGCATAACTCAAAAAGATAAGCCCATACAGGTTTTTTCCTTTTCCCACGGTATCCGCCACATTGCCAAGAACCGTCTGCCGCTCCTGGCTCTCAAGCCTGTCATAATCGATATCCATGACCTTGTGGATGTACTTTCCCTGAAGATATCCCTTAAAACTCCAGATCATGGTCTCCTTGTATACCTGAATCATGCCGTCTGCCGCTCCGCAGACCCACACCCCAAGGCTGAGCAGACCCAGGTGAAACAACAGCGCCCCCAGCGCCGCTCCGGCCTCCAGATCCGCCACCACCCGGGAAGGCATATAGACCCCCAGGAAGGCATAAGCCATGGCGGGAAGGAATCCCAGCAGGCAGCAGAAAAAAAACGCCTTATTCCAACCCCACATCTCCCTGAAACAATAGAGGAAATTGCTTCCCATGCTGTATTTTCCCCGCCCGTTTCCAAACACTACCGAAGTAAATCTCATTTCGATCCCCATTTCTGCGCTGTTCAGGAGGATGCAACACCTCTCCTGACGCATAAGCGCCCTTTACTCTGTTCCTTTGCGGCTATTATATCATCAAAAAACAGTCAGAAAAAATTCGTGCATGAATGGTTTTCCCTCACGCACGAATGGTATTTATGAGCGGCAGCGTCACCTCCGTGGCAAACACTCCCGGCTCGCTCTGTCTGTTGATATAGCCATGATACCTGGCGACAATGCTGTCGATCCGCAGGAGACCGAAACCATGCATTCCCTGTTTGGTGGAAAGATATTGGGCGCCGCTGCGCCGCACAGGTCCTTCCATGGAATTGATCACAGAAATATACAGCTGTTTTTTAATGATATCAATGTAAATTCGAATAAATCTGTCCTCCTTTTTGGGCACCCGCATACACGCTTCCATGGCATTGTCCAGCAGATTCCCGATCAATACCGACAGATCCACTCCCAGGATATCCACCTCCTGGGGCACAATGGCCGTAACGTCCACCTTGATCTCCTTATCCCGCATCAGGGTGAGCTTGCTGTTCAGGATAGCGTCCACCATGACATTGCCCGTTTTTATGACCGTGTCCACGGAAGCAAGATCCTCCGCCAGCATATCCAGGTACTTCTGCGCCTGCTCATACTCCCTTAACTCCATATGAGCCTTCAGCACCTGGATATGATTGTGGTAGTCGTGGCGCCAGCCCCGCATCTTGCGGTAGACAGTCTCCACTTCATCATAGTGCTTATTCACCAGTTCATTCTGAAACCTGCCCAGTCTGCGGTTCACATACCAGGGCATGAAAAAGATCCACAGGCCGGCATTGACCAGTATCAACACCGCCGCAGCCAAAATATAGATAAACATTTCCCTCATCCTTAAGACCTTCACTGCACTTTTTCAACGCCTGTCCGCCTCACTGCCCACGGGCATAAAAGCGGATAAAAGCGTCATGCGCCGCCTTCCGCAGGTTCCTGCTGAGAGGCACTTTCCTCTGATCGTCCAGCACCAGTTCCTCCTTGAGCACCACCGACACATGCTGTAAATTCACCAGATAGGAGCGATGACATTTCACAATGAAATCATACCCTTCAAGCTGCTTCTCTATACTGCTGATCCCTTCCTTTGACACCATCACCGCACCCTGCGTGTATAATGCGCATCTATGTCCGTCGGCTTCCACGTACCAGATGTCTCCTGGAGGCAAGCTCACATTTCCCTCTTCCGTTTGAAGCAGTATTTTCTCCGCGTCCTTCTGCTCCGCGGGCAGTCTGTCCAGCACAGTAAAGAATTTCTCCCTGTCTATCGGCTTCATCAGATAGTGCAGCGCCTTCACATCATAGCCGAACTGCATATATTCCACATATCCGGTGACAAACAGGATGGGAATGTCGCTGTCCCTCTCCCTGATCTTTTGGGCCAGCTCCATACCGTTCATGCTGCCCATCTCAATATCCAGGATCAAAATCCCGTAATCCTTCTCGTCCTCCCAGGCGAAAAGAAAACTCTCCGCGCTGTCAAAGCAGCGCACTTCCGCCCGCAGTCCTTTCCCTGCAGCCCACTCCTCCACATATTTACAGAGAAGCTGCCGCTCACTCCTCTCATCGTCACAGATTGCTACTTTCATATCTAAAATCTCTCCAACGTTCCGGGGGGATCACGGCCTTCGTCACCAGGCATTCCGGATCCGGCGCCAGGCAAAGCCGGGTCACTTCAAACACACCTTCCGCGTCGCACAAAATGCAGTCCGCATCCCCGAACTTCACTTTCTTCGCTGCGCCGGTCTCATAAAAGGCCTGCTCCAGCTTCACAAAATCCTCCGATATATGGGGCTGCATAGGATTATAGTGCTTCCTCATATGGACAGGCTTCCTGCTTCCGTCCGGCATGACCACCTGGAACAGCACCGGCTGGTCCGCCAGGCGGTTTGGCACATTCAGCACCTCCTCCACGCTGTGGATAAAGGTATTTCTCTCATGTCCCACACCCACCAGCAAAATTTTCCCCTCCGCCTGCCTGAGCCTGTCATAGCAGCCTCCCGGCGTACAGGGTGTATTGCAATTCTCCTCCCCCGCCACATACGCCGCGGCATCTCTTCCATACGCCGCCATGCTGTGGGTGGGATGCAGGGAGCGCACCACCCCCGGACGTTTGCGGAACAGATTCGTCAACAGCCCCACACAGGACTCCTCGCCTGCAGGGTCATAGACGGAGTGCCCCTCGCCCATCTGCGCCCATGTGTGGGTCGGCAGAAGCAGGAGTCCCTGCCCGAAATATTCCATCCAGGCATCCAGCACCGTGTCTGCGCCTCCCTCCACCCCGCCGATGGCTTTCATGGAGGAATGGATCAATAGGGTATCCGTATCCCGCAGGCCGGCTTCCTCAAGCTGCCTTTTTAAATCCTGTTTCGTGTATTGCATGGTTCCTGTCCTCCTTCCGGAACGCTTCCCCCTGTCCGGACGCATTCTGAAAATCCTGTACCAACTATACCATTTCATTCGAAAACATGCAACAGGGTAAAGGACGGCTCTGCCTCCCCCGCGCCTGTATCCTGCAAGTTTAAATGTATACTAAGCGATCAGGAGAATCGTAACAGTTCAGCCCCGGTCGTGCCGGGCGGCTTGCCTTTTTGCTAAGGGGACGACGGCGCCATGCTGTCCTGTCCTATGCGGACGGGGCAACACGGATCTGAACTAACTGCCTACAATAGAATCCTCACTTCGCGAGTCTTCTATTGTCATGAACTACGACTACGGGACGGTTAAAAACCAAC
>CAOKWI010000011.1 GCA_948473115.1 uncultured Lachnospiraceae bacterium | reverse complement strand
TACCAGATACAGAGAAATGTCCATCTCCCTGGCTCATTTACCTGAGATATGAAACTTAAAATTCCTTATTTTTTAAGGAAAATCACTTGACAATATAGGGAGGTAAACAGATATGGGCGAAAAACAAAAGGAGGTAAACAGATATGAGCGAATATATGATTGAAACTCACAGTTTAACAAAACAATATGGAAACCAGGTGAGCGTTTCCAATCTGAATATTCATGTAAAGAAAGGAAGGATTTACGGCCTGTTAGGACGCAATGGCGCCGGCAAGACTACCACGATGAAAATGTTGCTGGGATTGACTGCCCCTACTTCCGGTGAAGTCAGGATTTTCGGGCGCTCTATGCAGGGGAATGAGGATAAAATACTGACCCGTATCGGCTGTCTGATTGAATCGCCGGGGTTCTATCCAAATCTGACTGCAACGGAGAATTTGGAAATTTTTGCAAAGCTGCGTGGAATTAACAAGCCTGGTTATGTCAAAGAAGCTTTGGGGCTTGTTAATCTGCCGTACCGGGATAAAAAGCTCTTCTCGGAATACTCCCTCGGTATGAAACAGCGCCTCGCCATTGCATTGGCTGTCATGCATGGACCGGAAGTACTGATACTTGACGAGCCGATCAATGGCCTTGACCCCATTGGCATTGCGGAAGTCCGTTCATTTATCCGGGAACTGTGTGATGGCGGAGGCAAGACCATTCTGATTTCCAGCCACATTCTTTCGGAAATTTCTTTGTTGGCAGACGATATTGGGATTATCGACCGTGGCGTTTTGCTGGAAGAAGAAAGTCTGAAAGAATTGGAGGAAAAGAACGCAAAATTTGTTCACTTCATTCTTTCGGATGCAAAAAAGGCTGCGCAGCTCATAGGCAATCTGTTCCGGACAAAAAATATGCGGATTGCGGATGATTACAATCTATATCTGTATGATACATCCCTGCCGGTGGCAAAGATTAACCGCATTTTTATGGAGAACGGCATTGATATTGGGGAAGCGCATCTTTGTGAGGATACATTGGAGGACTATTTCAAGAAAATTACAGGGGGTGAGGGGATTGCTTAAACTGATTCAATGTGAGTTCTGGAAACTAAAGCGCAAGCATTTTGTGTCCTTTGTGATTTTCGCAGCCCTGCTTTTTCCAATTCCCTTTACAGCATTGGTATTAGCAGGGAATGTCGGAAGCTTTACTGGTTTTGATGCTGTTTTTGGACTGCTTGTAACGCTGGGCGAACCGGTTATGCTGCCTATCGTTTTAGGGATTGTGTCAGCAATGCTGTTTTTTATGGAGCGTGATAATGACACCCTGAAAAACCTGCATACCATTCCTGTTTCCCCTGCCAAAATTGCAAGCGCCAAAATTGCTGTTCTTTTCATTTTGGGCTTCATTTATTCGCTGGCAACATTGCTATCCTCTATGGTCGGGGGAATGATAGCCGGGAGCGAATTGGTAAACATTGGTGAAAAGATAGGGATTTCCATTATTACCGGCCTGTTATATACGGCCAGCACATTGCCGGTCGTCATTATGATTGTTGGACTGAACCGTTCTTATATCTTTTCAATCATATTGACATTTTTCTACACTATGTTTGACTATATGCTGGCGTATGGCGGGCAGTTTGCATCGAAAGAACCAGCTATGAAACTGATTTCCAACATCTTTCCTGCCCCCACTATTTACCGGTGGCAGGCAGCACAGTTTGTTTCGCCGGATTCCCCGGCATATTCAATCATAGAGCCATATTTTCTGCCGCTATGGATTACCGCTATTGCTGTTTTCACTATTGGAGCAATATCCTATATAGTAATCGTAAAAATTTACAGCAAGAGAGAAAGTTGAGGTGAGAGCAATGCTAAAAATCGCAAAAACGGAAATTTCTAAACTAAAAAGGTATTCTGTTATCTGGATCGGCGTTGCCACGATGCTTACGGTTGTTCTGCTTACCCGCTTTATGGCAACTGCATCGGATGGGGCTGTCCATACTCTTGAAAATTTTTCAGACAGTGTGATCTGGAATAATTTTAGCCTGATCTTTCCGGCGACCATTACTATGATTGCCGGTTATATCATTGAGAGGGAACGTGTGGATGATACATTGAAAAATATTTTGGCTATCCCGATAACGTTTCGGAAACTGCTGGCTGGCAAATTGATTGCCGTTGGCGGTTTGGCGGTTCTTCTGGCTGTCATAGAATTTGTTTTTACCATGAGTGTATTTTTCATAAGCCGTTTTCCGGGCTTTTCTTTTACAGGGATGATGACGGCTCTTTTTAAGATGATTGGAATGAACCTTTTTGTTTATGTGGCTGTCCTTCCGATTATTATATTCACCGGGCAGCGTGCAGGCAGCTTTATGGCTGGGGTTGGATTCTCTTTCTTTTATGGATTTATAGGAACATTTGCGTCCGGTCATGGCCTTGGCAGTATTTATCCCATTACTGTGGGGCTTTCGCTGATCAATTACCAAAATGGTGAAACAACGGCCTGCAATAAAGTTTTAAGCACAGGAATACTGTTTCTTATGTTCGCTATCAGCAATGCTATGGTTTTATTTTCCAAAAATAAAGTGCCATCAGCAAAAGCAAATAAAAAACCCGCTAAAAATAAACGGAAAAATTAAGGAGACCCCGGCCGGAAGACTGAACTGTTACCGCCCTACGCTGACAGCATAACAAATCTGTTTATCATTTCAGTTGTCATGTGTTATAATGATTCTACTGATGCAGAATTGAACCGGCTGGCGTTGGCTTGTGTTATACTGGCCATCCATACCATGATTAATCATGGTATCATCAATATATGGCGGCTCAGAAAGTTCAGAAGGCATTGTGGGTACTTGAAGAAGCAGCACAGAAAAGAGGAACATTATGGCACAGAAATTCCAGAGAAAACCCCTGAAGGAGGACACATCCAGACCCGGCGCAGGAAAGCTCTGCCCCGTGGCAAAGAAATGCGGCGGCTGCCAGTGGATCGACAGAAGCTATGAAGAGCAGCTGGAAGCAAAGTCCACACGTTTCAGGAAGCTGATGGAGCCTTATGGCAGGCCGGAGCCCATGATCACCATGGAAGAGCCTGCCCATTACCGCAATAAGGTACATGCGGCCTTTGGGGAAGACAGGAGGCACAATATCATTTCCGGCATCTATGAGGAAAAGAGCCACAGGATTGTGCCGGTGGACAGCTGCCTGCTGGAGAACCGGAAGGCGGATGAGATCATTGTTTCCATCAGGGGGCTTTTGAGGTCATTTAAGATCCGGCCTTACAATGAAGACACAGGCTATGGACTGCTGCGGCATGTCCTGGTCCGTACCGGACATGCGACGGGGCAGATCATGGTGGTGCTGGTGCTGTCTTCCCCCATCATGCCATCCAAAAATAATTTCGTCAAGGCGCTGCTGAAGCTGCACCCGGAGATTACAACGGTGGTGGTCAATGTCAATGACCGCAATACCAGTATGGTCCTGGGAGAGAAGGGGCAGGTCATCTACGGAAAGGGTTATATTGAGGATGAACTCTGCGGTAAGAGATTCCGCATCTCCCCCAGATCCTTTTACCAGGTCAATCCTGTACAGACGGAGAAGCTTTACGGAAAGGCGATGGAATATGCCTGCCTGACCGGAAAGAAGACAGTGCTGGACGCTTACTGCGGCACTGGCACCATCGGCATGATCGCCAGTGACCATGCGGGGAAGGTGCTGGGCGTGGAACTGAATAAGGATGCGGTGAGGGATGCCAGAAACAATGCGAAAGCCAATCATATTTCCAATATAGAATTTTACCAGAATGATGCGGGAAAATTTATGCTGGATCTGGCAGAGCAGGGCTTTAAGCTGGATGTGCTTTTCATGGACCCGCCCAGAAGCGGGAGCGACGAGGCTTTCTTAAGCGCGGTATGCCGGATCAAGCCCGGGCGGGTGGTGTATATCTCCTGCGATCCGGAGACGCTGGTCCGCGACCTGAAATACCTCACAAAGCATGGCTATGCGGTGGAAAAGTCAGTGCCGGTGGACATGTTTCCTTTCACGGATTGTATCGAGAGCGTAACCTCGCTGAAGGTGCGCGGCTGATTCCCGCAGGGATCAGCGATCCCGCTGCCTACAGCAGGGGTGTTGGCTTGGCCAGGGGAAAAGGAGGGAGGATATCGCATGCGGGGAAAACGCTGGATCCATATTCTGTTTCTGTGTTACCTGGCGGCGCTCCTGCGGATCACTGTGTTCCGCAGCGGGTTCGGCGCCCATGGCTTCTGTGCGGACGGGGTCATTAACCTGAAGCTTTTCGCAGAGTACCTTCCGCTGATCCGGACCAATGACTGGGACCGGATTATCTATCTGTTTGTGGGCAACATCATCTGGTTCGTGCCCTTCGGTATGTATGTGCGGTACTGGAAGGCGGGGCATGGGATCCTGTGGGCGGCGGTACTTGGCTTCGCGCTGTCCTTTCTCATAGAGACAATGCAGTATATGGCCGGCACCGGGATCTCAGAGCTGGACGACCTGATCCTGAATACGGCGGGGGCGGCGCTGGGGGCGCTGCTTTTGCACGGCTATTTGTTCTGGTTGCGCCAGTTGCGCGGGGAGACGCCGTAAATGGATTTGAATGCGCGGGAAAAGTGGAGCTGATTCTCGTATCCCACGGCAGAACTGATGTCTGCGATGGAGAGGGAGGTCAGCTTCAGCAGTTCCGTGGCTTTTACCATGCGGTAATTGATCAGAAATTCCTGGGGGGATTTTCCCACGGACTTATGGAAAATTTTCCCGAAATAGCTGCGGTTGATCCCGCAGACGGAGGCAATGTCCTCAATGGTAATATTATTCTGAAAATTCTGTTCGATATAGTGGATTGCTTCTTTGATGTAAAAATCACTCATCTTGCTGCTGCCTGCAGGGGCGGCGGATCTGGTGGACCGGATCAGATAATCAAAAAAGAGATACAGATGCCCGATCAGATGAAAGGGCGACTCGTCGGAATGCCGTGCGATATACAGGATCTCCTCCGCCATTTTTTCACGTGTCTCCTTGGAGCGGGAGTGATAGACAGGCTGGTTCCTGGACAGGTCCGTCTGGTCCAGCGCCTCTTTTACCCGCAGTCCGTCAAATTCCACCCAGGCATATTCCCATGGCAGCTTCTTGTCCGCGATATAGGTGGTGATCTGTCCGGGAAAGATCAGGAATCCCTCCCCGCTTTTGATCGAGTACGTCTGTGTCACGCCTTTCGCGTCATCCGCCATCAGTGTCCCGGTGCCTGAGAATACATAGTGGAAGAGATAGTGGTTTCTGGATGCCGGCCCGAAGGAATGGGACGGTTCGCAATGCTCCCAGCCATACTGATACAGCCCCAGGTCAATGAAATTCTCATTGGGAAAAATGGAAAACAGCCAGTCGCTCATAGGCACCTCCTTGTAAATATACCAAAATGCGTCCTCATAATTCATTATAGCACAAAAGAACTCATTTTGGTATAAAAGTTGAAAAATCCAGATATTTATAGGTAGCATATTGGCATGTTATAGTAAATATACTTAAAAAAATAGTTTCGAAACTGGAATAGGAGAAAGGAATATGGCGAAAAGGAAGATTTTAAAGGTTTTTTTTGCAGCCATGGCGGCGCTGGGTGCCACCAGCCTGTGGGGCTGCGGGCAGGAGAGGGCAGACCGGAAGGTTGAGGTGGAGCTGGTCTCTTATAAGCCGGAAGCTGTTGCGGCCTTTGAACAGATCGCGCAGCGCTTTAATGAGACCCATGATGACATCTATCTGGCGGTGGAATCTCCCAACGAGGCGATGACGATTCTGAAGACACGCTTTGTCAGGGAGGACTATCCGGACATCGTGGGGATCGGAGGGGACATCAATTATTCCAATTTTCTGGATGCGGGTCTGTTCATGGACATTTCCGACTTTGAAGGGCTTGCGGAGGTAAAGCCCTCCTACCTGGATATGCTGGAGGAGCTGGAATTTATTCCCACGGAAGGATCTTACGCCCTGCCCTATGTGGCAAACGCGGCGGGAATCCTCTACAACAAAGATATGTTCACGGAGCATGGATGGACGGTGCCCCAGACCTGGAGCGAGTTCCTGGGGCTGTGCGGGGAGATCCAGGACAGCGGTGTCCAGCCCCTGTACCTGGGATACAAGGACACCTGGACCTGCCTGGCGCCCTGGAATGCGCTGGCGGTAGGGCTTGCGGATTCCGATACCTGCAATCAGGTAAACATGGGGAACACCACGTTTGAAGCGGCATACCGGGAGACGGCGGAGAAGATAAGGGTGCTGCTGGATTACGCGGAACCCAATCCCTACGCCTACAGCTACAATGACGCCTGCACGGCGTTTGCCCGGGGGGAGACGGCAATGTATCCCATCGGCAGCTATGCCATCCCTCAGATCAAGTCGGTGAACCCGGACATGAATATCGGTTCCTTTGTCTTCCCGGCAAATGAGAACGAGGCAGACAATCTGCTGAACTCCGGCATCGACCTCCAGTTCTGCGTGATGAAGGAAAGCAAGAATAAGGAAGCGGTCTATGAGGTGCTGCGGTTCTTATATGAGGATGCAACCATACAGATCTATCTGGACGACCAGGGCGGCATCGCCTGCAAGGAAGGGGAGTTTGCACTGCCTGCGGAGCTGGAGGATATGAGCGCCTATATCCGCGACGACAGGATGGCGGACTACCAGGATCATCATTATCCCAGTGAAATGAGCGTGGATGCCATGATCCAGACGTACCTGCTGGACCAGAGCGACAGCGCGGCGGACACGTTCCTGCAGCGCTTCGACACGGACTGGAAGCGGTATAACAGGGATCTGATCAGGAAAGTACAGGAGTATCAGCAGGAGATGGGAGGAGCAAGATGAAAAAGAATAAGAAGATGTCAAGCCGCGACAAGACCTATTGGGCAATTACCATTCCGGTATTGATCCTGTTTTTCACATTCAACACATTGCCCATGATCAAGGGCTTTGTCTACAGTTTCACGAATTACCGCGGATACGGTACATATGAGTATGTGGGACTGCGCAATTACATTGACCTGTTCTCTGATGCCAGAGTGGGAAAGAGTTACCTGTTTACCTTTAAGTACGCGCTGGCGGGCACGGTGCTGGTGAACGTGCTGAGCCTGGTCATGGCCCTGGGCCTGAACAGTAAGATCCGGTTCAAGAGCGCGCTGCGCGGGATCTACTTTATCCCCAACGTGCTGGGCGGCCTGGTGATCGGTTTCATTTTCAGCTTTATCTTCACCTATATCCTTCCGGCGGCGGGTACGGCGCTTCACATCGGCTGGCTGCAGAACAGCATCCTTGCCAGCGAAAAGGCGGCCTGGATCGGCGTGCTGATCGTGGGCGTATGGCAGGCGGTGGCAATGAATACGATTATCTATATCTCAGGCCTGCAGACGGTGCCGGAGGATGTGTACGAGGCATGTATGCTGGACGGCGCCAATAAGTGGACGGAGTTCTTCAAGGTGACCCTGCCGCTGGTGGTTCCTTTTATCACCATCAACCTGGTGCTGAGTACCAAGAATCTGCTGATGGTATTTGACCAGATCATGTCCCTGACCAAGGGCGGCCCTGCCCAGAGCACCGAATCCATTTCCTACCTGATCTACAGGAACGGCATGGACGGCGGGCAGTTCGGCTTCCAGAGCGCAAACGCCGTGCTCTTCTTCATTGTGATCGTGGCAATATCCATTTTCCAGATGACCGTTCTGGGTAAAAAGGAGGAACAGCTATAATGAAAAAAGATACAAGAATCAATTGGGTCCTGACCGTCGTACTGATCCTTGGGACGATCACCGTGTTTTTCCCCTTGTATATGGCCTTTATCATCGCCTTCAAGCAGCCCAGTGAGATGACCAACGATGTGGCCGGGGCGCTGGCGCTGCCCGCGAAATGGAGCCTGGATAATTTCCGGCAGGCCATGGAGGTAACGGATTTCTGGCATTCCCTGGGCAACAGTCTGTTGATCACCCTGGGAACCATCGGACTGGCGATCCTGATCCATTCCGTGGCCGGCTATGCCATCGGAAGGAGTATGGCGAAGAAAAAGAGTTTCAGGATCATCTATCTGTACATTGTGAGCGGAATGTTCGTGCCCTTTTCCATTCTGATGATGCCCCTGGTGAAGCAGACGGCGCAGATGGGGCTGGGCAACAGGCTGGGCGTGATCCTGCTGTATCTGGTGTTCTATATGCCCATGAACATCCTGCTCTACACGGGATACCTGAAAAATATCCCTGCGGTGATGGAGGAAGCGGCGGGCATTGACGGCGCCACCACCTGGAGCACCTACTGGAAAATCATTTTCCCCATGATGAGCCCCATGCATGCCACGGTTGCAGTGCTGACCGCGCTGGGCACATGGAACGATGTGATGACGCCCCTGGTGATCATGGCGGGGACGGGAGAAAATACGCTGCCCCTGGCGCAGCTGAATTTCCAGACCCAGTTCGGGACCAATTATAACCTGGCATTTGCGTCCTATATCCTGTCCCTGATCCCGATCCTGATCTTCTATATCGTGTGTCAGAAGCAGATCCTGAGCGGCGTGGCAAACGGAGCGGTAAAGGGATAAGTGTGAAAGGCGAAAAGATTTTCTAAGGCATCAAAAAGCGATGCCCAAGAAAATCTAAGTTTCGCCTGGAAGAATCGCCGGAGCGATTCTTCCGGACTTGCTCCAAGTTCACGGATTGTTTGTGCCGGCATGACGGGAAGTTCTAAATCTCACACTGAAGAACGCAAGAACAGCGTTCTTCCGGGAACAGAGTTCCATGGGATTTTTTGTTTGCATTCCAACAGTAGAATTGGTAAGATAGGGGAGAAAATATAGAGAACTATTGAAAGGAAATAAAGCTATGGCGGTTAAGGTGAAGGACAATATTTTTTCGATTGAGACCCAGAATACCTTGTACCAGATGAAGACGGATGAATACGGTGTGCTGTATCACCTCTGGTATGGGGAAAAAACAGGCTGCCGTATGGACTATCTGTTGGATTATCCTGATGTGGGCTTTTCGGGGAGCCCTTATGATGCGGGTAACAGAAGGGATTATTCGCTGGATACGCTGCCCCTGGAGTATGCTGCGGCGGGGGCGGGCGATTTCAGGGTTTCCGCAGTCTCTGTTACCCACGGCGACGGCAGTACCGCGCTGGATCTCAGGTTCCGGGAATACCGTCTGACAAAGGGCAAATATTCCATCCCGGGGCTTCCCGCGGTGTATGCGGGGGAGGATGAGGCGGAAACGCTGGAGATCGTCCTGGGCGACCGGGCGTCCGGGGTGGAGGTTATTTTAAGATATGGTGTCCTGGAGCGGATTGACGTGATCACGCGGAGTGCGGTCATCGTGAACGCCGGAAAGGACGCCGTGACCGTGAACAGTGCGCACAGCCTGTGTCTGGACGTCCCCTGCGGCGACTGGGAATGGGTACATTTCCACGGGCGCCACAATATGGAGCGCCAGGTGGAGCGTGCGCCGCTGATACACGGTATCCAGGAGTGCGGCAGCAGAAGGGGGACTTCCAGCCACCAGCAGAACCCGTCGGTGCTCCTGTGCGAGAGCTCCTGTACGGAAAGCACCGGCCTCTGTATCGGCGCGGCGCTGATGTACAGCGGCGGGTTCCAGGCATGCATTGAGAAGGATCAGCTGAACCAGGTGCGCCTTGTGATGGGAATCCAGCCGGACACTTTTTCGTGGAGGCTGGAGGTCGGGGAGAGCTTTTACACGCCGGAGGCAATCCTGTCCTGTTCCGCGGAAGGGATGGGAAGGCTGTCACAGCAGTTCCATTCCGTGATCAGGAATCATGTGTGCAGGGGCAGATATCAGCTGGCGGAAAGACCGGTTCTGATCAATAACTGGGAGGCCACCTATTTTCATTTTGACGAGGGGAAGATTTTAGAGATAGCAAGGCAGGCGTCGGAGCTGGGAATCGATATGCTGGTGCTGGACGACGGATGGTTTGGGGAGAGGGACTCCGACAATTCCGGGCTGGGAGACTGGTTTGTCAATGAGAAGAAGCTAAAGGGCGGCCTGCAGAACCTGATCACACAGGTGAATCGGATGGGAATGAAATTCGGGCTGTGGTTTGAGCCGGAGGCGGTGTCGGAGGAAAGCAGGCTTTACAGGGAACATCCGGACTGGGCCATTCAGATTCCCGGAAGGGAACCTGTGAGAGGGCGGTATCAGCTGATCCTTGATCTGTCCAATCCGGCAGTGACGGATTATTTATATCAGGTGATCAGTAAAATTTTGGGGGAGAATCATATAGAATATGTGAAATGGGACATGAACAGGAGCATTTGCGACTGGTATACGGCGGGGCTTCCGGGACCCCGCCAGATGGAAATGCCCCACAGGTATGTCCTCGGTTTATACAGTCTTCTGGAAAGGCTGACGGAGGATTTCCCGGAAGTGCTGTTTGAAGGCTGCAGCGGCGGCGGCGGGCGCTTCGACGCGGGAATGCTCTATTATTGTCCGCAGATATGGTGCAGTGACGACACGGATGCCTATGAAAGATGTTTTATCCAATATGGAACCAGCTTTTTTTACCCTGTCTCTGCGGTAGGCTCCCATGTGTCCGCCGTGCCCAACCATCAGACCGGCAGGACGACTCCGCTGCAGACCAGGGGGATCGTTGCCATGGCGGGGAGCTTTGGCTATGAGCTGGATCTGAACTGCCTGACCGATGAGGAGAAGGCGGAGGTCGCGGAGCAGGTGAGAAAGTATAAAGGATACCGGAAGCTGATTCATGACGGCGGGTATTATCGTCTCAGCAATCCCTTTGAGGACGGTATGTCGGTGTGGTCCTGGGTTTCCGAAGACCGGAAGCAGGCGCTGGTGCATGGAGTGGTCTTCCGGGCAGTGCCGAATTCCCTGAGGAGAAGGGTGCGCCTGGCGGGGCTGGACGGGGAAGCTTATTACCGTGACAGGGAGAGCGGTGCCGTCTATACAGGGGCGGCGCTCATGGCAGGAGGGATCCTGCTTCCCTGGATGGCGGGGGACGATGCGGCATTTGAGATCTACCTGGAAGAAAACAGCCCGTAGAGCCAACAACAAACCACCAGCAGTGCTGGTGGTTCATGATTTGGGGCACCTGATACCCAATAAGGAGTACGCATTTCTGGTTAGGGAAGGCAGGCGGTGTGGAGTTTTTCCGCCAAGGCATCCGGAATCTCCCCGTAATCCTTCAAAAGATTAAGGATATCCTGGATTTAGGTGTTTTGTGTCGCTATTTCGGCGAGTCGGTCAAAGCGTTCCCCGGAGATAAAACCCAATACGCAGCAGGTTTTCATCGCGTATGGCAAATACCTCCCCCTGCATTTTTTCCACCAGGAGTTTCACGATGGACAATCCCAGACCGGTAGAATGGTTGCGCTCTTTCCGCTCCACATAGAACCGTTGGAATATCCTGTCGGGATCCAGACCGGAATCCCTGGCAATGGGATTCTGGACACAGACACGGATGCGGCTCTTGGGTGCGTGGCCATAAGGAAGTGGCGCAGATGTATCTGTGTCCTGTGTGATGGAAACCACCACTTCCCCCACAGAGTATTGCAGACAGTTTTTGAGAAGATTCTGCATCACCCGCCCGAGCAGTTCTTCCTCCGCCAGTCCCTTGCAGACAGTGTCCTGAGCCAGGCGCATGGTGAGCCCCTTTTCTTCAAACATTGGTATAAAATCTGTCATGGTATCGACGATCAGGTTGGTGATGTTACATAATTTCAGCTGCGGCTCCTGCTCCTGGTTCGTCCAGTAGGAGTATTCAAAAAACTGCCTGATCCGCTGCTCCAATTCATCCGTATGCCGGAAACAGACGGACAGATACTCTTTGCCTGTATCATCGATCTCACAGCGCTCCAGCAGCTGCAGATATCCCTTCAGGACGGTCAGGGGAGTCCGCAGATCGTGGGAAATATTGGTGATCAATTCCTTGTATTCATTTTCGTTCCTGTTCTGGATCTGGCGGAACTCCTCGTCCTGTCTGAAGATCTGATTGAAGGCGGCAGTCATTGCCATCAGGTCGTTATCCTGTATTTCCAGTGAGAGTGGTTTCTTGATGGGGGCGTTGACCCGGTATTCCAGTTGACGTCTTAGGCTGCGCAGCTGCAGTTTCAGCCCCACAAAATAGATGATAAGAACAATCCATAACACACTGATGACAAGAACTGCCAGTTTCATCGTCCCCTCCCTGATTTTTACTCTATTTTAACTCCGTCTTTCGGAATTTCAGATATCCAACCGTCCCAAAGAGGATAATCCATATCAGGCTGATCCCAACTGTCTGGCAGAGATCAGACAAGGTCACGTCTAATTTCAGTACGTGGCGATATAACCCAAGCGGGGTGTAATTGACGAACTTTATGACTTCTTCGGGAAGGATGGATGCCAGAAGATTTCCTCCGACTAAAATGGCTGCAAGGCAAATGCCCATTGTGGTTCCGATTTTCCGCACAAAGAATGCGATAATGCCGCAGATTGTAAACAGGCTGGCATATGCAGCGCTGCCGGCGGCAATCATCCCTATAATATAGGGAACCTGGGTTAAATTTCCGCAGATATCCGCTGTGCCAAGGCCGTTCTTGAACCCTGCCGGAAGCGCTGTCCCACACCAGTAGACCAGACAGAGTACCGTCACTGTAGCAGAGTACACCAACATTTTAGCCAGATAAACAGTGCTCCGTTTTTTCCCATAGGAGATGGATTCCTGGATCACACGGTTCTCGAAGCCCCCGCCGATCATCCATCCTGCAGCTAAACTGGCGAGCAGCAGAACCATTGCGCCGTCCTCCATTGCGGCGCATATAACGCCTCCGAAATAGAGCTCATACATCCTGTTTAATGTCTTGAGATACGACACATTGTCCGGGGCTATAAAGCTGGATCCGAATCCGATGGATACAGCCACCATAATGATAACCACAATTTTCAAAGGCAGCGATTTCCGCACCTGATACCATTCACAGCGTAATAAACTAAGCATTTTTATTTCCTCCGATCACATTCATAAAATAATCCTCCAGGCTTGTCCCGCACACGGCAATTTTTGTGAGAATGACGTCATTTTCATGCAGTACCTGTGCCAACCGTTCCCTTTCATCCAGAAAATCAAACAGCCTGATGCTGTTGTCCGGCATTACCTGGAAGTTCCGGGTGCGCAGCTTTTCCTCCAGTACGGCTGTCAGTTGATTTGCATTGACGGCTTCCAGGGAAAGATAGGATCGGCACCGGTCATCCAGCTCTTCGTGGGAGAGGACCTGGCGGATTTCACCTTCATGGATAATGATGAAATCCGTGGCGACCTGGTACAGTTCCGGAAGGTTATGGCTTGAGACCAGAATGGTTTTGTTTTCATATTCACTTAGTTTTTTGACCAGATTTCGTATCTCAATGACACCGGCGGGATCTAAGCCGTTGATGGGTTCGTCCAGCATGAGCAGGTCGGGATTACCGATCAGGGTGGTGGCAATTCCCAGCCGCTGTCTCATTCCAAGGGAAAAGTTTTTGACCTTCTTTTTTCCGGCATCCTTCAGTCCGACGAGTTCCAGCAGCTTCTCTTCGATTTCATAATTCGGTATGCCCTTCATCAGGCATTGCAGGCGCATATTTTCCTTTGCGGACATGCCTGCCACCAGTCCCGGGGCTTCGATCAGGGAGCCGATGCGTTTCCCCGCTGCTTCCAGTCCGCTGCGGTTTTCTGTGCCGAAGAGCAGGATGCTGCCCTGCGTCGGAAACCCGAGCCCTGCGATCATCCGCATCAGTGTGGTCTTCCCGGCGCCGTTTTTTCCGATCAGGCCATAAATCTTTCCCTGCTGCAGGCTCAGGTTGACATGGTTTAATGCCCATTGGGATTTGTACTGTTTTGACAAATCCCTTGTCTCCAAAATAAGATTGCCCATGATTTGTTTCCCTGTCACAGTCTCATTCTGCCGGACTGTAACATTTCCTTTCCGTTATGTAGGTTTTAAAGAATGATTTCTTATGACGGAAAGTATAGCCCCCAAAGGTTTGATAAACGTTAAGAAAATCGGGAAAGCTGCGCCAATCTGTAAAGAAAAGGTTAAGTTCTATTTTGAAAGCCGGTATCCCAGTCCCCACACGGTTTCAATGTATTCGGTTCCACTGTGCTTTTTGATCTTGGCCCTCAGGTTGCTGATATGTGTCTTGATGACATTCTCGTCGCCCAGGTATTCATATCCCCAGACCGTCTCATAGAGGTATGCCTTGGAAAAGACCTTGTCTGGGGACTGAAGCAGTAATTCCAGGATGCCGTATTCCTTTGCCGTCAGTTCCAGCTCAGCGTCATTGACCGTGAGCGTCTTGCTCTCGGTATCCAGAGTCAATTCCTGATAGGAGAGCAGCTTTTTCCGGTTTTTCATATGGTATCGACGCAGATTGGAAACGACCCGCGCGGTTACTTCCCCCAGGTCAAAGGGCTTTGTGATATAATCGTCTGCCCCTAATGTCAGCAGGTCGATCTTTGTGCCCACCAGGTCTTTTGCTGAAATCACAATGACCGGAATGTCACAGTCCTTTCGGATTTCCCTTAACACTTCGTCCCCGCTCTTGTAGGGGAGCATCAGATCCAGCAATACCATGTCAAAGCGCTGGCCGCGCAGCTGCCTGATACCCTCAAGCCCATCCCGGACGGATACGGTTTCATATCCATTGTCCTGTAAATGCTGTGCCAATAGCTGATTGACATCCTTTTCGTCCTCAATAATCAGAATACGCTCCATACGATATTGCTCCTTATATGATTTGTTCCACTACATCATTTTAGTAGGGGAAGGAGCTTAAAGTCAATAGGATATGATCCATGGGTTGCCAATTTGGCATTCCTTTTACCGCATGTCCCGGCATTTCCTGCGGTAAAAGAAAACGGAGAGCGCCATGGCCACCGTCCAGCCGATGGGCCATGCGCACCAGATGCCCATGGGGGAACCGGTCCAGCCGGAGAGGAGAAAGGCGAGGACCACGCGCAGGATCAGGTCCGTGAAGGTGGCGGCCATAAACTGCCCCATGGCGCTGACTCCCCGGAGAATGCCATCTGCAGCCAGCTTGGCGGATACCACGAAATAAAAGGGGGAAAGGATCCACAGAAACTGCCTGCCGGTCATGAGAGCGGCGGCAGACCCCTTTTCCATAAAGAGCAGGAGCAGATATCTGCCAAAGAATATGTAAAGGATGCAGAAGGGGATGCACAGGCACCATACCATTTTGATACCGGCGCGGAAGCCCTCACGGAGGCGTTCATATTTGCGGGCACCAAGGTTCTGGGCGGCAAAGTTGGAGATGCCGTTGCCGATGGTGGTGAAGGATGTGATCACCAGATTGTTCAGCTTTACCGCGGCGGAATAGCCTGCCATGACAGAAGGACCGAAGCCATTGATCACACTCTGGATCAGGATATTTCCCACAGAGATAAAGCTTTGCTGCAGGATGCTGGGGATGGCGACCACCAGGATCTTCTTCAGGAGGCTCCAGTCAAACAGCTGTGCCTTCCCCTGGGCCTGGATCTGTCCAAGCCTTTTCCAGACGGCGAGGACCGCCAGGACACAGCTGGCCCCCTGGCAGAGGAAGGTCGCCCATGCCACGCCTGCGACTCCCATGTCAAAGGCTTTTACGAACAGGATATCCACGGCAATGTTGGACACGGAGGACACGGCCAGGAAATAAAAGGGTGTCTTGGAATCGCCCAGGGCGGAGAAAATGCCCGTGGCGATATTGTAAAAGAATACAAAAGGCAGTCCCCAGATATAAATGTCCAGATACAGCTGTGAATCTGAAAATACCTCCTGGGGTGTGCGGATCAGCCGAAGCAGGGGGCTGCATGCGAAAATACCGGTCAGCATCAGAACTCCGCAGAGCAGGGCGCTGAAAATACAGGCTGTTGACACTGCCGTCTTCAGTCTTCCGTAATCTTTTGCCCCGAAAAGCTGCGAGACGATGACGGAGCAGCCCATATTACAGCCAAAGGCAAAGGCGATGAAGATCAGTGTGATCTCATAGCTGTTTCCCACGGCGGCAAGGGCGTTTTCCCCGATGAATTTACCGGCCACCAGACTGTCCGCAATATTGTAGAGCTGTTGGAAGACAATGCTTCCAAACAGCGGAAGGCAGAATCTCCATAATACCGTTTCCGGTTTTCCTGTTGTCAGATCTTTATTCATTATCATATCCCCTTTCCAATAGCATCCGGCAGGTTTACATCTCTCCGAAAGTGTATTATAATACGCCTTGTCAGATATGAAAAATATATATAATATATTGGAGAAATATAAAAAGCTTATGGATGTTAATTTTGAATACTATAAGATATTTTATTATGTGGCAAGATACGGGAACATCACAAAGGCTGCCAGGGCATTGGGGAGCAGCCAGCCCAACGTGACCCGGGTGATGAAGCTGCTGGAGGCGCAGCTGGACTGCAGGCTGTTTCTCCGCGAGGCGAGGGGGATCAGCCTGACGGAGGAGGGGGAGCGTCTCTATTCCCATGTGGAGGTTGCCTGCAGACATCTGCTGGATGCCCAGGAAGAAATATTTTCAAGGGGTTCGCAGGGCTGCGGTACTGTGGAGATCGGCACAACGGAGACGGCCCTGCACCTTTTCCTGCTGAATGTGCTGCGCGATTTTAAGCAGGAGTACCCCGGTATCCGGATCCGGATCCATAACCATACCACTCCGGAGACCATCAGACATCTTGTCAGCGGCAGGGTTGACCTGGCATTGATCACCACGCCCTTTGAGACGCCCGGAACGGTCTCCTGTGTAAAAGCCCTGGACTTTGAAGAGATACTGGTAGGGGGGACACAGTATGCCGCCCTGGCGGAAAAGCCAATGGAGCTGGAGGATGTCAGGAGATATCCGTGGATAGGTCTGGGCAGGGGAAGCGCAACCTATGAGTTGTATCAGAATTTCTTTATAGAAAACAGGCTGGATCTGGAGCCCGATATGGAAGTCGAAACATCCGGCCTTATGCTGCCGCTGATCGAGAATAACCTGGGGGTCGGCTTTGTGCCGCAAAAGCTGGCAGCACCCCTGCTGGCGGAAGGGAAGCTGGTGCATATCCAACTCTGCTGCGGGATTCCCGGGCGTGCCGTACAGATCGCCCTGGACAGGGAACGGAGGAGGAGTCCTGCGGCGGATACCTTCTACAGATACATAACCGGGCGGGCGCGGTTTCCGCACGCCTGCGAAGACCTGTAGCTTGACCGGGGACGGCAGCGTATGGTACTATGGCTTACAGGGGGGCGCGTACAATAACAAACATTTCCAGCTGTGTGGTTGGAAACATTTAGACAGGAGGTTCAATATGTCAAAAGCAAAGGTTTTCTTTACGAAAGAGATCACGCCCCAGGCGATGATCCGGATGTATGAGGCTATGGGTGTGAAGCTTCCGGGGAAGGTGGCAGTCAAGCTGCACTCCGGCGAGGTGGGCAATCAGAATTTCCTGCGCCCCGACTTTATGAAACCGGTCATCGACCATGTGAAGGGTACGATTGTAGAGTGTAATACCGCATATGAGGGAAAGAGAAACACCACAGAGGCGCATTGGGAGACCATGAAGCTCCATGGCTGGACAGGGATCGCGGATGTGGATATCCTGGATGCCGAGGGAGAGATAGAACTGCTGGTGCCCGGGGGAAAGAAGATCCAGAAGAATTTTGTGGGAGTGAACCTGGAGAAATATGATTCCATGCTGGTGCTGTCCCATTTCAAGGGACACCCCATGGGAGGCTTTGGCGGCGCGCTGAAAAATATTTCCATCGGCCTGGCATCTTCACACGGTAAAGCTTATATTCACGGCGTGGGAGATGTGGACGCCTTCTGGACATCGGATCATGATTCCTTCCTGGAGTCAATGGCGGATGCCAGCAAGACCATTGTGGATCATTTCGGGGAGAACATTGTCTTTGTGAATGTCATGAAAAATATGTCCGTGGACTGTGACTGCTGCGCCGTGGCGGAGGATCCCGCCATTGCGGATATCGGAATCCTTTCCTCCACGGATCCTGTGGCGCTGGATCAGGCGTGCCTTGATCTGGTCTATGCATCCAAGGATCCCGGCAGGGATCATCTCCTGGAGAGGATCGAGTCCAAAAACGGCGTGCATACCGTTGAGGCTGCGGCGGATCTGGGCGTGGGCAGCAGGGAATACGAACTGGTGGAACTGGACTGAGAGCGGCATGTCCAGGTCTGCGGATGGCCGCACAGGATCTAGGGAAGCGCTTTCATCATCGTTTCCTTAGTGGCTCGTACAGAGTTGCGGAAATGTATATCACAAACAAGAATGTGGGAAACCCTGTCCGCAGGGTTTCCCGTTTTTATTCCAGGATTTATTCAGACCTTTCCTTTTTCGCCATTTCCCTGACCTCCTGGATGGCCTTCCTGACTTCCTCCATATCCTTACAACCTTCAAATTTATCGGCTACGAGATTCATGATAACTTCCAGCTGCTTATCTGTCATATCCTTCTACCTCTCCTTTCTTTTTTAGTCATTCATCCTTAGTGTCCAGACTAATTATTGTCTGGACTAATTATTGTCTGGACTAAATACATTATATATTATGAAATGCAATATGCCAATATTGAAATAGAAGAATTTCCGGCTGAAATAAAAAGTGTGAAAACGATCTGCCCTGCTGTTTTTTGTCTGAAATTTTGCCATGATTCCCTATACATATAATGGGAGTTTATGGTATAATCCTAGATAAGAATATTATTTAGGAGGGTATACTATGGCAAAAGAAATGATTGCAATGCTTTTGGCCGGCGGACAGGGATCCCGTCTGTACGCTTTGACCGAGAAGCTTGCGAAGCCGGCAGTTCCGTTTGGCGGGAAATATCGTATCATTGACTTCCCGCTGTCAAACTGTGTCAATTCGGGGATTGACACGGTAGGTATCCTGACTCAGTACCAGCCCTTGGTCTTGAATGAGTATATCGGCAATGGCCAGCCCTGGGATCTGGATCGTCTTTATGGCGGGGTGCATGTGCTGCCTCCGTACCAGAAGGCAAGCGGTTCCGACTGGTACAAGGGGACGGCGAACGCGATCTACCAGAATATCTCTTTTATCGAGCGGTATGATCCGGAGTATGTCATCATCCTGTCAGGCGACCAGATCTGCAAGCAGGATTACAGCGATTTCCTGAAATTCCACAAGGAGAAGAACGCGGAGTTTTCCGTGGCTGTCATGGAGGTTCCCTGGGAGGAGGCTTCCCGCTTCGGCCTGATGGTGGCGGACGGGGACGACCGGATCACGGAATTCCAGGAGAAACCCAAGAATCCCAAGTCCAACCTGGCTTCCATGGGTATCTACATATTTAACTGGGACATCCTGAAGAAATATCTGGAGGAGGACGAGGCGGATCCCAATTCCGAGAATGACTTCGGTAATAACATTATTCCCAACCTTCTCAAGGACAACCGCCGGATGTATGCATACCACTTTGACGGCTACTGGAAGGATGTAGGAACCATTTCTTCCCTGTGGGAGGCCAACATGGAGATTCTGGATCCCGAACACAGCGGAATCAATCTGTTTGACGAAGACTGGAAGATCTACAGCCGTAACAGCGGTATGACCGGACATAAGATCAGCGCCGGCGCGGTGGTGGAGAATTCGATGATCACAGACGGCTGCCGTGTGAAAGGCGAGGTAAAGCATTCCATTCTGTTCGCAGGCGTCAGGGTGGAAGAAGGCGCCGTGGTAGAGGACGCGGTAGTGATGGGCGGCACGGTCATCAAGTCCGGCGCTGTCGTAAAGCACTGTATTGTGGCGGAGAATGTTACCGTCGGTGAGAATGCCGTAGTGGGCGCGATGCCTACGGAGGAGGAGAACGGTGTTGCGACCGTAGGCGAGGGCGTTACGATTGGCGACAATGCGAAGGTAGGCCCGAAAGCTATGGTGAGAAAGAACGTGGAAGGCGGTGGAGAAGAATGGTAAATTCAAACACAAGTGCACTTGGCATTGTATTCCCCAACAGTTATGATGTGTTGGTTCCCGATCTGGTAAACGTGCGTTTGATGGCTTCTATTCCCTTTGCCAGCCGTTACCGTCTGATTGATTTTATCCTGTCCAGCATGGCACATTGTGATATTGACAATATAGCGGTTATGGTGAACAACAATTACCATTCCCTGATGGATCACCTTGGTTCCGGCCGTGAGTGGGATCTGGTCCGCAAGAATGGCGGTCTGCATATCTTCCCGCCCTTTGTGGAGAAAGGCGTAAAGCCTTATACAGGCCGTGTGGGTGCGATTGCCAGTATTCTTGGTTTCCTGCGGAACCAGAAGGAAAAGTATGTGGTGCTGACCGATACCAATATTGTGGTGAATTTTGATTTCAATGCCCTGATCAAGGCACACATAGAGAGCGGCGCGGACGTGACCATGGCTTATAATGAGCAGGAGATCCCGGCCGGCATGATGAAAATCGAGGAAAGCGGGCTTGCTTATTATTATACGCTGGGTATTGAGGACGGCAGGGTAACACAGATTTATGTAAATTCCAAAAAGACAGGAATCCAGAATCTATCAATGAGCATGTTTGTCCTGGAGCGTGAGAAACTGATCGAACTGATCAATACGGCTTCTGTCCGCGGACAGATTTATTTCGAGCGTGACGTCCTGATGCCGCAGCTGAATAAGCTGAATATCCAGGCATATAAATACGACGGATATGTGGCGCGTATCTGTGATATGAAGAGTTACTTTGACGAAAATATGAAGCTGCTGGATGACCATAACCTGGATGCTTTGTTCGCCGGGCAGCAGATATACACAAAGATCCGTGACGACAATCCGACCAGGTATATCGAGGGCGCGAAAGTCCAGAATGTGATGGTGGCTGACGGCTGCGTGATCGAGGGTGAGGTGGAGGACAGCATTCTGTTCCGTGGCGTCAAGGTCGCAAAGGGCGCGAAGGTCAAGAACTGTATTCTGATGCAGGATTCCGTGATCGAGGCGGGCGCGGATGTGGAGTATCTTGTGATGGACAAGAATGTCACGGTTTCCGCCGGAAAATCCATGAAAGGTACGGATACGTTCCCTGTCTATATTGGGAAGCACCAGACGGTATAAAAGGACTGGTTGTATAGTAAGGAAAGTGATCGAAAAGCGCTCCGGGCTTCCGGAGCGCTTTTGGGTCATATAGGAAACTGCGGCTCATTCCTCAGGTAGCCTGCCAGTTCGGCAGCGGTCTCCTTCATGCCGCGCCGGAACCAGACCTCAATCCAGCCATACAGGAAGAAAGCCACATAGGCGGAGGAATAAGCCGCTGCCACTTCCTGCTCCGGGTTAAAGCCGCACTGATCCAGAAGAATGTCCTTCAGGAGATAAGTTAAGCCTCGTTGATTGAGCAAGCCGTAAAATTCATAATTCGCTTCAAAGTGTGAGAACACCAGATAAATCAATCTGCCCAAAGGAAGTTCCGGGGTCTGTTCACATTCCTTCGTCCAGTCATGGAATAAGTGCTTCACATGCGCCTTGAGAATATCCTCCTTTGCTTCATAATTGCGGTAAAAGGATGTCCTGCCCACCCCGGCGGCGTCACATAATTCACTGATGGAGATTTCATTGACCGGTTTTTCCGCCAGCAGCGCCAACAGGGCATCCGTGAGATGCTCTGTCACGTAAGCGTTACGGCTCTGATTGCTAAACGGTGAAACACTTTTTGCTTTCTGTTCCATTTTCCCTGCTCCCATTGACAAAAGATGGTTCTGCTGTTACATTTGTGTTGCTGATACATTTGTAGCATCAAAGAATTTTAACTAATGTAACACAGGAAAATCATTCTGTCAAGGGAGGAGATTTTAGATGACGTTAACACAAAGGCGCGTTCTTATTCTGGTCATTGTAATGATTGTCGCCGCTGTTTTGGGGAGGCTGGCGGTGAGGGCAGTCATGAATCTGCTGCTGGGAGGCACGCTGCTTGGGGGAAATTTTTTATGAGGAAAGAGAGAGCAGGGAAGAAAGGGCGCATTATGTGGGGATTCATCTATATGGGCGCATTTATTGCGTCATTTATTATTTCCGCCATCCTGAAGATGACGGTAGATCCCTTTGGGGGAAAGTATGTGACCCATTGGGACAGCACAGTGGGAACGGTTTACACGGATCTCTCCTATGGGGACGGCGAAGCCAACCGGTTCGATCTCTATGTTCCCGCAGACAGCGGCAGGGAGCATTATGGCCTGGTGATTTACCTCCATGCGGGCGGTTTCACAAGCGGCGACAAGAGCGGTGATGCGGAAATGCTCCAGTGGCTCTGCGCCAAAGGTTATGTGGCGGCGGGCATCAATTACACCCTGTTCAGTGAGGAAAATCCCCAGGCCAATGTTTATACCCAGTCCGTGGAGATCAGGGACAGTATTCCCTCTGTGATTGCCGAAGCGGAAAAGCTGGGCTACCATATTGATGAAATGGCAGTGGCGGGCGGTTCCGCAGGCCATGCCCTTGCCATGCTGTACGCATACCGGGACGCGGAGGTATCACCTGTTCCGGTGAAAATGGTGTTCGGCGCGGTGGGACCGTCCTGTTTCTATTTGGAGGACTGGATCAATATGGGGGTCGATCCCGACCATCCGCAGCCTGTGGATCCCGACACGGATTACAGTGGAGTTGCAGGACTTTTTTATGCCATGTCCGGGAAGGAGATCACAGCGGATATGTTTGCAACGGGCGAGTACCTGGAGCGGGTGAAGGACATTTCCGCGGCCATGTGGATCGATGAAAATTCCGTGCCCACCGTATGCGCCTATGGCGCATGGGACAGGGTGCAGGCCTTTGGCGCGTCCAGGCGGCTGGATGCAGCCCTGACGGAGCACCATGTTCCCCATGAGTACATTGTATTTCCCCACTCCGGCCACGGCCTCCAGAACGATAACAAATTGTATGGGGTCTATATGGAAAAGGTTACGGAGTATCTGGAAACTTATATGCCCATAGATTGCCCATGATTAGATGTCTCCGTTTTTGTCAATACTGTGGTATGTATTGATGAGAACGGAGCTTTTTCTATGGAATCGATTTGGAGAGAGAACATTGTAATACCGGAAAGAAAGAGGGCGGAGGGCCTCCTGGAGCGGGAGGTCGTGGTGATCGGTGCGGGAATGACAGGGATTCTCACAGCATGTCACTTACAGCGCAGGGGAAAACAGGTGACTGTCCTGGAGGCGGGAAGGATCGCCGGAGGGCAGACCGGGCGGACGACGGCAAAAATCACCAGCCAGCACGGTCTCTTTTATCATAGTCTGATCAGTGATACAGGATTTGGACGGGCAAAGCTTTATGCGAGAGCGAATCAGGAGGCCATTGATGCCTATGAGGACATGATAGAGGAGCGGCAGATAGATTGTGATTTCCGGCGTCTGCCAGCTTATTTGTATTCAACAGTAAATACGGATCTGCTGAGGCAGGAGGCGGAGGCGGCGAAAGCCCTGGGCATTGCTGCGGAAATGGTGTCAGTCAGCGAGCTGCCTTTTCCCACAGAAGGAGCGGTCCGCTTTGAAAATCAGGCGCAGTTCCATCCACTGAAATTTATCCGTGCCCAGGCGGAGGGGTTGGAAATCTATGAAAATACGCCGGTGAAGAAGGTGAGTGGAAACGCTGTCTACTTTGACGGGGGAAAGGTGTCGGCGCAGACCATCATTTTTGCCACCCATTACCCCATTGTCAATTTTCCGGGAATGTATTTCCTGCGTCAGCATCAGGAGCGCAGTTACGTGCTGGCATTGGCGGGGTGTGGGCGCTTAAACGGAATGTATTACAGCGCGGATGCGGACGGCCTATCTTTCCGGAGTGCGGGGGATATCCTGCTGCTGGGAGGAAATTCCCACAGGACCGGCAGGAATGTGCGGGGCGGCGCCTATGCCAGCCTTGAAGGGATTGCCCGGAAATATTATAAGGACAGCCAGGCGGTCGGCCGTTGGTCAGCCCAGGACTGTATGCCCCATGACGGGATTCCGTTTGTGGGAAGGTATTCCTGCCTGACGGGAAATGAGGAGCATTCCGGAGCTGGTGAAAATGGAGACGGCAGGAAGGGACATGGTTCATCCGGCCTGGGAGGTTTCTTTGCTGGAAACCGGGACTGGTATGTGGCCACCGGATATAAAAAATGGGGCATGACTTCCGCCATGGCGGCCTCGCTGCTTCTGGCCGATCTGGTGACAGGCAGGGAAAATGAGTATGAAAATCTGTTCACCCCGCAGCGGCTTCTGATCAAAGCGGCGGCGGGGAACCTTATCACGGACATTGGAGAGAGTGTCAGGGGGCTTTCCAAAGGGTGGCTCCGTCCCTGGAAGAGGCAGGAGGAGACGGGGGAGAAGCGCTGGACAAGGTGTTCTCATTTGGGATGCAGGCTGGAATGGAACCCGGACGAGGAAAGCTGGGACTGTCCCTGCCATGGCTCCCGGTTTGACAAGGACGGTCATCTACTGGATGAACCGGCACAGCGTCCCCTGGATTCTCCGTGACCGTTCGGACGGTTATTTCTGCGAGACTTCGATTGCATTTCTATGCAGTTCTATGGCGTCGGACCAGGCTGCCTTTTCTGCAAAATACAACAATTGCAAGGCAATGTGCTGACTTGCAATTGTTGTATTTTAAAATTGATCAGGTTCAAATACTAAAATATCGTTGGGTGTGCAATTCAAGACCATACATAAACGTTCTAACGTGTAAACAGTAATCCCTTTATTATGCTTTAAATTGTTAATTGTTCTGGGATTGAACCCATGTTTGTTAATCAGTGTGTAGGTCGTAATTCCCTGTTTGTTCATGATTTCCCAAAGCGGTTTGTAATTTACCATTCTTGCATCCATCCTATTAAACATATTATGGATTGAGAAATATTACTTGAATATACTTACAAATATATCTATAATGATATATGTATTTATATGCGCATGTCAAAGTGAGACATTGGACGCAAATTATAGACGGTTGATTTATCAACATTGCCATTCTGAAAAACGATAATGAGTATACTGAAAAGGAGATGCTATTATGCTAAGGATTTTTGCGGAAGGTTTACTGGGTGTTTATCTTATTTGCTGTTTCATATCTCTGGTGGTGGGAAATATATACATATCCTGGTCTTGGATAAAGAACCTTGAGAAGATGGGGGTCACAATATTATTATTTGGAAATCCGGGGCGCTTTGGATGAACACTCGGAGGAAGAGTTGGAGGAACTGCATCGGATATTGGAGCAATATGAAAAGGAACAAAATGTAGATGGATGAGGGGGATGATTTATGTATAAAAATATCTATACTTATCCCGGTATATGGTATATAATGAAAAAAGAATATTGGATTTTGATTATCACATAGAGGAAAGCGCTGAGTTTATCAGCGCTTTCTTAGAAAGAGACAGAGCTTTGTCCGATTTCAATTCCGTCTGCATCTGCCAGAGGTCCTTAGGCCCTAATAAACATTTTTGTGCAGAATGGTAAATGCCGACTTGTCCGGGTTAGGAATGTGGGGTAATCACTTTGTTTCAGAAATCAGAGATGTATCCGGCGGAAACAGGGAGGAAAATATGGCAATCATTGGAATTGACCTGGGTACTACCAACAGTCTGGCCTGTGTTTACCGGAATGGTCAGGCGGAACTGATTCCCAATGAACTGGGAGAGTATTTGACAAGCAGCGCGGTGAGTGTGATGGAGGACGGCTCTGTTCTGGTGGGAGCGGCAGCGAAAGAGCGGCTGATATCCCATCCGGAAGCCACGGCGGCTTCTTTCAAGGTCTGGATGGGGACGGAAAAGAAGCTTACCCTGGGAACACGGCAGTTCAAGCCGGAGGAATTGTCCGCCCTGGTGCTCCGGCAGCTGTTGGAGGACGCCAGGCGGTATCTGGGGGAGCCGGTGGAGGAGGCGGTCATCAGCGTTCCCGCTTATTTTAACGATGACCAGCGCTGTGCCACGAAGCTGGCTGCGCAGCTGGCGGGGCTGACTGTGAAGCGGCTGATTAACGAGCCTTCTGCAGCAGCCCTCTATCATCGCTACAGCACTCAGGGCGGTGACAGCCAGATGATGATCGTGGATTTCGGCGGCGGAACCCTGGACGTGAGTATTGTGGACTGCTTTGAGAATATCATTGAGATTACGGCAATTGCCGGGGATAACCGGCTGGGAGGCAATGATATTGACAGGGCGATAGTGGCGTATTTCTGTAAAGAGAACGGGCTGGCGGAGGACCGGCTGGAGCCATCCCTGCGGGCGTCCCTCTACCGCCAGGCGGAAGCGGCGAAGATTGCGCTGTCCAATGATTCGGCAGCCATTCCTTTTCGGGAGGATGCGGGGAAGGCGTCATTGCCTGGCGGTTCGGAGACAGATGCTGCCATCCGGGAGGAGATAGAGAAGACTGCGTTGTGTGGTACTTTGGAGACGGATGTCTCCATCCGGAAGGAGACAGCGAATGGCGGCTTTTCCGGTGTTCCGGCGGTGACCATCACTGTCCGGCAGGAAGAGGCGCAGTACAGTCTTGTCCTTACCAATCAGCTGCTGCGTCAGCTGTGCGAGCCGGTATTTCAGAGAGTGCGGGATGTGATCGTAAGGGTCATGAAGGATCGGGAGAGGAGAGGCCGGATCAAGGATGTGATCCTGGTGGGAGGCTCTTCCCGGCTGGCCGTATTCGGTGATTTCCTGGAGGAGTTGTTTGGCCGCCGTCCCCATGTGGCGGCAAAGCCTGACGAGATCGTGGCCAGGGGTGTAGGATTGTGCGCGGGCATCAAGGAGCGGGCGGATGACCTGCAGGATCTGGTGATGACCGACGTCTGTCCTTTTTCCCTTGGGGTTGCCACATACAGTTACGCCGGGGACAGGACACCGCACATGGCCGTCCTGATTTCCCGCAGCAGTATGCTGCCTGCCAGCCGTCAGGAACGCTTTTATACATTACATAATGAGCAGACCTGTCTGCGGTTTGAAATCTATCAGGGAGAAGGCTATTACGTTTCGGATAATCTGAAGCTGGGGGAACTGGAAGTCCAGGTTCCGCCCGGACTGGCGGGAGAGCACTCGGCCCTGGTTACTTTTACATATGATATTGACGGCATTCTCCATGTCAGCGCCAAAAGCAGCGGCGGTGACTACCGGGATAAGCTGATTCTCAATCCCGGCCTGCATCTGACGGAGGAGGAAACGGCTAAGGCCATGGAACGGATTCATCAGATCCGGCTGGCAGCCCAGGGTTCCCAAAGGGAACAGCTTCTGCTGGAACGCGCCCTGCGGCTTTATGAGCAGACCACAGGACGACGGCGGGAAAGGGCGGCGGGACTGATCGAATACTGGAAGCGGCTGATGGAACAGGGAGACCTGATCGGGCGGGAGCGGAATTATGAATGGATCAGGGAGCGGCTGGATCGACTGGAGGCCCAGACTGAGGCCGATCCCCTGGCCGACGGATTCTGGTGTGATGAACCGGAGGAACCGGATATGCTATAGCGGTCACAGCCAATTGGAGGGACACTGACCGCCGCCGCTGTCTTTTGGCGAGCATCTGGATCCGGGGTATGCTAGTACATCGAAAAATAAGTTTCTAGTACTGCATTGTGGAAATAACGGTGAATATCAGTGCCCAATATTTGTGTCAGGGCAAGGCGGAGGAGGGAGGCGATGCGGTGGCATCGTTGACTGACGACAACGCAGCACTGGCGCATAGAGTGGGGGCTGAATTCATCGAAATTTCCGCAATGCAGTACTAGCCATATGACGCAGAATGAATTTTCATATGCAAGGCGGCGGAGGGAGGCGATGCGGTGGCATCGTTGACCGACAACAACGCAGCAATGATGTGAACAGCGAGTGCTGATTGCTCAGGAATTAATGCAATGATGTATTAGTATGGAGGATGTGTTTATGAGTGGATTTTGGGAAATATTGGAACTGGAGCCTACCCGGGACATTTCCGCTATCCGGCGGGCTTATGCCCAAAAGACCCTGGTCTGCCATCCCGAGGAGAATCCGGAGGGCTTTCTGAAGCTGCGGAAGGCCTATCGGGAGGCAATGGATTATGCGGAGGGAGAGACCGGGGATTTCGTCGGCTCCATTGCGGATTCGGGAGCGGGAGGAGCAGGCCATGCCGGGGCAGATGCGGGGAAGGCTGACACGGCAGGATCAGGCGGAGCCGGGACGGATGCGGAAGGAACGGACAGGGCCGGGACGGATGCGGAAGGAACGGACAGAGCCAGGACAGGTGCGGACGGAGCGGACAGGGCCGGGATGGATGCGGAAGGAGCGGACGCCACGGAACAGGATGTCGGAGAGCCATATGCCTCAGAAGCGGAGGATGAGGGCTGGGCACTTGCGGAAAACCCGAAATATGGGGCTGATCCCAATCCGTATACAGACCATGAGGCCATCCGGAGTTTTCTGGATCTCTATACCGGCAGACAGCGGAAAGACCAGAAGCGGTGGCTGGATTATTTTACTTCTAACGCCTTTCTGGATGTAGCCTGGGATGGACGCTTTACTGCACTGCTGTTGGAACATGTCACTCGGCTGGAAACGGAATATCCGGTGAACCGGGAGTTTCTGATCTGGCTGTGTGTCGCGTATCAGTTTACAGTACATAGGTCTGTCTATCGTAATCCGGATGGAAGTGAAAGGGTGGAATTCCAGTTCCAGACACGGATGGGGGCACAATTTGACGGGCTGCAGTCTGTTTTTGAGATTGTCACAAAAGGGCCGGCACCTAAATATCCAAAGGGCAATGAACTGGCGGTAACGGAAAGCTTCTCGGAGTACCGCCGCCTGCTTTCCATGGCGGAGAGGGATGTCTGGAGCGAGCAGGAGATAGGGGAATACAGTGAAATCATAGGCTGTTATGCGGCAATTTATATCACGGACAAATGCCAGCAGAGGGGAGATATGGATCACGAGCGTCATCCTGCCGGTCTGCGGCTGATGGCCCATTTCTTCCGCCAGGAGGGATTGCCGGAGGAACTATACCGTATTACCTGGCAGAGGCTGAATCTGGAGACTGCCATTATGGGGCGTGAGAAAATTTTTTATGGCGTCCTGCGTGAACTGATTCTGGAACGGCTGCCGGAACTGGCCGGCCAGCAGAGGGAAAAATTCACGGAATTACGGGAAGCGTTCCATACCTATGCCGTCAGCACCTGTAAGCTTCATGGCGAAAATGCCGGAGCCACGGAAGAGGATATCCGGAGGACGGAGGATTTCTTCGCCCGGGCGGACTTTCAGCGGGCACTGCTGGACCGCCGTTTCGTGGAGGAGGAAATGCTTCATACCTGGGTGAATGAGGATCGATGTGATCTTTACCTCAGGAAGGTCATTCAGTTTTATATGGAACATGAGAGTGCGCCCTGCGCCGGACGGGTCATCGACCGGGCAAGGGAAATGCTGAAATACCAGGAACATGCAGACCGCCAGCGAAGGGACCGGGAAGCAGAGGTATCAGAGGATCCCTTAAGCCTGAAAAGCAGCCCGTTCTTCCGTCATTGGCTGAATACAGGCTTTTACCAGGCCAGGGATCCGGAGTCCGGCCGTGGGCTGCTGGAATATCTGAACCGCGAACTGCCATATCTGCCTGAGTGGAGCAGGGGATTCCTGGGGGTGACAGGGAAGGAAATCACGCCCAGACAGGCTGTCTTTGCCCTTGGCGGGGACACCGTGGAAGCCCGTTTCCATCTGCGCTATATGGAGTTCCTGCTGAACGGGGAACCGGTTTACCGTCCCTGCCTGACGTGGGAGAAGGTGGCAGGTCTGGGGGAGGGGGATTCCTTTTTCCTGTGTCTTCCTGTCACTGTGACTACTTATGACCAATATGAACCGGTGAAAAGGGAGATCCTGAGACGTCTGGAGCATACCGCCGCACCTGAGGATGGGCGTCAGTGGATTGCTGCCTGCCTGGCGGGACAGATTTGCAGCCTTCCTGTGCCGGGAGAAGCCGGACAGGGATGGGACTGGGCAGAGGACGAGCCGCCGGAGATCTGTTCCCTGCCGCCGGAGAGTGTATTGCCATTCGAACTGTTTGCCGAGGATGCGGAACATCTTTACGGCTGCGAATGGATTGAGAGAAGTCAGACCCTGCTGCTGTTCGAGCAGCTCCCGATCGGGCGTCAGAGACTGAGGGACGGTTGGAGGGAGGATGTGGCAGATGCCCGGGAGGCGATAACCCTGGCCAGGCAGATGTTGGAGGAAACGATAGCGCCGCCCCGGCTTCCCATGGAATTGCTGGTGAATCTGCCGGATGCGGTGTATGCCATGCCTGACCTTCATGCGATTTCCAGGGAGCAGGATGCCATGGCTTTCTGGAGCAGACCTGTGGAACTCCTGGGGAAAGCAGACAGCGAGGCGGAGATGGGGACGGACGGGACAGCCAGTGGAGCGGAACGGAAGGCAAGTGAGTCTGCCGGTGGGGCAGGAGCGGAGCCAGACGGGACAGCCAGTGGAGCGGAACGGAAGACAAGTGAGTCTGCCGGTAGGGCAGAACAGAAGACAGGGGGGATACCGGGGAAAGCCGTCACCCGGGAAAAACTGGAGGAACTGCTGACTCAGTTCGCCAATGATCGGCTGACACGGCTGGAATTGTCCTGGAATATAGTACCGCCAGTGGGGGAGGAACAGGATTATGAGGCCAGACGCTCCCTGGTGTTCATGAAAGGAAGCCTTGGATACGTCTGTCTCTACTTTGACGACTTCCGGGCAAAATCCTTTGCCCTCCTGGAGAGACCGGATCTGTACGGCAGGACGGACGGCAGGCTGAAATTCGTTCCTTTTCGCCAGGGGAAGCTGTTCAACCTGGTGATACACAGAAGCTTTTCCAGCATAAGGAGACGGCTGGATGTGATTTTCAGGCAGGTCAGCTGGCCCGGCAATGTGGATTACATGGCGGGTGGGATCTGGGATTATGCCATTAATGTTTCCAACGGGAGGAGCAAATATAACCTGGACAAACAGCTTCTGGCTGATTTCCCCATGGAACGCGCCCATAACCGTCCGGATGCCCCGTTCTACTTTCTCATGTATCCGGAATCCGCTGCCCGTGTGGACGAGCGGGGCAGTGTGGAAAAGCTGGAGGTTGACCAGGCCAGGCGGGGCAGGCTGCAGCAGATGATGATTGGATTTTTAGAGGGAGGATTCTGCAAAATGCGCCTGACCTTTGGCGGGGAAGCGGGCAGGAGAAAACACATCGTCCTGCTTCAGGAGAGAGGTCGTTTCCTGATGGCCTGGCTGGAGGAGGAAAAGCGGACTGTGCAGTATCATGTGGCGGATACCGGGACATATATGGACGTGGAGGGGAGGAAGTATCCAAAAGACACTTTCCAGGGGCGGACTGTTCCTGCCTATCTGGTCCATGACGGTGTGACGCCGCTGCGGAACGCCCTGGAACTGCTGCTTGCAAATCTGGATGATCCTGCCCGTATCACAGGCCGGTTCGCGGAATATGCGGGCGAGAAGCCGGTGAAGCCCCGCCCCTATGAGGAACTCTGGGAGGAACTGGCAGGGGACTGAAGGCGTCACTCTAATTCGGACTTTTGCAATTGCCTAGTATAATCCACTTAAATGATCCCTATGTTTCGCTTGTCTAAATTTCCACCTGACTGCGTTGGCTTCACTCAACGATGCCACCGCATCGCTTCGTTCAGCCGCCTTGCAGGATGAAAATTTATCCTGCGCCAAACATACGGGCAATTAGAGTGGATTATACTAGAGCGTGTTTGAAAAATGAAATGGAATGGAGAAAAATTATGATTATTGAAGATATATGGTTTGACATGAAAGATGGACGAAAGGCATTGATTCGCAGCCCAAGGAAAGAAGACATACAGGGGATGCTTGATTACCTTGTTATTTCTGCGGGAGAGACAGATTTTATATTGAGATATCCTGAAGAATGCGCAAAATATACATACGAAAGTGAAAAGCAGTTATTTGAACGTCTGAATGCTTCGGAAAATGATGCGATGCTGGTTTGCCTTGTAGATGGCAGGGTCGCCGGAAACTGCCAGATCAATTTTAACAATAAACTAAAAACAATGCATAGGGCATCTGTCGCCATTGCAATCCTTGGCGAATATTGGAATCAGGGTATCGGCACGCGCCTGTTTGAAGAAATGATCAGAATTGCGCAGGAGAGAGAGGGGCTTCTTCAATTGGAACTGGAGTTTATAGAGGGAAATACCCGCGCAAGGCATCTGTATGAAAAAATGGGCTTTCGTATTTCCGGGGTGCGCCCGAATGCGATCCGCTTAAAGGACGGAACACTGCTAAATGAGTATATGATGATCCGTCGGATGGGATAGGGTAAAGGCAGAATGACCTGTATTCGTGATTCACAGGCAGGGCTTATCACTGCTCTGTCTGTATGCTTTGAGCGGAAACCATTTCTGCAGCAAGCTTTCTCTGCCTCTGTAGCCTCGCTTTCAGGCTGCTCAGGAATCGCTCATTTCCAAGCACGGTGAGCATGGGGCCGAAGGACATGATCTCAATCAACAGTTCCGTCTCCATGCCCTGGTTGTAATAAATGAGGCATTCATAGGTGTCGTCATCTATTTTTGTGGTATTCTTCTCATAGTTTGCAAAGTGCAGCATGGCCCTTTCCAGGGCATTGCGCCTGTCCACGATGCGCAGCCTCAGCGGTTCCTGATAGTAGGAACGCCGGATCACTGTATTCAGATCCGCAGGGGAGGAAAGGATTTTGTCCATCGGGAGGACATTCTGGATACGGGACACGTTCAGGATTTCCAGTCTCATTTTTCCGCCGGTCTGTTCAGGGCAGCAGGAAGCCGGAATGATGGCCGGAGGGGTGTTTTCGCGCAGCAGGCTCTGTGTATTGGGGTATAAGCCATTGGGGTCTAAACCGGGATCGGTTGTTTCGGCGTTTTTGGTGAATCCGGTATCTGGTATCCTGTTACGACGCCACTGTCCGTGGGAATGATCACCGGAACGGGACGGTCTCAGGCACAGAAGACGGAACTTGTCATTTTTTACCGAGTATTCCAGGCGGGCGGGGACGTAATGGTGATGCACGCGGTTCCCGTTTGGCGAGGTGTAATCAATATCCACAAACCGGTTTTCCTTCTGTGCCCGAAGCAGGGTGCGGAAGCAGCGGCGGTAATTTTCGTCCTCATAGGGGTCGCTGTCGGAGAAACGGTCAAAATAATAGAACTGTCCCGGCTTCCAGAGGGGAGTGACGCCCTCTAGCATCTGATCCAGGGCATCCCGCTGTCCGCCGTCCAGGAACAGCCCCATGCGGGGGTCTGACAGCAGCGCTTTCAGATATGCTTTTTCCAGTCCGGATACAGGGGTGATAAAGGTGGAAGAAATTCTGGAACGGTAAAGCTTCCCTTCCTTTTCGAATAAATTCCACGTACCGTCCTCCAGCTTTGGTATGATCGAGAGCAGGCTTTCCTCAAAGCCTTCGCCGCAGATCCGGCTGCGGATGTCCTCTATGGTCAGGGGGTCAGCGCTGCACAGCAAATGCCGTAACACCTGATAATAGCAGCTATATATTTCCGAAAATAGTTCCATGACGATCCACCTCTCCCAGGATTTCAGTTGTCACATTCGGCGAACGGCGAATGACGATCATGAATCGAAGATTCATGATATAGTGATAATGCAAAAAACAGTTTTTGTCAAGGGGCGTTATAGAAATGGGACATATTCTAAATGAGTCACTTATTTATGAGATTCTTTCCGTAGTAGAGGAAATCCCGGAGGGATGCGTTGCGACGTATGGGCAGATCGCAAAACTGATCGGCAGGGATAGAAATGCACGCCTTGTGGGGAAAGTCCTCAGTATGGCAGAGTTTTATGGGAGGTATCCCTGTCACAGGGTTGTCAATCATGCGGGGAGGCTGGTTCCCGGATGGAGGGAGCAGGAATATCTGCTGCGGCAGGAAGGGGTGTCACTGAAGGATGAATATCATGTTGACCTGAAACGCTGCCTGTGGGACTGTGAAAACGGATAAGGGAGAGACGATGCCTTACATAATTTCATTGTGCAACGGTTATGTCAAGGGTATAATAGAAGCATAAGCATGAAAAGCCAGGCCGGACATGTGGCAGGAATACGTTGCGGTATGGGAAATATCAGGAGGGATGCGGTCGATGGGAAATTATTTGAATCCTGGCAACAGCGGATTTGCCAGAATCAGGAATAGTGCTTATGTGGATAAGTCGGGTCTGGTCGGATTGATCAACCAGACAATCAATACGTCGATGTGTCTGACATGTATCAGCCGCCCCCGGCGTTTTGGAAAGTCCTTTGCGGCTAAAATGCTATGTGCCTATTATGACAAGACCTGTGATTCAACAGGGCTCTTTGACGATCTGGAGATAGCCAGGGATGCCCGGTACAGGGATCATCTGAACAGGTATGATGTGATCTATCTGGATATGACAGGGGTGATAGGAGAGGCTTCCATGTCAGAGCTTGTGCCCTATATCCAGAGGAATGTGGTCCGGGAACTGACAGAACAGTATCAGGATCTGATCGTGGCGGAGGGCTTTGCCGCAACGCTGGCCAATGCGGCGGAAACGGCAGGAAATAAGTTCATCATGATCATTGATGAGTGGGATGCGCCCATCAGGGAGGCGGCAGGGCATCCTGACCAGCAGAGAAAATATCTGGAATTCCTGCGTGCCCTGTTCAAAAACAGTGGGATGACAGACAAAATATTTGCGGCGGTATATATGACTGGTATTCTGCCCATTAAGAAGGATGGTTCACAGTCAGCCATATCGGACTTTAAGGAATATACCATGATCAAGCCCAGGCAGTTTGGAAAGTATGTGGGGTTCACGGAGGATGAGGTCAGAGAACTTTGTCAGGAACACGGCAACAATTTCGAAAAGATGAAGCAATGGTACGACGGATATGCGTTTCGGGAGATAGCGTCTGTCTATAATCCCAATTCTGTGATGGAGGCAATCCGGAATGATGACTTTGATTCCTATTGGACGCAGACTTCTGCTGCGGAGAGCCTGATGGGATATATCAGCTTGGATTTTGACGGACTGGGCAGGACGGTTTCGGATCTGATCGGCGGCGTGGGGGCAAAGGTGGACACAAAGGGGTTTGCCAATGACCTGGTCACTTTCCGTGACAGGGATGATGTGCTGACGCTGCTGATCCATCTGGGATATCTGACCTATGACGAGACAACGCAGAAGGTGCATATCCCCAATGAAGAGATCCGGATGGAATTTGCCAGGGCCATCCGGCAGGTAAGGCGGGATGATACCATCAGGAGAGTGCGGGAAAGTGAACAGCTTATTCAAGATACCGTTCATGGAAAGGAGGATGCTGTTGCAGGGCAGATAGAGAAGATTCACGAAGAGGAATCTTCCCTGTACTATAACAATGAGCAGGCATTGCGAAGCGTGATCAAAAGGGCATATTTCAGTTATGGGGATGAATATGTAATGTTTGAGGAACTGCCCGCAGGTGCGGGTTACGCGGATATGGTATATCTTCCAAAGAAAGACAGTGTGCTGCCTGCCCTGGTCGTTGAACTGAAATGGAGCCAGTCGGCGGAAAGCGCCATTGAACAGATCCGGGACAGGCGGTATCCGGAGGCTCTCAGGGAGTATGGGGGCGATGTCCTGCTGGTGGGGATCAGCTATTCCAAGGAAGATCCGGCGGGGGCAAGAAAGCACCGGTGCAAGATTGAGAGGTATGAGAAAGACAGGTAAGGAATGGCAGGCAGATCATGAAGAATGTTTTTGTGGAAGGAATACAGGGGATGGGGAAATCCACATTGGTAAACCGTCTGACGGCGGTCGTACCGGAATTGCGTGTCTGCAGGGAGGGCGACTACTCGCCTGTGGATCTGGCATGGTGTACGTGGATGACAAAGGAGGAGTACGAAACGGTTCTGGAGCGTTATGGCTCGATCCGCGATGAAATTGTGAAGAATACTGTCAGCGAGAGGGAGCATTTTATCATTTCATATACCAGGATTCTTACGGATATCCCGCATTTCCATAAGGAACTGGAGAAATATGAGGTATATAATGGAAGAAAAACCCTGGGGGAACTGAGGGAACTTGTCTTAACAAGATATAGGAATTTTGCGGGTACAGGCTATCTGTTTGAGTGTGCTTTTTTCCAAAATATCATAGAGGATCTGCTCTTGTATCATATGCTGACGGATGACGAGATCGTAGAATTTTACCGTGAATTATATGGGACTGTGAATCAGGAACAGTTTCTGCTGCTGTATTTATACAGCGACAGGCTGGAAGAAACTATTGGGGACATCCGAAAGGAACGCTGTGATGACAAGGGAAATGAACTGTGGTATCCGCTGCTGCTGGAATATTTGATACACTCACCCTACGGGGAGAAGCATGGATATAATGGTTTTGATGACATCATTGCCCATTTCAGGCACAGGCAGCAGCTGGAAATGTGCATCATCAGGGAAGTAATCGGCGTCAGGGCGGTGATTCTCCCGGCAAAGGAATGGGAGATGGAGGATATTTTACCGCTGTTGTGACCAGTAATCCTGATGTATCCAAGACAGCAGGGCTGGCCTGGTTCATTGCTTGCGGGAATGAAACAAAATGTCTTCCCATCTTTCCACGGCTGAAAATCTGCCGTCCTCCCGGAAAACATCGATCCGGTGTATATCGCTGCTTCTGCCCCTGAATGCCGGAAACAGGAAACCGCAGTCGGGTTTCCCCGGCTCGTAATCTCCGCTGACCGGGCAGAAGGCGCAGATCAGGAACCGGAAGACTTCTTCTGATTCCCACAGACTCTCTTTGTCGCTTGCTTTCAGGGGCACGTCATAACTTCCGTGGAAAAAGATAACGGCATAGCTGCCGTTTGTCCGGTTTCGGTACCTGCTCCCAAATTCCTCATAAAAGACATCCAGCATCGCATCGTTTTTCAGTTCGCAGTCTTTCAATGCCATGAGGAGCTGCCAAAGGCTTCCGCGCTGCCTGCCCACCTCCGGGATTACATATTCCCTCAGCTGCACATTGGTATCCGAAAAGGGTATCGCTTTGGCAATGTCCAGATTGACCTGACGCTCGCTGGCGGTGAGTTTCTGGAAATGCCGGTTGAAGGTTCCGTCCACAAACCCATCTTCATCCATATATGCCCCTGCAATCCGGTCGAAGCAATTTCTTTTCAAAGTCATGCGCCTGGTGAGTTCCAGCATATCTTCACGGTTTATTCTTTCCATAGGGTTTTCGCCTCCTTGTAGAAGATCTGTTATGGTTCCTGTGGGGACGCCGCATCCGCCATGTCCGCATCCTGCACATTGTACATCCGGTACATGGTCTGTAAATCCTGGTAGAAACGCCGCTCCACTGATTTGGCAGTACATTCCAGGGACAGGATCCTGCCGATGAAGGTGCGCAGCCAGGGCAGCATTTCATTGCAGTCGAAGACCTCCACATCATATCGGTAGATATCCCTGTCAATCCTGGTGACAGTACCGCCCCGTCCCTCCCGCCTCAGGCGTTCCACAATATAATTTTCAGTGGGTTCCAGCGCCTGTACCGTCATGGTCAGCCGGTCCAGATGGCGTCGGTCCTTTCCCTGGAAGGAAACGCCCCAGAGCCGGTTACGGTTCCGCTCGAGTCTGGCCGCCAGTTCGTCATATTCCTCCGACGGTTCCAGGGAGGTGACGCTTTTGATGGTATCCAGCCGGTAACAGGAGAAGCGTCGGCTTTTTCTCCCATAACCGCACAGGAAACGCCGGCCGCTTCTGGTGCTGGTGAAAATCTGCAGCGGCGTGCAGTCTGCGGTGTTAGAGGTTCCGCTTTTGGAACTTTTCATTTCCAGGCGGACATTTGTCTTTTTGTTCATGGCATCCAGGAGGGCCAGAAGAATTTCTTCTTCCAGGGTATGTACGCAGAAGCTGTGTTTTACGCGAAAGCTTTGATTGTGGAAATCCAGCTGTTCCGTGAGATGATTGCCAACGATACCGAAGCAGCCTGCCATCTGGTAAAAGGCCAGGGCGTCCAACATATTTTCATTGGTGCTGATCCAGTGGGCAAGGGAGTGATCCAGGGAATAGACCACGGTTTTGCCGGACTTCCTTTTTTGTAGCAACCCCTCTTTTTCATAGGCGTTACATTTCCTGCGGACGGTCTGGACGTCAAAGAAAGCCTCGTATTCCGCAAGCAGGCATTCCGTGATTCCTTCCGCCGTCAGCTTCATGCCCTCCTGCAGCAGATCCAGTATCAGGAAATGCAGTACAATGTCGTTGTCGGTAAAGCTTTTTGTCTTCCACACCCGGAACAGGGGGTTGGTGTCCAGGAGGTTGCTGTCGATGGCGAGGGAGATGTTGGCACCGTTTGACACATGGTCCTTCCGCACATATTCCCCCAGCCAGCTTTCCAGCCGCCGCCGTTCATTGTCGTAGGTACGGGGACTCTTGTCCTGAAATTCGTCCCTGGTCTTGAAGCCGTACACAAAGAAATCACGGACGTATTCTCTTGTTTTGGGAAAGCTCTTCACAAGCTCCTGAAAATCTGACATATTTCCTCTCATTCTGCCCCGGGAGCGTATCTGTTGCGGTCGGAAGTCTGCCGGGTTCTTTATTCCCGCGAGCAATGAGCCAAACGGCCGTGCACAAAGCCAGCCAATGGCTGGCTTGGACAGTTGGCGAATGCCGCGAGGGCCAATACCATAGCGTCCTATGGACGCATTGCCCTTGGGGCGTTTCAAACTCCATGCCCAGTTGCTTGCAGCGGGGTTATTGACTGTACCATGGTTGCAGGAAATCAAACGGCCGCGAAGCAGACATTTGATTTCCAAGTCATTGTACCATGATTACAGATGATGGCTATCCGGCCGCTGATTGCCTTGAATAAGGTCATTATACCATAAATTGTGGCATCTGCGGAAGAACCGAGAAGCGATTGAGCCGTTTATAATATGGCACAATTTTCCGAACCTCGCAACTTTTTTGAAATGATTTGGCCGGGAAGGTTTCATATAATGTAATCAGTTCAACCGGATGCCTCGCGGAAAGGCAGGTCAGAAAACCCGCAGGCAACGGAGGATGGTCGATGAAAACCGTAAAACAGCAGGAAAGGATGGCGAGGATATGTTTGTATTATATAATGAGAAAACTAGATTTCCGGTAAAGGTATGGCTGGAGGACGAAAGCCGGCTGGAGGAGAACTGTCTGGAGCAGGCATATAACCTGTCGCAGCTTCCTTTCATACATAAATGGGTGTGCCTCATGCCGGATACCCATGCGGGCAAGGGAATGCCAATCGGCGGTGTCATCGCCGCAAAGGAAGTGGTCATTCCCAATGCGGTGGGCGTGGATATCGGATGCGGCATGGATTTCATTCCCACCAATATCCGGGTGGAGGATATCCGCGGGATACAGACCGGAAACGGCACCGTGATCCAGGCCATCATCGGCAGTATCATGAGGGCGATCCCCTTAAACACGGAAAGATATAAGCTTCCCCAGGAGTCCAGGGTGATGGACAGGGCGCAGCAGGAGATGGAGAAGTATGAGCAGAATCCGGGACTGGTGCCCCTGATCAGAGACGGGTATTTCCAGGTGGGAAGCCTGGGAGGCGGCAATCATTTTATTGAGCTCCAGGAGGATCAGGAGGGGTATCTCTGCATTATGATCCATTCCGGCAGCCGTCATCTGGGGAAGGCCGTCTGTGACCATTTCCATAAGATGGCAGGGGAACTGAACAGACAGTGGTACAGCGAGGTAAAGGAGGAATACCGTCTGGCGTTTCTGCCTGTCCGGTCGAAGGAAGGGCAGCAGTATATCAACTGGATGAATCTGGCCATGGACTATGCCTTTGAGAACCGCGCCCGTATGCTGGATAAGACCTGTGCCATTGTAAAGGAACTGATAGAGAAGCATACAGGACATACCGTGGAGTTCGGGGAGGAGATCAACTGCCACCACAACTACGCGGCGCTGGAAAACCACTATGGCGAAAATGTCTGGGTACACAGAAAGGGAGCCACCAGGGTGCGGGAAGGGGAAATGGCAGTCATACCGGGGGCAATGGGATCCTACAGCTATGTAGTGGAAGGAAAGGGAAACAGGGAATCTTTCTGCACCTCCTCCCACGGCGCCGGAAGGAATTATTCCCGGTCAGGGGCAATGAAAGCATTCAGCGTGGAACAGGTTATGCTGGATTTAAAAGAACAGGATGTTGTGCTGGGAAAACGTAAGAAAAACGATGTTGCCGAGGAGTGTCGGTTTGCCTACAAGGACATCGACCAGGTCATGGCACAGCAGTCGGACATGGTGACACCGGTGAGAAAGCTGAAAACGGTGGGTGTGGTGAAGGGCTGAGTGTGAGAAGAACTTCTAAGGAGTCCCATCATAGGATGGGACGCCAAGAAGTTCTACGGCGCAGGGACAGCGCCTTTCTCACACGGAAGAATGCCCAAGGAAGGCGTTCTTCCGGACTTGCGGCAAGTTCATGGATTGTCTGTGCTGCCGCCAATGTAAATGGAAATAATTTATTGAGCGCGGGTATCGGGAGTTACTCCCTGCCCGGCGGTGCCGGCAGCGTGCTGTCCGGTATCCCATAAATATTTCACCAAGCTTAACATGGGGTTAAGAGAATGTGTGATGCAAGGGTTCGAATCCCTTCCGTGTAAACGGTAACTCAGTGGTAGAGTGCACATGGTTATGGCAAGACGTAACGTCTGCGGTTCGACTCCGCACTATGGAATGCTTTTATCCTGATTTCGGGCGGATCCCGCAGCCCTTTGGAAGAGCGCCGGTGAGGCGCCTGCCGGGGGAGGGCGTGAAGACGCCGAATCAGTCTAGTGTGCTGATGCATTCATTTTCAGCCAAATGACGCCGAATGAATTTCCATCTGTAAGGCGGAGGAGGGAGGCGATGCGGTTGCATCGTTGACCGATGACAACGCGGCAGATGGAAATTCGGGCAAGTCATTCGGCGAAATATGAACACGTCAGTACACTAGGGCCTTGAAGGTTGGGGATACCGCTTGCCGGAAGGGGGAACAGCGGTCTGCCAGGGAAGTTCCGTCAGACCGTCCTTCCTCCCCACGGCAAGCTGAACGAAGCTTCCGCCAGGGACTGGTGAAAGAGGGATAAAAGTATTACAGACAAAAGGAATCGAGAGAAAACAGCCCCGGAGCGGAGGCAGAGCATCGGGAGAAAACGACCCCGGAGCGGAGACAGAGCATCGGGAGAAAACGACCCCGGAGCGGAGACAGAAGACGAAAATGGAGGTATTTATCATGAAATATATCATAAGAGACAATCAGGCAGGATTTGTAGTGAAAAGCGGCGTGTTCCAGAAAATGATCACGGCGGGAACGTATTATTTCCCTAAAATGACGGGATATCAGGTGGTGGTTGAGGAAATGCTGGGAGAGATGAATTACCTGGATGTCCCTTACCAGGTGCTTTCCAGGGATCCCTTGTTTGTGAAATCCACCGCACATATGGAAATACCGGACGGATCTGTGGGTTTTCTCTATGTGAACGGAAAACTGACTTCCTTTGCAAGCCGGAAAGAGTACGTTTTCTGGAACGTATTTGACCGGTATGAGATAAAGATTGTATCCATGGAAGGAACAAGGATCGGCGCAGAAGTGACAAAGCAGATGCTTGCACTGGTGCCGAAGCACCTCTACACGGAAGTGTCGGTGGGAGAGGGGGAGATTGGCCTGGTCTACTACGATAATGTGATGCAGGAGCAGCTTTCCAAGGGCGTGTACCGGTTCTGGAATTACGACCATGTGATTACTTATTGTGTACTTGATATGAAGCAGAAGGAAATGGATATCCTGGGACAGGAGATCCTGACAAAAGACAAGATCGGCATCAGGATGAATGTGGCCTGCATGTATAAGATACGGGATGCGGTGGAGTTCGTCTCCAGGATCTCGGATCTCAAGGGGCAGCTTTATCCCGCGGTGCAGCTGGTCATCCGGGAGATCGTGGGTAACTATAAGCTGGATGAGATCCTGGAGGCAAAGGAGCAGATTTCCAGGGAGATCTATGAGACGCTGTTGAAAAGGGAGGAGATGTTCTGTGTGAATTTCCTTACCGCCGGAATCAGGGACATTATCCTGCCCGGCGAGATCAGGGAGATCATGAATTCCGTCCTTGTGGCGGAGAAGACGGCCCAGGCCAACGTGATCGCCAGGAGGGAGGAGGTGGCTTCCACCAGATCCCTGCTCAACACGGCGAAGCTTATGGACGAAAACCAGACGCTTTACAGGCTGAAGGAACTTGAGTACCTGGAAAAGATCTGTGAGAAGGTGGGCGAGATCTCCGTAAACGGCAGTGCCGGGATCGTGGAGCAGCTGGGGAAAATGATGGGGACGGACAGCTGAAGAATTTAAAAACACTGGATAAATATGTAAGATAATGATATAATCAAAAGTAATTCCGGCTACAGCAATATCCGCCGGAAAAGGGGGTAAACCGACCCGAATGTCAGGAGAAGGTGAAGGTGAAGGAGGAGATGGAATGGAGCTGTCAATTTTAAAGAACGAAGAGAAAAGAATGAATCTGATTATGTTCTTGTTTCTGGCCTGTATTCCCTGTGTGGCGATGGGATACGTGCTGCTGTTTAACGGTGGGTCGGCGAGGGACTGCATCGTTCTTATCATGGTACTGGCGGATGTCATTGTGAAATTACTGGAAAAGGTGTTGGGAAAATATGCAAAATACCTGTATATCGCCATATTGCCTATCTGTGGGGTGGTGACCATTGTCTGTGGGAATCCGGCTTCTTATGGAGCCATGGCAGAGGCGTATTTCCTGGTACTGTTCCTGGCTGTCCCTTATTATGATGTCTCTGTGATAGCTGTCTGCGCGGCATGTACCGTATTGCCGAATCTGGTCGCATTGTTTGTCTTTCCGGATGCCTACCTTGCCATGTACAGCCTTTCCATCTGGATTTTTATCTGGCTTGTGTATGCCCTTGCGATCACAGTGGCAGTGTTTATCATACAGCGGGCGCGGTCCCTGTTCCTGACGGTGGAGAGCAAGGAACATGAGGTGGAAGGTCTGCTGGGAAATGTGCGCAAGGCCTTTGAGGGCCTGGAGGAATCGTCGGGGAGAATCTATGATTCCTTACATAATTTTGAGGCCAACACTGCGGAAATCGCCGCGTCTACCAGCCAGATCGCGGACAGCGCGGACCGGCAGATACGACAGGTAAAGGGAAGCCTGGATATTTTCGGCGACCTGAACAGCAAGATTGAGAGTTCGGAGCGTCAGGTCATTCAGACAGTTGAAACCGTGCAGAAGCTGAAGGAGAAGAACGACGAGGGCATTCAGGCCATCGAGGTTCTGCATAAGAAGTTCAAGGAGAATATTGCATCCACACATGTGGCCCTGGAGGGCGTGGAATCGTTGGTACAGAAATCCAATTCCATCGGTGAGATTGTTGTGAGCATCAACCAGATCGCGCAGCAGACAAACCTTCTTGCCCTGAATGCCGCCATTGAAGCGGCAAGAGCCGGAGAAGCCGGAAAGGGATTTGCGGTGGTGGCGGATGAGATCAATAAGCTGTCAAGCGAATCCGCCGCATCGACTCAGAAGATAGACGCTATCCTGAAGGATGTCACATCCACCGTGAATGATGTCAACGGAGTGATGGATAAGAATACCCTGATCGTGGAAGAATCTAACGAAAAGCTGAATGATACGGTTAAAACCTTTGAAAGTATGCTTCACTTTTCCGAGGAGATCATATCGGTGACGGATCTGTTGAAAGAGGAGCTGGCAAATATAGTATCGATCAAAGATCGTCTGTCGGAAGCCATGGAGCAGGTGGAACAGATTTCACAGAGCTCCGTGCTTACCATGACAGAGATCAGTTCGGCGACGGAAGAGCAGACAGCGGGAGTTACGGATATCATGAAGTCCATGGAGCAGGTACAGAGCGGAATGGAACAACTCTCTGGAGTGTTGCATTCGGCGCCGGAGAGAAATTTAGAGTGAATCAGGAGGATATCATGGGCGTATTATCCGAGTTGGAGCCGAAAAACGTATTTCACTTTTTTGAGGAGATAGCGGGGATTCCGCACGGTTCGGGGAATGTGGAACAGATCAGCGATTACCTGGTGGATTTTGCCAGGGAGAGGAATCTTTTCTGCATCCAGGATGAAATGAAGAATGTGATCATTGTCAAGGATGCCGCTCCCGGGTACGAGGAGGAGCCTGCCGTGATCTTACAGGGACATATGGATATGGTGGCGGTGAAGAAGCCGGACTGTGGAATTGATATGAGGACAGAAGGACTGCGGCTGGCGGTTGACGGTGATGCGGTCTATGCGGAGGGCACCAGCCTGGGCGGCGACGACGGCATTGCGGTAGCCTATTCCCTTGCACTGCTGGATTCCGATACGATCAAACACCCTAAGCTGGAAGTAATCATCACTGTGGACGAGGAGGTGGGCATGGACGGCGCCAGGGCGATTGACTTATCCATGCTGACCGGAAACAGAATGATCAATCTGGATTCGGAGGACGAGGGGATTTTTCTCACCAGCTGTGCAGGCGGCGCAAGAGTAAAGTGCAGGCTGCCGCTTTCCGCAGGGAAGCGTACAGGGATCGCATATCAGGTGACGGTGGGAGGACTCCTGGGAGGCCACTCCGGCGGCGAGATCCACAAGGAGCGGGGCAACTCCAACTGTCTGTTCGGAAGGCTGCTGAAGAAAGTGTCTGACCGGATTCCGGTCTGTCTCTGCCAGGTGAAAGGCGGACTGGCGGATAATGCGATTCCCCGTGAGACATCCGGAATATTGATGGTGGAGGAACAGGACCGCGATACCTTTATGGAAATCCTCGCCCGGTCAGAGAAGGAGATCAGGGCGGAACTTGCCACAAAGGATCCCGGGTTCCATATCAGGGCGGAGAGCGAAAAGAAAACATGCTGCTGTGCCAGTGCGGCGGAGACAAGGAAGGCGGCGGATTTCCTGATAGCGCTGCCGGGCGGCGTGCAGGCTATGAGCGCGGATATGCCCGGGCTGGTGGAAACTTCGCTGAATTTGGGAATACTGGCATTTGACGCCATGGAAAGCGACGCGTCCGGAGACGGAAGACCGTTTCTGCTGGCGGAATTTTCCGTGCGGAGCAGCGTGGAGAGCGCGAAATATGCGCTGGTTGATAAGCTGCATGCCGTTACGGAACTGGCGGGAGGCAGCAATGAGGTGACAGGAGATTACCCCGGCTGGGCTTATCGCAAGGATTCCCCCCTGCGGGATAAGATGGTATCCCTGTATGAGAAGATGTATGGAGTGACGCCAAAGGTGGAGGCTATCCATGCCGGTCTGGAATGCGGTATCCTGGGCAGTAAGATCAAGGACCTGGACTGTGTTTCCATGGGGCCGCAGATGACGGCGATCCATACCACGGAGGAGACCCTGAGCATTTCATCCACCGGACGGGTCTGGGAGTACCTGGTGGCTTTACTGGAACAGAAGGACAGCTGAAATGCTGCTGTGACTCCCGTGGGCAACGGGTCAAGTTACTGCCTGCAGCGGGGGCGTTGGCTTAGGAAAAAGAGGATAGTATTATGGGTTTTGACAAAGAAAAAATAAAACAGATCAGATGGCTGATGGTTCTGGCAGCAGTGCTGGTTCTTGGCATTCTGTACAGCAGCAGTGTATTTGCCGGAATCGGGTTTGCCTTTCGGATCGCCAGACCCTTTTTGTACGGAGGGGTCATTGCCTTTGTTCTGAATCTGCCCATGAAGGCATTTGAGAATAAGTTACTGCGGAAATGGAAGGGCAAGGCGGCAGCTAAACTAAAACGCCCTGTATGTATGACATTGTCTGTTGTAGCGGTATTTCTGGTCGTCACCATCGTCATTGGCACGGTGGTTCCGCAGGTGACGGTCACGGCTGCGGAGGTGGGGAAAAAGATTCCCGCCTTTCTGGACAGGGTGACGGAGGAACTGGATAATCTGGCAGCTAATTATCCTGAATTTGCAGAGAAAGTGGAGGAATTGGAGTCCCTGGAGATCAACTGGGACGCCTTGACAGATACAGTCTTCGATTTCTTAAAAAATGGCGCGGGAGATATGCTGACTTCCACAGTCAGTGTGGCCAGCGGTATTATCGGCGGAATTGTCAACATTGTGATTGCATTTATTTTCGCCCTGTATATCCTGGTGCAGAAGGAAAAGCTGGGAGACCAGTGTGCCAGGATTATCTCCGCATATCTGCCGGAGAAGGCGGGGAACAGGATGTTGGAGATCTGTTCGCTGCTGCATAAGAATTTCAGCAATTTTATTACCGGTCAATGCCTGGAGGCAGTGATCCTGGGAACCCTGTTTGTGATCTTTATGACGATCTTCCGTATGCCCTATGCCTTGATGATCGGAGTGCTGATTGCTTTTACGGCGCTGATCCCCATTGTGGGGGCGTTCATAGGCTGTATTGTAGGCGCTTTCCTGATCATGATCGACAATCCGCTGCTGGCGTTCTGGTTTGTCATTATGTTCCTGATCATCCAGCAGATCGAGGGCAACCTGATCTATCCAAGGGTGGTGGGGAACTCCGTGGGTCTTCCCTCTATCTGGGTGCTGATGGCGGTAAGCCTTGGCGGCAGTCTCTTCGGTGTGGCGGGCATGCTGTTCTTTATTCCGCTGCTTTCCACTGTCTATGCATTGATCCGGGAGAGCGTCAACGGGCGAAATGCGAAGAAAGCAAAGAAGGGGAAATAGGAAGTTACAGGTACAAAAATAATAAAATAGCAAAAAAAAATAGCAAAAATTGAAAAAAAGCTTGCATTTATTCCGACGGCGTAGTATACTGGTAAATGTTCACGGGGTGTGGCTCAGCTTGGTTAGAGCGCCGTCTTAGGGAGGCGGAGGTCGCGAGTTCGAATCCCGCCACTCCGATACAATGGGAAGTGCCAAGATCTTGTTTTACAGAGATTTTGACACTTCCTTTATGTTCCGACGGGCTATGAGCCAGGTCAGCATGGCTGACCTGGTGTGCTGTTTGCCCGGGCAGGGAGAAGATCTTCCCTGCTCAGTATACCATGCTATTTTGCCATTTCCGTATACTTCTCCTCACAGTACTTGCATCTGTACACTTCTTTTTCTGCATCAGCCAGATAGAAGATATGGGGAAGCTCCTGCTCGATGGAGGTGATGCATCTGGGATTGTGACAGCGGATCACATTCTTGATCTGCCTTGGCAGTACCAGGTCTTTCTTTTCCACAATCTCGCCGTTCTTAATCACATTTACCGTGATATTGTGGTCAATGAATGCCAGCACATCCAGATCGAGGGTGTTGATATCACATTCAACTTTGAGGATATCCTTTTTTCCCTTTTTGTTGCTGCGGGCATTTTTGATGATCGCCACAGTGCAGTCGAGTTTGTCAAGCTGTAGGTGTTCATAGATGGAAAGGCTTTTGCCTGCGGCAATATGATCCAATACAAAACCTTCTTCAATTTTTCCGACATTTAACATGATATTTGCCTCCTGTATTGTGGAACGGTATATTTATTCTTGACAGTTTCCAAGCTGATTCAGGCAGTGTTCCCAAGCCTATTCTGACAGTTCTTAAGCTAATTCCAACAGTGTCAGGATCAATGCCATCCGCACATAGACACCGTACTGCGCCTGCCTGAAATATGCGGCCCTGGGATCATCATCCACCTCCACGGATATTTCATTTACCCTGGGCAGGGGATGCAGTACCAGCATATCTTTCTTGGCAAGGGTCATTTTTATGGTGTCCAGAATGTAGAAGTCCTTCAACCTGACATAATCCTCTTCGTTAAAGAAGCGCTCTTTCTGGACCCGGGTCATATAGAGAATGTCCAGATGAGGCATTACGTCTTCCAGGCGGATGACCTCCTCATAGGGAATGTTCCTTTCTTTTAACATATCTGTGATATAATCGGGTACTTTCAATTCTTCCGGTGAGATAAAAATGAAGCGGATATTTTTATAGCGAACCAGTGCATTGATCAACGAATGGACGGTACGGCCAAATTTCAGGTCACCACAGAGGCCGATGGTAAAGTTGTCCAGTTTGCCTTTCATACTGCGTATGGTCAGCAGATCGGTAAGAGTCTGGGTGGGATGCTGGTGTCCGCCGTCTCCGGCATTGATCACAGGGATACCGGCTCTCTCCGCGGCTACCATGGGAGCGCCCTCCTTGGGATGGCGCATGGCGCAGATATCCGAATAGCAGGAAATGATACGGATGGTGTCGGATACGCTTTCCCCTTTGGCAGCGGAGGAGGAAGCGGCATCGGAAAAGCCGATGACCCTGCCTCCCAGCCGTGTCATGGCGGATTCAAAGCTTAAGCGGGTGCGGGTACTGGGTTCGTAGAAGCAGGTGGCCAGTATCCTGCCATCGCAGGCATGGGCGTATTTCTGAGGATTTTGCTCAATATCGTTGGCGAGATCGAACAGTTTATCCAGTTCTTCGGTGGAAAAATCAAGGGGACTCATTAAGTGTCGCATGGTGATACCTCGTTTCTGCTTTGTGTTGAAAGTTTGAGCAACAGCCCGGCCATGAATCGACTGGCAAGCTGTGCGTGAGTGCCTGCCCGCCTTATCAGGAATGTGAGTGCTGAACTGTTACAGGTTTAACGGCGGCGTAAAAAAGTCGAAGAGAAAACTCTTCGACCTTTCATTATTCCTGAAATGTTAATAAATCCTCCACGGTCTTCCTTTTGGGGGCAGCGGGAGATTCTGCAGGATAGCCAATGGGAATGAGTGCAACAAGTTCTCTGTCCCCAGGGACATCCAATGCCTTTGACGCCTCTTCCTGATCAAACAACCCCATGATAACGGTGCCGAGACCCTGCTCGTAAGCAGCAAGACAAAATGCTTCGCTGGCAACACCGGCATCATACATCTGCCAGCCAGTTCCTTTCACGGTGGAGAAAGAGCCATCTCTCTCATAACCGGATCGTCCTTTGATTATGGTAACGGCAATGACCATGGGAGCTTTCTCCATGATAGCGCCGTTCCCGGGGAAAATACTGGTGCATTTTGCCAACTCTGATTTTTTCGTACCCTCCACAGCAATGTAACGGGTGATCTGCGTATTCTTCCAGCTGGGGGCATAGGATGCCGTCTCAATGATCTGGGCAAGCAGTTCATGGGACACCGGCTGGTCGGTAAAGGATCTGATACTTCTGCGTCCTGTGATACATTCTTTTGCCGTCATGTGAAATCCTCCAATCATTTTTCCACCTGTGCGGTTGCAATCCAATGACTTGAATGCATGCCATTTATGGCAATGCAGGCAGGGCGTTGGATTAGCAACCCACTTTCAAATGAGCAAAACGCGGATGCGTAAGCAGGCGCAGGAGCGCGTAAGCGCGAGTTTTGTGAATTTGGAAGTCAGGTTGGATGCTCCATGGAGCGTCCAACCGCACAGGCGGCCATTTTTTTAATGATACCACTTTAGGAAAGGAGAATCAATTGAAAATTTTATTATTTGCTTCAGGTTTTTTTCTGTGGTGCAAAAGGAACACAAGGAGACATCCCAGTCCCGCTGTCAGTGAGATCCCTTCGGCAATGCGCCAGTGCAGCGGTTCCCGGAAGGTCAGAAGGATATTCCCGTCAAAACCTTCCGGAAAGCTTACCCGCAGCATGCCGTTATTGCCGGAGGATACGGGGAGGGAATGTCCGGAATCATCCGTGCAGACGTAGTATTTATAGTAATTCAGCGGAAATTCCAGATAGCTGTCCTGGGATCCGGCAGAAACGTGACACCGGATCTCCGTGCCGTTTTTGTCATAGGCGTCATAGGAATTGATATATGACTGGTTGATCCGCCCGGCTTCAACGGCATCCACATCGGTGTCGGTGGGAAAATAATCATTGGTTCCCAGAAGCATTGTGTCCAGATCCTCAGTGGCATAAATTTCATGGGGTCTGCCGGCAAGGCTCTTTTCGGCAAAGAACCAGCCACAGTTACCTAAGAGCAGGATCGCAAGAACCAGTGTTATGGCTGTGGTGACATGCATATTCAGGCGCTCCCGAAGGAAGGAAATGCTATAGCAAATGGGAAAACTCAATAGTATGGAACTGGGAGCCAGCATCCGCCAGGGAAATTGCAGGCTGTAGCACAGTTTTTCAGCCAGCGGGCACGTATTGGATAACGCATTCCAGGGAAACAGGCTGGTGGACATGAATAATGTGACACATCCCATGACGAAGCAGAAGAGCGCTGGGAAAAAGTTTCTGATGGACTGCGGCCGCGGCAGCACAGGCTGAAACTTTTTATCCGGCCTCCCGATGCATTGGCAGAGAAGGAGTATGAGAAACAGAAGTATGCCAGCGCCGAACACCAGGCCGACCCCGTGCTGGGGCGGGAGGAGCCGGCTAGACCCCTGGGCTTCCGTGAAGGCGTCCTCCCTGACCAGGGTGAACAGCTGATTAATGTCAAGTCCCACGGCCTGGAGGTCCTTGCCTGCGGTGCGCTCCAGCCATTGAGGGGAGGTAATCAGGATGTCCTCCCGGTAATAATCGAAAAGAGGAACCAAAAACCCCAAATTCAAAAGAACCGACAGGGCGGCTGCAGATAAAAGTGCGAAGAAGCGGTATTTCTGTAATGTCAGCCGGATCAGGACCAGGCATGTGACCAACACTAAAAAAAATACGATCTCACAGCTCAGGATGTGGGACTGTATCAGTCCGGTCATGCTGAAAGCCGTCAGAAGGGCGTGCTTCCACCAGTTCTTTTCTGTGGTTTCCATGAAGATCAGGTAAAATGAGAGCAGGGCAAGGGGGAAGAACATAATGCCCAGGCATTCGCCCACGGCTGCCCGCTGATAGACATCCAGCAGGCGGTAATGATTCAGGCTGCAGAGGGCACAGCCTGATATTCCAGATAAACGGCTGTGGAACATGCGGCGGAAGGAAAAGTAAGAGATGATGACCGTGCCCAGGTTCAACGCTCCGACAAAGAACTGGTAGGCAGACTGCACGGAGAATCCCAAAAGCCGGAGCAATGCAGGAAAATAGAGGGCAAGATCGCCATAAAAAACGCCTACGGCATACCCGTAATCCTGTGCCATGACGGGATAGATCTTTACCGGGAAAGTACCGGAATGCAGTCCTTTTTGCAGCCCCTCGATCCGCAGCAAATGAAAGAAAAGGTCATCCGCATAGAGGAGGTGATCCCGGAACAATAAAAAGCTTGACATTGCAAAGATGCAGGACAGGGCCAGGAAAACGGCCTTTGTCGTCCTGGCGCTGCGAAGGAATCTGTAGAAGGCAAAAATGAGCAGGCAGAGCAGGAACGCATAAAAGAGTGTTCTTTTATATAGGGCGCTGGTCTCTGAAATACTGACATTGGTTATGCTCAGATAACCATCGCCGGAAAAATCTGCGGAGATTACAATTGTATCGGCTTCGGTCAGCTCCAGAGAGAGGGTGGTTCGATGTAGATTAGGGTTCAGTATGGCATCTCTGCAATGGATCCGGCTGTCATCCGGGGATGTGGTCGTGATGGCGATCCGGCTGCCGGGATGGTTGGCGTTGTAGCCGATATCCACCTGGTAAACGCCCCTGGCCAGCGCCAGTGCAGGGGTCTGCATGAAAACGCCGCCCTGGAACATGGTTTCGTCCGTGGTCACGTCCTGTACCACTACAGTGGAGTCTGAGACCTGAAATTCCTCCAGGGAAAAGGTTTTCTGAAAGGCATTCCCGCGGCTGGCAAGCCAGTATAAAACAGCGGCCGCCATGATCATGCCCTGGACAAACAGGAGGATCAGTTTTTCTCTGCTTTGAATGATGTTCTTCATGTTTACTGCACCTTTCCCGAAGAATTTCTGCTTTTTCTTATAGGAGACTGCGCCGTCAGGCGCATGCATTCACAAGTTTGCCGGGCGAACTTGCAAGCGTCACGCAGGGACGCTTTTTTATCTTATAGGAAATTCCGTCCTGACCGGGGAAGAATGCGAAGCATTCTTCGAAGTGCCGCTCGCGGCACTTTTTTATCATCACACACAATAAGTGAAAATGCAAGCATAAATGGGAAAACAGGCTTGAATATTGCCGGAATTAGGATATAATAAAGGAGAACGCAAAATGTACAGATGTGCCCGCTGGTCACGGAAAGGTATGGATGGTTAGATGGAATTTGTAGAAAGAAAACGATGGTTATTTTTAGGGCTTCCCTTTACTTTTACAAAGTATACGATCAGGGAGGACATGATCACGATAGATGAGGGATTATTAAAGACGGTGGAGAACGACTGCTATATGTATAAGGTGCAGGACGTGGAACGCAGCGCCACCGTTCTGGAGAAGCTGGCGGGACTGGGCACAGTGACCTGTTATACCGGTGACACCACCCACCCGACCCTGGTGCTGACACATATCAGGAATTCCAGGGAAGTCAAGGATTTCATTTTGCAGAAATCAGAGGAAGCGCGCCTGAAGAGGCGTACCGTAAATATGCTTGATATTGGCTCCGGAGATATTTCAGATGCGGATGATCTGCCGTAGGGCGGCAGACTGCCGGGGGGATGCAGGGCTCTACAGTATGGTGAGACCAGTACTGTAGGGCATTTTGATGGCCTGGAAACCGCTGGCTACTCAGGGATATTGCAGCAGTTTTTGGGGGAGGAGCGATTGTAGGACGGCATCAGGATCCGCTCAAACAACAGTCCGGCTCCGAACCAGAAAGGGGCAAAGTCCAGACGGATCAGATGGCTGATATTCCAGCGGCTGCGGCTATAGTCCCAGGGACAGAGCGTTCTCTTCTCCAGAAAGCGTCCGGTGAGGTATTCGGCGGAGAAGATCAGGCTCATATAGGTAAGACCGCGGAACCAGAAGGATCTTTTTTTTAACAGGCGGCCAACGGGGGAAAGAACGGCGGCACAGCCGTAGATGGGAAACATCCAGACAGAAGTCACTCCCCGGAGGGTCATATCGCGACGACGCAGGGAATCCAGCGAGGTAAACAGGATCTCCATGCACCAGCCGGTGAGGCCGCATTTTATGAAATTGTGGAAAAAGGTAGGCAGAGTCTTTTTCATGGTTCCTCCCATTCTGCATGATTTGTACTGGCGGTCAAAAAGACTGACCGTCCAGTATAACATAATAAGCACAACCGCATAGGAAATATGCCGCTTTGCGGCTGCGGTTGGAGCAATATTCACGGCAGATTTCATCTGTCGTGAGCATGGTTCATGACAATAGAAGACTCGCGAAGCGTGGATTCTATTGTTGAATCAGTGTTTCCTTAGTATGTTCTGTCAGCCGGATTTTATGACGGGAAAAGTGTGAAAAGAATTTCTAAGGAAGCGCTGATTAAATCATCGCTTCCTCAGAGCCTCCGGCGGATGCGCACGGATTTGCAGGGGTAAATGTTGCTTCGCAACGCAAATCCGGCGCGGGAAACGCTTTAATCAGCGCTTTTTTGCGGATTGCTTGTGCCGCCAGAGGCGGCATGACGGGAAGTGTGTAAAGATGAGCACTCGATAAAGCGGGTAACAGAGGTATGGTCATGAATGAAAAAGAAGCGATGGCATTTTTAGGCGAGGCTGCCGGCTATGGAATTGTGCCGGGGCTGGACAGTATCCGGGAACTTTGCAGACGCCTGGGGGATCCGCAGAAGGAACTGAAATTTGTGCATGTGGCGGGAACGAACGGGAAAGGTTCTGTATGCGCTTATCTTGCTTCCGTGCTGAAGGCTGCCGGATACAGGGTGGGTAAATATATTTCACCCGCTGTTTTTACCTGCAGGGAAGAAATACAGGTCAATGACAGGAATATCGCGGTCAGGGCATTTTGCCAGGGACTGGAGCGCATCAGGGATATCTGTGTCGAAATGGCTGCGGAGGGCCTGCCCCATCCCACGGCGTATGAGATCAGGACGGCGCTGGGGTTTCTCTATTTTAAGGAGAAGAAATGTGATGTTGTGATCCTTGAGACAGGCATGGGCGGATCTCTGGATGCCACCAACATAGTGGAGGACACGCTGGTGGCAGTGATCACGTCAATCAGCATGGATCATATGAAATTCCTGGGAAACAGCCTGGCGGAGATCGCAGCCCAGAAGGCGGGAATCATGAAGAAGGGAAGACCTGTGGTGAGCGTGCGCCAGGAGGACAGGGCGGCAGAGGTCATTTCCGAGAAAGCAGATGACCTGGGATGTCCCCTGACGGTTGCAGATCCCCGATTATTAAAGCATATACGTTATGGATTAGACCGCCAGCGTTTTGATTACGGAAGCTGGAAGAGGATGGAGATTACACTGGCGGGAAAATACCAGCCCGAGAACGCGGCTCTGGCGCTGGAGACCATCAACACGCTGATAAAGGGAGGCATATCCATACCCGAGGAGGCCGTCCGGCAGGGACTGGCAGAGACAAGGTGGCTTGGACGATTTACGGTGATAGGAAAAAAACCCTGCTTTGTAATAGACGGCGCCCACAATGAGGACGCGGCGAGAAGGCTTGCTGAGTCCATAGAATTTTATTTTACAAATAAGAGAATTATCTATATAATAGGGGTATTGAAAGATAAGGAATACGGGAAGATCCTCCGTCTGACGGCTCCCTTTGCGGAACATATCATCGCAGTGACGCCGCCGGGCAATCCGAGGGCGCTGCCTGCTTATGAACTGGCGCAGGAGGCGGCGCTGGTACATCCCAGGGTGACGGCGGTGGACAGTCTGGAGGAGGCGGCGGAGATGAGCGCCCTGCTGGCCGGAAAAGAGGATGTGATTATAGCTTTCGGCTCTCTGTCCTATCTGGGCAGATTGACGGAGATCGTAGAGAAGAGGGCCGGGGGAAAGACGACCGGGGTAAAGAAGATCGCAGGAAAGACGACCACAGGAAAGAGAGCTGCGGGAAAGACGACCGCAGGAAAGAGGGCTGCGGGAAAGAAGATCGGGGGAAAGATGACCGCAGGAAAGAGGGCTGCGGGAAAGACGACCATAGAAGAAGGACCACAGGAAAGAAGACCGCAGGTGGAAAAACCGGAAAGGCAGTAAGATAATGGTAGATCAGGACAAAATAAAGGAGGCAGTGAAGCTGCTGTTAGAGGGGATCGGTGAGGATCCCGCGCGGGAGGGGCTGCTGGAGACTCCGGACAGGATCGCCAGGATGTACAGTGAGATATTTGCCGGAATGGAGGAGGATGCGGGAGAGCATCTTTCCAGGGTATTTACCGTAGATCACAATGAGATGGTGCTGGAGAAGGATATTGTATTCTACTCCATGTGTGAGCATCATATGATGCCTTTTTACGGGAAGGCCCATGTGGCATATCTCCCTGACGGCCACGTAGTGGGACTGAGCAAGCTGGCCAGGACGGTGGAAGTCTATGCCAGACGGCTGCAGATTCAGGAGCGGATGACGGGGCAGATCGCAGATGCCATGATGCGGGAGCTGACTCCCCAGGGGGTCATGGTTGTCCTGGAGGCAGAGCATATGTGCATGACCATGCGTGGGGTAAAGAAGCCCGGAAGCAAAACGGTGAGCATTGCCGCCAGGGGGGTCTTTGAACAGGATATCAGCCTGCAGAGCCGCTTTTTACAGATGCTGCAGGTATAGTGGCTGTAGTGTGGGGGATGAAGAGATGAAGAGTTCGGGGAATGAAAATGGACAGGATAGACAGAATATTGAAGCATAATTTATTTATGGAACACTTGGATGCGAACAGAGCGGCAGAAGCAGAGCGTTGCTTCTGCCGTCATGATATGGCGCATTTTCTGGATGTGGCGAGGATCGGAATGATATTGAATCTGAAGGAGCAGCAGGGATTTGATGAAGAAGTCATCTATGCGGCCGGCCTTTTGCATGATATAGGAAAGCATCTGCAATACAGCAGCGGGATCCCCCACGAACAGGCAAGCGCGGAGATTGCCCCGACGATCCTGCATGACTGTGGGTTTGACGAAAACGATACAGGTGTTATAGTAAGTGCGATCCTTTCCCACAGGGAGAGTGCATCCGCTTCCGCCGGAGGGCTGACAGGAATCCTTTACCGCGCGGATAAGGCAAGCCGTCCCTGCTTTATCTGTGAGGCGGAGAAGGAGTGTAACTGGAAGGGCGATAAGAAGAACCGCAGCATCCGGTATTGAGCGGCATAAGGAGCTGGTCGAAAGTAACCTGTGAAAATGGTGCGGGATAAATGCCATATGCAGGGAAAGGCGTGGTGGATGAAATGAGAATTGGCAGCAGGGAATACGCTACAACAGGGCATACTTATGTGATGGGGATCCTGAATGTGACCCCAGATTCCTTTTCCGACGGCGGAAAGTGGAACCGGAAGGAGCAGGCGTTAAAACACGTGGAGGAGATGCTGGGGGAGGGCGCCGATATCATCGATATCGGAGGGGAGTCCACCCGCCCCGGCCATATCCCGGTCTCCGAAGAGGAGGAGATCTACAGAGTGGTTCCGGTGATCGAGGCAGTGAAAGCAAATTTTGATGTGCCTGTATCCCTGGACACTTACAAAGGACAGGTGGCAGAGGCGGGAATTGCCGCGGGAGCAGATCTGATCAACGATGTCTGGGGATTGAAAAACGATGATAAAATTGCAGAAGTTATTTCAAAGAACGGTCTGCCCTGTTGCCTGATGCATAACAGAAAGAGGCCTGAATACGCTTCCTTCCTGGAGGATGTGGCGGCGGATCTGTCAGAGTCGGTGCGGCTGGCACAGCAGGCGGGTATTGACAGGGAAAAGATCATTCTGGATCCTGGAGTGGGATTTGCCAAGAACTATGAGCAGAATCTGGAAATTGTCCATCATCTGGAGAAGCTTGGTAAACTGGGATACCCGCTCCTGTTGGGATGCAGCCGGAAATCCGTGGTGGGTCTTACCCTGGATCTGCCTGTTGACCAGCGGGTGGAGGGCACGTTGGTCACTACGGTCATGGGGGTCATGAAGGGATGTATGTTTGTGCGGGTCCATGATGTGAAGGAGAATGTCCGTGCGATTAAAATGGCGGAGGCGATTTTGCGCGCGTGAAACCGATGCTTTGTGGTCCCTGTGCACCGTGCCCTGGCAAGCAGGCATGGTCGCGGAGTGAACGGCAGCTATTGGAAGGAGGCGGAGAAAAACATGTATCTGGAGAATGCAGAGGATGAAATCCGGATTGAACTGTTGGAGGTGTACGCATATCACGGAGTGTTTCCGGAAGAGAAGAGAGAAGGACAGACTTTTCTGGTCAACGCGGTACTGTATACGGACACGCGAAAGGCCGGCAGATCAGACCGGCTGGAGCAAGCTACGGATTACGGGGACGTGTGCGGGTTCATCACCGGATGGATGGAAGAAAACACGTGCAATTTAATAGAGACAGTGGCTGAAAGATTGACTGAGGCGGTTTTGTTAAGATACGATTTAATATGTGGTGTTGACTTGGAGATCCGGAAGCCGGAGGCGCCGATCAAACAGCCTTTCGGCTGTGTCTCCGTGAAGGTGCACAGGCAGTGGCACAGGGTATTCCTGAGTGTGGGTTCCAACATGGGGGACAGGAGGCAGTATATCCGGGAGGCTGTAAAAGCATTGGGGGAGCATCCGCTGATCCTTGTGCGCAGGGTATCGGAGCTGATCGTGACGGAGCCTTATGGCGGCGTTGCGCAGGAGGATTTCCTGAATGGCGCCATCGAGATAGAGACATTGCTCTCGCCCCGGGAACTGCTGGAGGCGCTGCATGAGATCGAGGCCGCTGCTGAAAGGGTGCGGGAATTGCGCTGGGGACCCAGGACGCTGGACCTGGATATTATTTTTTATGACAGGCTGGTTTATGAGGATGACGCGCTGGTGATCCCCCACCAGGATATGGAAAACCGCCGTTTTGTGCTGGAGCCCCTGCATATGCTGGCGCCTAATTACAGGCATCCCATCCTGGGAAAGACCATTACACAGCTCCTGGAGCATGTTTGAAAAATCATTCCTGCCATCGGTACGCCCCGCTCTGCGGCCTGCACACCATTGGAAAGCAGGCGCTATTTTAAACGTGGCAGCAGATACCGCCCTGCGAAGTGGGCGCAGAACCCTGTGAACAGGCCGGTAAGGATACCGCTTACGGCAAGGTAAGGAGAATAGGTAAACACTCCCGCCGTTGCGGTGACGGCAAAAGCGGTGAGAAGCTGTCCGAGATTGTGGAAGAGCCCGCCCAGTGCGCCTGTGAGGAAGGGAAGCTTTCTCTGCAGCAGGCGGTTGACCGGGTACATGACGGCGAAGCTGAGGAGCCCGCCGGAAAGGCTGTAGAACAGGCTTAAGATCTGTCCGAACAATAGTGTGGACAGCAGCAGCCTGACGATCAGCACCGTAAAAGCATCCTTCGCGGAATCCTGCTGCAGAAGGATCAGAGTGGTGATGTTGGCCAGCCCCAGCTTGACACCCGGCAGGGGAACCAGCGGGGGAATGGCGCTCTCTATGGCATAGACGGCCAGTGAAAGCGTGGTATACAGGGCAAGGCCGGTTAGTTTTTGCGCAGATATTTTAGTACTCATGGGGAGAGCCTCCTTTGCGGGCAGCCGAGAATGCCCCTCAGCGGGCAATGACATCGATTTCCTCAGGATCCGCCTTTCGGAGCTGTATCACCAGCCTGTTAGGCAGGCAGACAATGGGAAGCCCCGGCCGGTCAATAAATCCCTGGTGGACGCAGAGCTTGTCAGGGCAGTCCGCGGATACCATGCCGATACTGCCGGAACGGATTTCCAGTTCATTGACGCAGCCGTTTTCACCGGTGACGGTAAACCGGTAAGGAGCATCGAAGCCGTCCAGGGGGAAGCTTGCCAGCAGTTCACCTTCCTGATAAATGTCAGCCACACAGTCTGTGCCGCCGGAAGAGGGAGCCAATATGGCATTCAGGCTGATACCCAGGATCAGGCACAGCATGAGCGTAATTAGAACTGCTGTTATTCCCGCGGGCAATGAGCCAAGCGACCGTGCTTGCACGGACAGTTGGCGAATGCCGCGAGGGTCAATACCATAGCGTCCTATGGACGCATTGCCCTTGGGGCGCTTCAAACTCCATGCCCCGTTGCTTGCAGCGGGGTTATTGACTTTATGATTCCATCGCTTTTTCAAGAAAATCTCCTTTATGCGTCAATCTGTGGATACCGGATTACCTGTGGAATTGATCTTGAAATAGATTATAACAAAAAATAAGGCAAAAATGAAGAGGGGCTTCGCGGCGGGGCTGACTTGCGTAGCTGCTTGGCCGAAGGCGGAACTGTTGTTGGCTTGCGGTAATATGGGGAACTGTGATATGATATAGACAGCGAAAGGAAGAGAAAATGATGGAGACACCTGCTTATATTCATGTAAAGGAACAGACATTGAAGCAGATAGACGAGAAAATGCCGCCGGAGGAGGAATTACAGGATCTGGCTGAGCTTTTTAAGGTTTTCGGGGACGGCACGAGATTAAAGATCCTGTATGTGCTGCTGTGCTCGGAAATGTGTGTCTATGATATTGCGGCTGTGCTGGGAATGTCCCAATCCGCCATCTCACACCAGCTCAGGGTGCTGAAACAGATGGATCTGGTGAAGAACCGCAGGGATGGAAAGACAATCTTCTATTCCCTGGCGGATGACCATATTGTGACAATCCTCAGCCAGGGACTGGATCATATCGAGGAATAGAAGACGGAACCTTACGCCCGGGTCATTCCGCAGGCACTGCCTCCAGGGCTGCCGTAAACTCAGAGCAGCCACTGCTTCCGATGAAGGAATGGTAGGTGGTATACGGGTCGTCAAAGGCCCGGAAGTAAATGTACTGGGAAGTCATGTTAATGTCAGTGTAATTCCCCTCGGCGACAACAAAAGCGTTGGAGCCGTCCGTTCTCATGCAGATCAGCTGTGGCGTGCTGCTGTTTTTCTGGTAATAAATATACCCGCTCCCCACATTAAAGCAGTCCACCCTGTCATTGGTCAGCACTTCGATCACTCCCTGGGACAGGGAATAGCGGCATAGTCTGTAATTTTCGGCCACGTCCATATAGTAGACGTAATGATCCGACAGAATGGGGTACCAGAGATTGCCCGCCCACACTTCCGTGGGGGTGTCGTTTGCAGTATTCAGGGCATACAGATAATGGTCGGTCTCCACGCCGTTATAGTAGATGACGCTGTCCTGGGCACAGGCGGGATTGATGGGAATCGCTGCCAGCACTTTCTTGTCAGACTTATCGATTTTCATCTTATAGAAGGAGGGACCGGAATTGGTGGAGGTCAGCATATAGAGGTAATTGTCTACCAGCTGTGCCGTCACCACTACATCCGTGGTCAGGGTAGTGGTATCCCTGCCTTTCAGGTTACAGCGGTTAAAGGACCTTCTGCCCTGCACCTGCCCCAGGCCGGAGGTGGAGTTGGAGCCTGTCTGGAAATAGTAGAGATATTTTCCGCCGGCCAGGATATTCTGTACCTCCAGGGAATTCAGCCTTCGGATATCGCTTTCATCGGGGTTCATGGCGTAAAGACTGTTGCCGTCGTAGGAATTGGCAAAGTATACGGCGCCGTTATGCTCGCAAAACAGTCCGCTGTTATTCAGGTTGCCGGCAGTATTGCCTATGGTGCCCTGCGGATTCATGGGTATGCGGTTCAGGAAGGCCATCGCCGCAAACAGGGTGATCAGCAGGAGCGCTGTCACAAAACCGATCAGAATACTTTTCTGCTTTTTGTTCATAATCAATGCCTCGATTCTTTCTGATTATAATGTCTCTGACACCTTCTGGCTATCATGTCTCTGACACTCTCTAACCTTAAGTATACAACTCTTTTTACTTGCTATCAAGTTTGTTTTGGTATAAGATGATTGTAGTTGTGGGACAGGTAACAGTTCAGACAGCCCCTCCCGCGAAGTCAAAATTGCATTTCCATACAATTTTGCGAGACTTGCAGGCGCCAAAATGAGTTGAAAACTCATTTTTTGTGCATCACCGTAACAGTTCAGTGCCCTGTCTGAACTGTTACGAGGACAGGCACATGCAAACGATTTGGCTGCTTCTGCGGAGATTTACATTTCGGAAAATGATACGGAAACGCTGGAGGATTGTACTTTGGTTTTCCCTGAAATTATGTGATTTGATATTGGAAAAAAAGGAGCGGATGGCATGGATTTATTGGAATTGCGGGATGAACTTGACGTCATCGACAGTCAGATCGTGGAACTGTATGAGAAGCGTATGGACGTCTGCAGGCAGGTGGCGGAATATAAGATAGAAACGGGGAAAAAAGTCTTTGACAGGCAGCGGGAAGCAGAAAAACTTGCCAAAGTGAAGTCATTGGCCCATAACGAGTTCAACAGCCACGGGATCGTGGAACTCTTTGAGCAGATTATGTCCATGAGCAGGAAACTCCAGTATCAGCTTCTGGCGGAGAACGGCAGTCTCGGGAAATTGCCTTTCATCGGCGTGGACAGGCTGGAGACGGAGAAGGCGAGAGTGGTGTTCCAGGGCGCGGAGGGCGCATATTCCCAGGCGGCGATGACCCGGTATTTCGGGGAGGAGATCGACAGCTTCCATGTGGATACCTTCCGGGACGCCATGAGCGCCATCGACGAGGGCAGCGCTGATTTCGCGGTGCTTCCCATAGAAAATTCCACTGCGGGGATTGTCAATGAGATTTACGATTTGCTGCAGGAATATGAAAATTATATCGTGGGGGAACAGATCATCCGTATTGAGCACTGTCTGCTGGGGATTCCCGGCACGAAGCTGTCCGATATCAGGACGGTGTATTCCCACCCCCAGTCCCTGATGCAGAGTTCCCGCTTCCTCGCCGATTATGACTGGCAGCAGATCAGCATGCAGAACAATGCCTTTGCGGCAAAGAAGGTGGCGGAGGAACAGAAGAAGGATCAGGCTGCCATTGCCAGTGAGTATGCGGGACAGGTGTACGGCCTGGAGGTGCTCCGGAAGGGAGTGAACCACTCCGGCACCAACTCCACCAGGTTTATCATAGTGACGAACCAGAAGATTTTCCGGAAGGATGCCGGAAAGGTCAGCATCTGCTTCGAAGTGCCCCATGAAAGCGGATCCCTGTATCACATGCTGTCCCACTTCATCTATAATAACCTGAACATGACCAAGATCGAGAGCCGTCCCATCGAAGGACGCAACTGGGAATACCGGTTTTTCGTTGACTTTGAAGGGAACCTGGCGGATAGCGCCGTGAAGAACGCTCTCAGGGGACTGCGGGAGGAAGCGCGCAATATGAAGGTCCTGGGAAATTATTAGAGCGTGTTTGAAAAATGCTTTCCCTGGGGTGCAAGACCCGATTTGGGAGGCGTAGTGGGGCTGCGGTGACCAAATCGGGGCACCACAGGCCGCGAGGCGGGGTGTGCAGATCGGGGGAATGATCAGGGAGCGATCGATAAATGGACGAAGAGTTATCGGGAAATAATCAGGCAAATAATCATGAAATTGCCGGGAAACGGCACGTTTGATCGGAAAACGGAGCACTTGGAAAGAGCCGGGAGGAGTGAGGAAAATGCGTCAAAAGGAACTGATTGTATATAGAAATATGGAAGAGGGTGATCTTCTCCAGGATATGGCTTGGCTGATGACAAATTACAATACGGCTCCCCGCCAGATATCGGATGCCCTATTCCGCCAGATTGGAGAAAAGACCAGACCCCGCGACAGCGGAGGGATGGCGGAGCTTTTTTACGACTGTATCCACCGCCTGATCGAACTGGCCGGACGATATGGTTTTCACGGGAATCTGTGGCATTGTTATCTCACCAATCTGCTGGTGAACAATGAGAACAGCTACAGCTGCGGCTGTGAGATCAGGGGAGAGATCGAGGGCACCATCAATGAGGCTGCCCTGCACGATATTGTGATTTTTAAGGAGTTTTTCGATTATGATTTCACGGATATGGTCCGGACACTTGAGGTGCCTGAGTTTTCCCTGGTACAGGATTATGCCAGCAGCCGCCGGGAGAGCAGGGTTTACAATACCAGGATCTGTGCCCGCATCTGTGAACTGGCGGAGAAATTCTGCAGGGATCATACGCCGGAGGAGATGAAGGAAACTCTGACGGAATTCTATAAAGAGTATGGCGTGGGAAAATTCGGGCTGCACAAATCCTTCCGTGTGTCCCATGACAATACGGGGGTACATATTGATCCTATTTTAAACATAACGCATGTGACGCTAGATGAGCTGGTTGGTTATGAGATCCCCAAGAAAAAGCTGACGGACAACACGGACGCTTTTGTGGCGGGCAGAAAGGCGAACAACTGCCTGCTTTTCGGCGATGCGGGGACGGGAAAATCCTCCTGTATCAAGGCCATCGCCAATGAATACTACGGAAAGGGGCTCCGCATCATAGAGATATACAAGCACCAGTTCCAGGATCTCAATGATGTGATCAGCCAGATCAAGAACCGCAACTATAAGTTTATCATTTACATGGATGACCTGAGCTTTGAGGATTTTGAGATTGAATACAAATATCTTAAGGCAGTGATAGAGGGCGGACTGGAGAAAAAGCCGGGAAACGTGCTGATCTATGCCACATCCAACAGACGCCATCTGATCCGTGAAAACTACAGTGACAGGGAGGAGATCAGGGAAGACATGCACACGGGTGACACGGTGCAGGAGAAGCTGTCCCTGGTGTCCCGCTTCGGTGTTACGATCTATTTCGGTGCGCCGGATAAGAAGCAGTTTCAGAATATTGTCAAAGTGCTGGCAGGACGCCATGGGCTGTCCATGCCGGAGGAGGAACTGCTGCTGGAGGCAAACAGGTGGGAACTGTCCCACGGCGGTCTCTCCGGCAGGACGGCACAGCAGTTTGTGGATTATCTGATGGGTCAGGATTCTGCTGCCGGGGATACAGACTGATCTGTGTGCCGTAACAGCGGAAAGGTATCAATATAGAAAATATGAACAGAAACAGAGGGTGAGGGTTATGTCTAAGAAAGATTTCAGTAATTCCAAGTACTACACGAACAGGGAACTGAGCTGGATCCTGTTTGACCACCGCGTGCTGAACGAGGCCAGAGATAAGAGCATTCCCCTGTTTGAACGTTTGAAGTTCCTGAGCATTACGGCTTCCAACCTGGATGAATTTTTTATGATCCGCGTGGCTTCCCTTAAGGACATGGCCGATCTGGGGTATGAGAAGCAGGACATTGCGGGGCTGACACCGGTGAAGCAGCTGGAGCTGCTCAGCCAGGCGATCCATGAACTGGTGGAGCGCCAGTATTCCACCTACAACCGTTCCCTGGTGCCGAAGCTTACCCAGAACGGGCTGCAGATCGTTCGCCAGCATGAGGAACTGACGAAGGATGAGGCGATCTATATCGACCGTTATTTTGAGGAGAATGTCTATCCCGTGCTGACGCCCATGGCAGTGGATTCCTCCAGGCCTTTTCCGCTGATCCGCAACAAGACGCTGAACATTGGCGCCATGGTGCATAAAAAGAACAGTAAGGAAGAACTGGAATTTGCCACGGTGCAGGTGCCCGGCGTGCTGGACCGTGTGGTGGAGCTTCCCACGGAGGGTAAGGCGAAGAGGATCATCCTTTTAGAGGAAATTATAGAACGCAATATTGACAAGCTGTTTTTGAATTACGATATTATCTGCGCCCACCCCTTCCGCATCATGCGCAATGCCGACCTTACGATCGAGGAGGATGAGGCGGCTGACCTGCTCAAGGAGATAGAGAAGCAGCTGAAGAAACGTCAGTGGGGCGAAGCCATCCGTCTGGAGGTGGAGCACGGCTGCGACAGGCGGCTGCTGCACTTCCTGACAGAGGAACTGCGCATGGAGGAGCAGAATATTTACGAGATCGACGGACCTTTGGATCTGACTGTTTTAATGAAAATATATGGAATGGACGGCTTTGAGCATTTGAAGACGCCGAAGTACACACCCCAGGCGGTTCCTGAACTGCCCGCAGGCTGCAATCTCTTTGAGGAGATCCGCAAGAAGGACATTCTGCTGCACCATCCCTACCAGACCTTTGAGCCTGTGGTGAACTTCATCCGCCAGGCAGCCAAGGATCCTGAGGTGCTGGCCATCAAACAGACCCTGTACCGTGTCAGCGGCAATTCGCCCATAATCGCGGCATTGGCCCAGGCGGCGGAGAACGGCAAGCAGGTCACGGTACTGGTGGAGTTAAAGGCGCGTTTTGACGAGGAGAATAATATCGTCTGGGCAAAGATGCTGGAAAAGGCGGGCTGCCATGTCATATACGGCCTGGTGGGCTTAAAGACCCACAGCAAGATCACCCTGGTGGTGCGCAGGGAAGAGGACGGCATCCGTAGGTATGTGCATCTTGGTACGGGAAATTACAATGACGCCACGGCGAAGCTGTACACGGATATCGGGCTGCTGACCTGTTCTGAATCCATCGGGGAGGATGCCACGGCGGTCTTTAACATGCTGTCGGGCTATTCCGAGCCCCTGTTCTGGAATAAGCTTTCGCTGGCGCCGCTCTGGCTGAAGGATCGATTCCTGAATCTGATCCAGCGGGAGAGGGATTATGCGCTGGAAGGCAAAAACGCCCATATTATCGCCAAGATGAATTCCCTCTGCGACAGGGATATCATTGCGGCGCTGTACGAGGCGAGTTCCGCAGGGGTGAAGATCGAGCTGATCGTCAGGGGGATCTGCAGCCTGAAGGTGGGCATCAAGGGCGTCAGCGAGAATATCACGGTGCGATCTATTGTGGGGAACTTCCTGGAACACAGCAGGATCTTTTACTTTGAAAACGGAGGGGATTACGAGATCTACTGCGGCAGTGCGGACTGGATGCCCCGTAATCTGGAGCGCCGGGTGGAAATCCTGTTTCCCATTGACCGGTCGGAACTGAAAAATAAATTGATGCATATTTTACAGTGCCAGCTGAAGGATAATGTGAAGGCCTCCGTGCTGCAGGAGGACGGCACTTACGCAAAGGTGGATAAGAGGGGCAAGTCATTATTCCAGTCCCAGGAGGTATTCTGCAGGGAGGCCATTGATGCGGCGAGGGCGGCATCAAAGGAAAATCCGCTGGCGGCCAGGACATTTATACCGGAGACACATCAGAAATAGGCAGGATGCATTTCGAAAGATACAGATAACTGCGAAAAATGGCAGGTCGGAAAGCAGAACGTAAAGAAATGGCAGATCAGATCAGAACGGAAGGGAATGACAGACGGATGAGGATAATACTTGCTTCCGCATCTCCGAGAAGGAAGGAGCTGCTGGGACAGATCGGGTTACCTTTTGAGGTGATGACCAGCTATGTGGAGGAGAGGATTTCCTCTGCAAGGCCGGATAGGGTGGTAGAAGAGTTGTCCTGCCAAAAGGCGGAGGCCGTGGCGGGGGAATTGGATCTTTCCCGTTTGGTCTGCACGGAAGAAGGCAGGGCGGAAGTGCATCTTGTCATCGGGGCGGACACGGTGGTGGCGCTGGATGGCGCTATCCTGGGAAAGCCTGTGGACAGGGAGGACGCTGCGGCAATGCTGGGGCGGCTTCAGGGACGGGTGCATGAGGTGTACACCGGAGTCACCCTGCTTTACAGGGCCGCAGGCGCTTCGGAGTGGACAAGAAGGTGCTTTCACGAGAGATCCAGGGTGCACTTCTTTCCCATGACAAAGGCGGAGATCTCCGAGTATGTCAAAACCGGAGACCCCATGGATAAAGCGGGTGCTTATGGAATCCAGGGATTTTGCGCCAGGTATATCAGCGGGATCGAGGGCGATTATAACAATGTGGTAGGTCTTCCCGTGGGAAGGCTTTACCAGGAGATAAAGGAGTTATACCATGAAAAAGGCAGTGATCTTTGACCTGGATGGAACCCTGTCCGATTCCATTCACAGCATCAAGTATTGTGCGGACCGGGCGGTAGCGGCATTTGGCATCGGTCCCTTCACGGAACAGCAGTACAAATATTTTGTCGGGGACGGGGCGGCAAATCTGGTCAGGCGCGCGCTTGCGGCGGGGGGCGATGAGGAAGGGGTTCACTTCCAGGAAGCCTTTGCCAGATATAAGGAAATCTTCAGGGAAAACTGCATGTATCAGGTAGTGCCCTATGGCGGGATCAGGGAACTGCTGGCGGCGCTGAAGGAGAAAGGCGTGAAGATCGCGGTTCTATCAAATAAGCCTCATGCGGAAACGGTGAATGTGATCGAGTCGCTTTTTGGAAAGGACTATTTTGATGTCATTCAGGGGCAGAAGGAGAATGTAGCCATCAAACCGAGCCCTGAGGGAGTGTTTCAGATTCTGGGACAGCTCGGACTGGAGGCGGAGGAGGTGCTGTATCTGGGGGACACTTCCACGGACATGAAGACAGGGAAAAGCGCCGGCGCTTTTACGCTGGGAGCCCTATGGGGATTCAGGGAACGGAAGGAACTGGAGGAGAATCATGCGGACGCGATCATTGCGCATCCGCGTGAGGTATTAAAGTTTCTATAACAGTTCTTCAGGGGCTTGACGCGAGGGCGCAGCCATATTATACTCACAGCATAGCTGCTCATCGGCTTACGGCAGATTTATGCTATGATGAATGGGATGTAAACAATTTCGTGACGGGAACGGAGGTAAAAGTATGCGAGAATTTGACGATGCGGTTTTGGAGTGTTTTCTGGAGAATCAGCTGCAGCTTTTTCCGGAGGAGGTAGCGGAGACTTTGGAGGAAGCGGAAAGCTTCCTGGAGGAGTGCATGGCCGTTGTGGTGAACTCCGTCGATGAAGTCATCGAATATTTTGAGGAGGAAGGGATCGACACGGAGGGTGCTATGGATGACGCGATTCTGGAGGCTGATGAAGTGTTTGAGGTGGGGGACGGGCGGTATCTGATCGTAGAAGGCTAAGGAACTGTCAAAGAATTAATCTTTACATCTGACTTGCCTAAATCTTCTTATGCCGCGTTGTTGTCAATCGGCGTACCCCGGTACGCCTCATTCCTCCGCCTTGCATAAAAAGATTTATCCTGTTACTGTTCACAGCTTCGCTGCTCACAGCAACATAATGCACACACAATGAGCAAAAGACGCTCATTTTGGCGCCCGCAATCTCGGGTTTTTATGCCCAAAACGCATAAAAACGCCTTCGCGAAACCGGCTGTAAATAGTAACTTTATCCTACGTCATCTGCAAAGTTAATTCTTGACAGTTCCTAAGATAAATTCCACCTGTGCGTTTGGATCATGGTTTTCCGTGGAGCGGAATCATGAGAGTTGGGAACTGTTAAGAATTAACGTGAGATACGGAGGACGGGCAGTAAGCTTATATGCTACTGCCCGTTTATGCATTCCCTTTTTTCTGCTGGAACAGATCTGCCGCCAGATAGAAAATGATACCCAGGCGGACAAGTGCAATGATCGGCTCCGGCAGCACGGAGAAGCTCTGCTCCAGCTGCATCAGGTAGGTGCAGTAGGTAAACAGGGTACAGAGCATGGTGGCCAATGCCGTTTTTACGTGCCTTGCTTCTTTCGTCATGATGACGAAGAGCAGCATTTCCGCCACATAGGCATACCGCTCGTGGACCAGGGGCAGACAGAAGCAAACGGTCAGGATGGAAAGGGCGGTAACCTTGCACAGTGCCAGGCTGTCCAGCTTCACTTTGCGGCAGTACAGCTGATAGAACAATGCGATCAGCAGCAGGAATGTCAGCAGCAGGCCGTAGATGAAATAGCTGTCATACAATGTTTCCGACCAGGTTCCTATCAGGGTATAAAGGTTCGGGTAATTCAAGGTCAGAGTCCCGTAGTTGCGGTCAGCCTGCCCCAGGTAGATCTTGAACATGGTTTTCAGGCTGCGCCCGGCCAGGAACATGGGGATGCAGCTGATGGCATAGACAATGGGGATCCACAGCAGGTGCACGGGCTTTAACACATTCCGCTTCTGTGTGATCCATAGAAGACACAGAATGGGAAGAAAGAATATGGCCTGCAATTTGAGAGAGAACGCTGCGGCGAACAGGAGGCAGATACCGTCCCCTGTCTGCCAGAAGCGTTTTTTGTTTTCTGCGGGAGGCTCTGTGCTCCAGAGCTTAGCTGTGCAGATGGCGAGCAGAGTGAGCAGGATCATGGAGCCATAGAGACTGTCGCACTGTCCCCAGGCCGCCGAATCAAGGACTGTCAGGGGATTCAACAGGATCACGGCGTACAGTGTCAGCCTCTTATGCAGTGCGGTAACGCCCAGCTGCCCGGACAGTCGGACACTGGCAAGGGCCAGGAGAAAGTCAAAGAGACAGGGCATTAACTTGATGATGACCACAGGTTCAAGGGGCAGTACTGACAGCAGGGTCAAAGGAGTGACATACAGAGGGGGATAGTCACCTATATTTTGGCTCAGGGCGCTCCATACACCGGAAGAGCGCATATCGCTGATCCAGGATTCGAAGCAGAGATAATAGTCATTGCTCTTAACCGGGAGAAAGGCAATCCGAATCAGGACGGCTGCTGCTGTAACTGCCGCGAAGAATAAAATGTGGATCAGGGGGATCCGGCGGATTCGTATGGCCAGAAATTTTCCCAGTGTGATATCCCTTGTCTGTTCCGTGCCTTTCCTGCGGGAGAAGACTACTGCGGCGGCACAGAGCAGAATCGCCGCAAGAGCCGCAAGGAATACGGCCAGCCGTGCAGGCACGAGCACATCGTAGGTCAGGCGTATGGCTGCCGCGTTGGCGGTTAATTCCTGGAGATGATCTGGCGTATCAGAGGAAAATTCCCGAAGGATTTCTGCTGTGGCAGCAGAGCTGGCGGTTACGGCAGGACATCCGGTTACTTCGGGAATTTGCGCAGCCATGGGCACAGAAAAGAGGGAAGGATTCCGGTCTTCCTGATAGTCTTCCGCAAAGATGCAAAGATCGTACCGTGCATTTGTATCCAGACGGCAGTTTACGGGAAAATCAAGATACCAGCCCTCCGGTACGCCGTCCAGCGGGACGGTGCTGGTGTAGACAGGAGTGCCGGTTGCATGGTCGGACAGAATCACTGTGAGCGTTCCGGAGTCAGCTGTCATGGACGCGGGAACGCCTGACGTCAGGGAATCGAGAGTCAGGGGATCCGGCGCTTTCAGCGCAAGGGCAATGGAAGTAACCCTGCTGTGTGCAGGAGTGAAGCCCTGAATCAGGAGAGAGTCCTCACTCAGCGGGATGGCCTCCCCCGGCATATTCAGCGGGGAAGCGCTTTCCGTCCCTGTATAGAGAAAATTGCCGCCGAGCACGGCAAAGACCAGGAGGAGCAGAAGCAGGCCGGTCCTGATCCAGAATAAACTCTTTTTCATGTAAGCAACTCCTTTAATGTTTCCAGTACGGAATAGGGAACAAACAGTTTGCCATAGCCAACAGCCAGATCAAGTCCCGGTTTGTTTCCACCGTGAAAATCAGAACCGCCGCTGACAGCAAGCCCGTAAGTCACGGCAAGCCTGCGGATCTGGCGCTCTTCGGCCGTATTATAGGTGCTGTAGATGGCCTCGATGGCCATGAGCCCCGCATCTTTTAGGCGGGCAACCAGGGTTTCCAGCCGCTCATCGCTCATGTGGTACAGGATGGGGTGAGCCAGGACGGGAATGCCGCCGGCCTCAAGGACCAGGGAGACGGCCTGTTCCGGCGTCACCTTTTCCCTGGGCACATAACAGGGGCAATGATCTCCGATGTAGCGGTCAAAAGCCTCTTTCATGCTGTTTGTATAATTGTGATTTAACAAAAATCTGGCATAATGTGCCCTTGTGATGACCGCGCCGGGAAACTCTGCCAGAAGCGATTCGTAGCTGATGTCAATGCCGGTCTCCTGGAGCAGCGCGCACATTTTGCGGTTCCTGTTGATCCTGGAAATGACAAAATCCTGCAGATACTTTTGAAAACGCTCGTTATGGTAATCGATATACAGACCTACGATATGCACATCCCTGCCCTCATACTCGGTGGAGAATTCAATGCCGGGAATGACCTCGGGAACCCTTTGCGCCTGTTCCGGCGGAAGGGTTTCCCGAAGCTGCCTTGCACGGGAAACGGCCTCCTCCAGTCCGGCTACGGAGTCATGGTCGGTCAGGGCAAAGGCAGCCAGCCCCTTTTCCATAGCGTAATCCACCAGCTGAGCGGGAGAGAGGGTGCCGTCGGAACGGTTGGAATGTGTGTGCAGGTCCACGGCTCTTGTTTCGCTCATGCTCAATCTTCGTCCTCTTCCTTGTTGGCGGTAAAGACAGTGCGTTTTCTTGCCATTTCATCGCTGGCAAGATATTCGTCATAGGTGGTGATCTTGTCGATCAGCTTTCCGTCCGGCAGGATCTCCATGATACGGTTTGCAGTGGTTTCCACAAACTGATGGTCATGACAGGAGAACAGCGCCACGCCCGGAAACTTGATCAGCCCGTTGTTCAGGGCGGTGATGGACTCCATGTCCAGATGGTTGGTGGGCTCGTCCAGGACCAGGCAGTTTGCGCCGCTGATCATCATTTTGGAGAGAAGACAGCGCACCTTTTCGCCGCCCGACAGTATTTTTACTTTCTTGACGCCGTCTTCGCCGGCAAAGAGCATACGTCCCAGGAACCCGCGCACATAAGTCACATCTTTAATGGGAGAGTAGCCGGTAAGCCAGTCCACAATGGTCAGATCGTTGTCAAATTCCGCGGTGCTGTCCTTGGGGAAGTAGGCCTGTGAGGTGGTAACGCCCCATTTCAGGGTGCCTTCGTCCGGCTCCATTGCGCCTGTCAGGATCTGGAACAGGGTAGTCTTGGCAAGCTCCTGGCCTCCCACAAAGGCGATCTTGTCGTTATGGCCCACCACGAAGGAGATGTCATCCAGCACCTTTTCACCGTTGACGGTCTTGGACAGATGCTCCACGGTCAACACTTCATTGCCGATCTCGCGCTCAGGGCGGAAGTCAATATAAGGATACTTCCTGCTGGAGGGCTTGATCTCATCCAGCTCGATCTTTTCCAGGGCGCGCTTTCTGGAGGTAGCCTGCTTGGATTTGGAAGCATTGGCGGAGAAGCGGGAGATAAATTCCTGTAGCTCCTTGATCTTCTCTTCCTTTTTCTTGTTTGCTTCCTTCATCTGGCGGATCAACAGCTGACTGGACTCATACCAGAAGTCGTAATTGCCGGCATATAGCTGGATCTTGCCGTAGTCTATATCAGCGATATGGGTACATACTTTATTTAAAAAGTACCGGTCGTGGGAAACCACAATGACCGTATTTTCAAAGTTGATCAAAAATTCCTCCAGCCAGGAGATGGCGTCCAGGTCCAGATGGTTGGTGGGCTCGTCCAGGAGCAGGATGTCGGGGTTGCCGAACAGTGCCTTTGCCAGCAGGACCTTTACCTTAATGTTACTGTCCAGGGTCCCCATGACAGAATAGTGGAGGTCCGTGTCGATGCCCAGGCCGTTCAGCAGCGTGGCGGCGTTGGATTCCGCCTCCCAGCCGTCCATCTCCGCAAATTCCGCCTCCAGTTCGCTGGCGCGGATGCCGTCCTCGTCAGAAAAATCTTCCTTGGCGTAGAGGGCCTCTTTCTCCTTCATGATCTGGTACAGCCGTTCATTGCCCATGATGACGGTGTCCATTACCACACAGTCGTCATATTTGAAGTGATCCTGCTCCAGTACGGAGAGACGCTGTCCGGGGGTGATGATGATATCGCCGTTGGTGGTCTCCAGCCTGCCGGAAAGAATCTTTAAGAAGGTGGATTTTCCCGCGCCGTTGGCGCCGATGACACCATAACAGTTTCCCTCCGTAAATTTAATGTTCACGTCCTCAAATAGCGCTTTTTTGCCGATCCGTAATGTTACGTTGCTTGCCTGTATCATAATAATACCTCTGTTTCCTTTTCTTTGTTTTTTGTGTTTCCTTTTTCTGCTATTTTTACTAATTTTACACAGTCAACCTTTATTATACATAAAAACACTGATATTTCAAGACCTTAAGATTTACTAAAGAATTGCCTAAGTACGCCTAAATATTGATCGGGGTTCTTGAAATTCTCCGGCAAATGGAGTAGGCTGTACTTGGTTCCATAAAGATTTGTGAAAATGCATGTAAAGAGCTGCATATGAAGAGCTGCATATGAAGAACTGCATATGAAAAGCGGTATGTGTAAAGTTGCATGCGAAAGTCACATGAAAAGCTGTATGAAAGTATGTGTGAGGAAGTAATGATGATGTTTTTGTTGATTTTGCTGCTTTGCCTGCTGTTTTCGGCGGCATTATACTTCTATTTGATCATGCCGAGGGTATTCGGTAAGCCGGATACTTCCTCTTACAGGAAGTGGCTGTATGCCCACAGGGGACTGTTTGACAACGGTTCGGAGGCGCCGGAAAATTCCCTGGAGGCTTTCCGTAAGGCTGTGGAAGGCGGCTTTGGCATCGAGATGGATGTACAACTGTCAAGGGACGGCATCCCGGTGGTATTCCATGACTTTACCCTGAAAAGGATCTGCGGCGTGGAGGGAAAGGTGTGCGATTACACTTGTGATGAATTGCAGGAATTCAGGCTTTGCGGTTCCGGACAGCGGATTCCCCGCTTTCAGGAGGCGCTGGAGCTGGTGGATGGAAAGGTGCCCCTGATCGTGGAACTGAAGCTGGCCACCATGGACACTTCCGTGTGTACGGAGGCGGACAGGCTGTTGTCGAAATATAAGGGAATGTACTGTATCGAATCCTTTCATCCCCTGGCAGTGCGCTGGTACAGGAAGCACCGCAGGGAGATCGTGCGGGGACAGCTGTCGGATGCCTTTTTAAAGGAAGGAAAGTTTAACAGGCCGGTGTGCTTCCTGCTGCAGAATCTGCTGTTCAACTGGATGGGAAAACCGGATTTTGTGGCATATAACCATAAATACCCGAAGGGATTCTCCCGCAGGTTCTGCCGCAGGATCTATCACAATACGGCGGTGGCATGGACCATTAAAACGCCCGGCGAACTGGAGGCGGCGAAAAAATACTTTGATATCTGTATCTTTGACAGCTTTGTTCCCGAGAAATAAAAGGGGATTGTATATGTTTGCAAATGTAAGCGATTACATTTTCCTGCTGTTGTGCAAGTTGCGGCAGGGAAAAAATGGAATGTCGTCATATTGCACGAAAATCTGTTGTTTATCAAAAGACTGTCATATTCGACTTGATATTCTTTCATCGAATTGTTAAAATATGGACATAATGAATTGGTTTTTGAATTTGTTTCGAGACAGCCGTTTTTTCGACTGTCTAAAACCATGCGAACTGTCCGGGAATGATCTTCCGGGACAGTTACAATCATTTTCGAAAGGGAGAAATTTAGATGAAAAAATGGGTTTATTTATTCAGTGAAGGCGACATGAGCATGCGCAACCTTCTCGGCGGAAAGGGTGCAAACCTGGCTGAGATGACCAGTATCGGTCTGCCTGTGCCCCAGGGATTTACCATCACTACGGAGGCATGTACCCAGTATTACGAGGATGGCCGTAAGATCAATGACGAGATCATGGGGCAGACCATGGAATATGTGGCGGAGATGGAGAAGATCAACGGTAAAAAATTCGGCGACCTGCAGAATCCCCTGCTTGTTTCCGTCCGTTCCGGCGCACGCGCATCCATGCCCGGCATGATGGATACCATCCTGAACCTGGGACTGAATGATGAAGTGGTGGCGGCTATGATCGCAGGCAACCCGGATCCCGCCTTTGAGCGTTTCGTATATGATTCTTACAGACGCTTTATCCAGATGTTCTCGGATGTGGTCATGGAGGTGGGCAAGAAATATTTTGAGCAGCTCATCGACAAGATGAAGGAAGAGAAAGGTGTTAAATATGACGTGGAGCTGACTGCCGCTGACTTAAAGACCCTGGCGGAGCAGTTCAAGGCTGAGTACAGGAGCCAGCTGGGAAAGGATTTCCCTTCCGATCCGGTAGAGCAGTTAAAGCTGGCTATCGAGGCGGTATTCCGCTCCTGGGACAACCCCCGTGCAAATGTATACCGTCGTGACAATGACATTCCCTATTCCTGGGGTACAGCGGTAAACGTGATGCCCATGGTATTCGGTAACCTGAATGACGAGTCCGGCACCGGCGTTGCATTTACCCGTGATCCCGCTACCGGCGAAAAGAAGCTGATGGGTGAGTTCCTGAAGAATGCCCAGGGTGAGGACGTGGTGGCAGGCGTGCGCACGCCCATGCCCATTGCCCAGATGGAGCAGGAGTTCCCCGAGGCATATGAGGAATTTATCAAGGTCTGCGATATCCTGGAGAACCATTATCACGATATGCAGGATATGGAGTTTACCGTTGAGAATAAGAAGCTGTACATGCTCCAGTGCCGTAACGGTAAGAGAACCGCGCAGGCGGCTTTAAAGATTGCCTGCGACCTGGTGGATGAGGGGCACAAGACCGAGGCGGAGGCAGTTGCCATGATCGATCCCCGGAATCTTGATACCCTGCTGCATCCTCAGTTCGACGCGGCAGCGCTGAAAGCGGCGGCTCCCATCGGCAAGGGACTGGGCGCTTCCCCCGGGGCTGCCTGCGGCAAGGCAGTTTTCACCGCGGAGGACGCGGAAGAGTGGGCTGCAAGAGGCGAGAAGGTGGTGCTGGTGCGCCTGGAGACTTCCCCCGAGGATATTACCGGCATGAAGGTTTCCCAGGGTATCCTGACTGTCCGCGGCGGTATGACCTCCCATGCGGCAGTGGTTGCCCGCGGCATGGGCACCTGCTGCGTATCCGGCTGCGGTGACATCGCCATGGATGAGGCAAATAAGAAATTTACTCTGGCAGGACAGGAGTTCCACGAGGGAGATTACATTTCCATCGACGGCACCACAGGAAATATCTATGCCGGCCAGATCAAGACAGTGGATGCGACGATTGCGGGTGAGTTCGGCCGCGTTATGGCATGGGCGGACAAGTTCCGTACACTGAAGGTGCGCACCAACGCCGACACCCCTGCGGATGCGAAGAAAGCGCGCGAGCTTGGCGCGGAAGGCATCGGTCTCTGCCGTACCGAGCATATGTTCTTCGAGGAGGACAGGATCGCAGCGTTCCGTGAGATGATCTGTTCCGATACCGTGGAGGAGAGGGAGGCGGCGCTGGAGAAAATACTGCCTTACCAGCAGAATGACTTCGAGGCGCTGTATGAGGCGCTGGAGGGAAATCCTGTGACCATCCGTTTCCTGGATCCGCCCCTGCATGAGTTCGTTCCCACCGAGGAAGCCGACATTGAGAAGCTGGCGGAAGCCCAGGGCAAATCCGTTGAGACGATCAAGAATATTATCGCCTCACTGCATGAGTTTAACCCCATGATGGGCCACAGAGGATGCCGTCTTGCGGTAACGTACCCTGAGATCGCGAGGATGCAGACCAGGGCTGTAATCAGGGCTGCCATCAATGTAAAGAAGGCTCATCCCGACTGGAATGTAAGGCCTGAGATCATGATCCCCCTGATCTGTGAGGTGAAGGAGTTAAAGTTTGTCAAGCAGGTAGTGGTTGAAACTGCTGACGCCGAGATCGCAGCGGCAGGGATCAAGCTGGAATACGAAGTGGGTACAATGATCGAGATTCCCAGGGCGGCATTGACTGCAGATGAGATCGCCAAGGAGGCTGATTTCTTCTGCTTCGGCACCAACGACCTGACCCAGATGACCTTCGGCTTCTCCCGTGACGATGCAGGCAAGTTCCTGAATGCTTATTATGACACGAAGATATTTGAGAACGATCCCTTTGCGAAGCTGGACCAGACCGGCGTAGGAAGGCTGATGGAGACTTCCATCAAGCTGGGCAAGCCCGTCAACCCCAAGCTGCACATCGGTATCTGCGGCGAGCACGGCGGAGATCCTTCTTCCGTAGAGTTCTGCCATAAGATTGGTCTTGATTATGTGTCCTGTTCACCGTTCAGGGTGCCTATAGCAAGGCTCGCGGCAGCACAGGCGGCTATTAACAGCAAGTGATACACTGGGTGCTGATGTTCTTGCAGAACAAGTTTTTCCTCCCCGCAGATTTTAATTTTTCCTGCGGGGCAACAAAAAAAGAGTAATAATCAGGGCCTTGTGGGTGTCTTCCTCCCCGCAAGGCTTTTCTCTTTCCCCTCCCCTTTCAGTCCTCTTCCTCCTCCGCTTAAAACCATTTTCAGCCATTGAAGGCATCTTGGTCTTTTCTCTATATTTTTCTGGCATCTTCCTCCCCGAACCCTTTAGAAGGCCCAGAAATAAAGGGTTTTCGGGAAATGCCTCTCTTCCTCTTTCGGGGAGGGGAGGAGGCAAGAAGTCTTTTCGGGGAGGTTTTTCAGAGAGATTCTTCAGGAATTTTAGAAGCCTTTCGGAGAGGTTTCCCAACTCTTTTCTATGGAAAATATTTGGGAAGAAGAGGGGAAAGAGGGTGGAAAGGGGGGAGAGGATGTGGATGAGGGGAGGAAAAATTAAAATCTGCCATTAGGAAAAATGAGTTCTGCGACCACATAGTATTTTTGCAAAAGCCTGTTTTTGGCGAAATGTGATACTCTGAATTTGGCGAAAAAGTGCCAAAAACAGAGGATTATATGCCAAAAACAGGTTTTTTCTCGCCAAAAACACCATTTAAACCGCCAAAAATTTTGTTTTTGGCGAATCTGGAACATTTTTGGCGAAGTTTTTGGCGGATTATTTGAAGAAAGTGAGGATGGAGAAGATGAAGAAAAAATCGTACAGAGGAACCAGATGCGAAAAAAGGACTATGAGCAAATGTGCGGACGGTGTTGCTCGCACCTACAATGCCATTGAGTCCAGCTATGCGGAGATGCTTCAGGAGAATCCCGATATAAAGGAATTCCGATGCCAGGTGCTTCTTGAGGGGCTGGAGATTGGCGAATACTGTTCCGATTTCGTTGCAATAAAGATGGATGGCGATCTGAGGGTAAGGGAATGTGTTTATAGAAAGCATCTGAGAAAACCCATGACTACCAAGCTGCTGGATGCCTCAAGGAATTATTGGAGAAGGAGAGGGGTTGAGGATTGGGGCATCGTTGTGGAGAAGAAGGAGGAGGCTGAGGGCAAATAAAGAGCCCGCACCTTTTTAAGAGGTGCAAGCATATAACAAAGGGGATGCAGGAAAAGAGAAGGAACAGCCTGTTTATTTGTCCTTATCCTTGTTCTGGAAAGGAATCCTGACTGACGGGTTAAAGTGGTTGATAATTGTCAGGACATCAAGAACCACGAAGCCCAGACAAATGACGACGGCAATTGCCCCGCCGATGGTTGCACCTATCCCATTTGGGAAAATAGAGTTGCAGGCCACAGTTATGATGGATAGGATGATTAGGGGAGCCAGTATCTTCAGGGAAAGCGAGAGCAGGGTCATCATGAGCCCCTTCTCCCCAATCCAGACGGAGAAAGAAAATCCCGTCTTCTTGAAGTACCAGACATAATACGAAATTAAGCCGTATATGATACCGAACATAACGAGTGCATAAAGAATCCCGCTCGATGTCAAAAAATAGATTGCTGCCACAAGTGACAGAACAGCTTTAACCGCCATTCCAAGAAATTTTATGTTGTATGTCCTCCTATTAAGTATTCTGATGCAGGAATGTGTATCTTTCATATTGTTGTGTGCTTGCATGGATTCCCTCATTCCTTATCCCAAGATGAATTATAACATACCGTTTATATAATTCAACAAAAAGAGAAAATAAAAATCGTTTATAGTTGAAAAAGGTAAACAGTGTGGTATAATTGGTAGATGTGCGAAGTAATAAAGGCACAAATATAAAGAGCAGGGAGGAAAAAGTATGTTTAAAAAATTGGTAGTGGCAGGCTTGATGCTCACAGTCATGCTGTCCGCATCAGCATGTGGCAAGGAGCCAAGTGGGACTTCTGGAACTGTAGTAGATACACCTGTAGAGTCTTCAGCAGAGGAATCCCAGCCGACAGAAGAAACAACGGGTTCTCAACCTATGGAGGAGGGAACGGAGAGTTTGGCAGGGGATGCTTCCCAGCCGACTGAAGAAGCGGAGGAAGAGGCAGTTTATTCCTATATTTTTTCGGAAATGCCCATTGCGGCATATGAGGTGACGGGACTGGAAGTTGGACCTGATGCAGAGGTCTATACGGAAAACATAACCATGATTGACGAAGACGGTGAAGAATATGACATGGGAGTAATTCCGCTGGTTAAGCTGGACCCATCCAACACATTCATTTTATTTTGCATACAGGGTGCTGATGAGGATTATACATCCGTGGCGACCATCCATTCCCCATCGGGCAGTGATCAATGGAAAGCAAAGGTATATACTTGTATGGATTGCGATACACCTGAAATTGAGGGATATTCGTGCGGCTATCCAGCTTTGACTCAGGGGAGTACTTATGACGAAGAAAAACTGGAAGGCAAAATTGTAAGTTTTGTCGATCCATGGACGGAATACCTTCAGTTTTCGGAAATATACCATCCCGATGCTCCGCAGGAGGATGCCATCCATATCATTGAGATTGTGCCGTTTACATATGATGAAAACTATGATGAAGCGGATAAAGTCATGGCAGAGATGGTATGTACCTTTGAGAAGATTGGGGCAACAAATATGCAGGAGATACCTGTGGAAGAAGCCATGGCAAGGTGTAATGTAATAGTCGCTGAAGATGGTGCGAACTAAGGGCGGCTGACAGTGTTGTGTACTATACAGATTTTAGTGAAGATAATTTATGGGGCTTGGCGGCATATATTGCTGTCAGACCCTTTCATTTTTGCAAATTTTTCCCCAGATGCCTCTTATGGCATAATGAGTATGGGAAGAGATTGAACGGATTTCCAGACAAAGAGGAAGGAGGATGCCGATGGAGAAAAGCCAGCTGATTAAGCACCGTGGAACCATATACAGAATCCTTGCCCTGGATAATGAGGAAGTCCTTCTTATCGACTGCATCAGAAAGACAATGCCCAAATGGTACAAACTGGATGAGGTTGACGGATATGAGGTCTGTACGGAAGAGGAACTATTGGCGGCTGCGGAAACAGCATTGGTGGAAGAGCAGGATATGCCGCCCAAATCCCGTCAGACAGTGCATGAACGGTTCACGGTGATTGCGGGCATCCTCCCCTTTATCAATGATGACAGGCTCCGCACGGAGATTATCAGGAGAGTGGCAGAAGAGAAAGGTATCTCTTTGCCGACTGTGCGGAATTACCTCTGCCAATATCTTATTTATCAGGATATATCCGCCTTGCTGCCAAAGGAAAGGGGGAGTGTGGAGAGGGAGCTGACAGCGGATGAAAAGAATATCAGGTGGGCTTTGAACAAGTTCTATTTCACAAGGCATAAGAACAGTTTAAAAACTGCTTACACCTATATGCTGAAGGAAAAATACTGTGACGGCGAGGGAAATCTTCTTCCTCATTATCCGTCATTCAACCAGTTTCGATATTTTCACAGCAAGTACAAGTCACAGCAGACCACTCTTATCTCCAGAAATGGTATCAAGGATTATCAGAGGAACCACAGACCGCTTCTGGGAGACGGGGTGCAGGAGTTTGCTCCTGCTGTGGGCACAGGCATGATAGATTCAACCATTTGTGACATATACCTTGTGGATGAATGTGGGAATCTTGTGGGCAGGCCAGTGCTTACCATTATCACAGACTCCTTCAGCAACGGATTTGTTATGGGATATGCCCTGACTTGGGAGGGCGGAACTTATTCGCTCAGAGACCTGATGCTTAATGTGATTGCAGATAAAGTGGAGTGGTGTAAGAAATTCGGCATCCTCATCAAAAAGGAGCAGTGGGATTCCAGCCAGATGCCTTCCGTAATCGTGTCGGACATGGGAAGTGAATACCAATCAGCAACATTCTCCCAGATAACAGAAATGGGCATTACTTTGGTTAATCTCCCTCCATTACGGCCAGAACTGAAATCTATTGTTGAAAAGAGTTTCCAGCTGCTACAGGAATCGGTGAAGCCCTATCTGATGGATCATGGATATGTGGATAAGGATGCAGGAGAGAGGCTTGCCCCAGATTATCGGAAAGGTGCCTGTCTGATGATGGAGGACTATGAAAAAGTGGTGATCCGCTCCATCCTTTACCATAATTCACAAAGGATATTGGAAGATTATCCTTATACCGAGGAGATGATAGCGGCAGAGGTACAGCCCCATCCGAACAGTATATTTGAGTGGGGGAAGAGTCAGCCTGGGTGCAACCTGATTACGGTATCGGCAAGGCACGGAAATCAATTTTCAAAAACAGATAGATAAGATATAATGAAGGCATGGAT
>CAOKWI010000010.1 GCA_948473115.1 uncultured Lachnospiraceae bacterium | reverse complement strand
TTGCTTACTTAAACCTTCTAAGATTTGTGAGGTTTTAGAAAATTGATTTCCGTGCCTCCTTTTAAAAAATTCTTGAAAGAGGCTCCCAAACCTGATATAATCAAATTTATCAGTGGGAAACCTCTGGTACTAAACAAGAGTAGCCGTATCGGTCGCCAAACTGGAAACGGCTATTCTTTTTTCTGCAAAAGTAAATGAACCCCTTTTCTAATTGCCTCGCCCTTTGTAATTCCGTGTTCAATACAATACTGATTCAGTTTATCATCAGTTTCTTTGTCCAGGCGAACACTTGTCCGTATATTAATAGGGTTATCTACTTTTGGTCTGCCTGTGCGTGGACTCAATTTTCTTCACCTCACTTTCAAGCATACATAAAGCATATTAAATGCACGCTCAAAAGTCAATACCTAATTTCAAAAAACAGTGTCCCCAAAATCGGGGATGCTTGGCAGGTTCAACGTGCCCACTTGTTGGCACAGAAATTCCTCACTTGTGCGGAAAACACTGCCCCCCCCCCCAAATGAGAGTGACTACCGCTAACATTGTTGACGGTGGCAGCATTCGCCATATAGGGCGAGTGAACAGTACAGCGGAAAATCCGCCCTACTATCACAATGCCCTTGTAAAAGCCGTATTCGCCCCATATCGGGCTTGTACTGCTTTAGTTGATAAAGACGTCAAAATAGGAATAGGGGCTTATGGGGCATTCTGGAAAGCATATGAGCCTATCGCAACTTCCTGCGGCGGCACAATTCTGTGCAATCCATTAAAGATTTTTGATATTTTTCTTGAATCCTGCTGCCAGACGTGCTATATTAGACGTAGGGAGAAGCCATAGAAGTGGCTCTACCCCTCAAACAGTTAAACTAAAACCTCATATGAGGTCAGCCGTCACTATTGGCAGTAGTGGCGGCTATTTCTTTTTTCCCTTAAAAATCTGGTAAAGCAGACTGATAAGGGCGACAATGAATGTACAAAACAGAAAGAAGTCCTGATATGTCATCACTGCATCACCCTCCTTTCTTTCGTCTGGAGGGCTACTTGAACCCTCCGAGAAACAAGAGGGTAAGAGCCGCCTTTGGCTCTATGGCTTTCCCATATCGACAATATAACACAATTTCCCCTATCGGGCAATATCCTTTTCGGCTTCTCCTATCCGTTTTTCATGTCGTTCCCTCTCCTGCCGCTTCATTTCAAGATACATTTCCAGCCTTTCCCTTACTTCCTCCCTCCGCACAATCTCATATTCTATGATGCTTCCGTGATTCTTAAAGAATGAAAAGCCGCCGCAGTACAAATATATCCCCATTGCTTATAGATGGGGATATAAGGCAGATACACGGTATAAGAAAACGCACAATATCAACTTCACACATATTTTTACCATCACTAAATTCATTTGTGACATATTGGAACTATAAAAAGTGTTGTTTTTGAATTGTGAAAACCTGATACATTTATCAGTATATTATCTTTGCGCTATTCATCAGACGGGTAAATGTTTCGGTGGATATATAAAAATTTGCAAAAGCTGTGGCAATCCCTTTGTTACCACTAACGCGAATAGAAGATATTGCGGCACTTCAGATATGTACGGCTGCACAAAAAACGCATATTGGAATAAAAAGACACGTCAAGAGAAAAAAGCTCTGCTACCATAAACTCCGGCAGATGCCTTTTATTTTCTTTCGATTGCTTCCGACATTTAACGGTGGTATGTAGTACCTTTTTCAAAAATACCCCCACCCATGCCGCCGTATTCGCCCCATATCGGGCTTGTAGGGCATTCGGCAGATATGCCGAAAAACGAAAAAGCCATCTCTGGGATAGCAAGGTAGAAAACTTATACCTGGTTTACCGATTTCAAATCGGGAAATTACTTCTGAAACACTTATATACAGGAGTGCCGTAAAACTTATGAGTCTTCATCCGACATATCTGGGCTAGGTTCAACTTGACCAGCCCCCAACATAAATCAGTGACGGGGATTTTCCGTTACCTCACCGCTAATTTTCATGTGCATCGCAACTTCCTGCAACGACTTACAAAACAAAATCAAATGGCTACCTGTAACCTCTGATAGCCATTTGATATTCATTTGATTTTGTCACAGCATTGTCACAAATCCACACTTCTAACCGCTGAAATCAGCTTATTTACTGCATTTCCGCAAAAATCGTATCAAGTATTTTTTCTTGACATCCTCATGTTTGTTGTTCTTCGGCTCTTTTCACAGGCTCACAGACTTTGTCTCCCCAAGCAATTCAAGCCACGACTATGTACGCAAACTGAACCTTTACATGGACGCCGGAGTGCGGGAGTACTGGATCGTTAACCCTATGGAGCAGGAAATATTAGTGTATTTTCTGGAACAAAACAAATTTAATGTCAAATGCCATACCTTCCGGGACAAGATCAAAGTCAATATCTATGACGATCTTTGGATCGACTTTACAGAGTTGGGAGCGCCCTATTAACGCAGCATCCCATATTTCCCCAGTTCCCGGAATCCTATCCTGTTGTAAATCCGTCCCGCTACAGGATTGTCATAGAACAGGCAGAGATACTTCTTTCCTCTCTCAAAGCAATCCCTGCACAGCGCCTCAACCACCGCGGAGGCATAGCCTTTTCCCCTGGACTGTTTTATGGTAGCCACGCCCACCACCATTGCACTCTCCGAATTTTCCGCACTGGTGGATGCGACAGACACCATGCGCCCGTTCAGGAAGCCCCCTACAGCTACCTTACTGCCCTGTGCCATCTCGTCCTCCATCCGGCTGATCTGTTCTTCCCGCTCACTCTTCTTGTATGTCTTGCTGAACTCTTCGATATCCGACAACAGATCGACCGCTTCCGGCACATCCGTTTTTTCCAGCCTGCGGACCACAAAATCCCCAAGCTGCCCCTGGCTGCTCTCCGCCCTGTCACAGCGGCTCATGTAGGTAGACTCAACCGTCCATTGGGGGAATGCCGGGGCGATCCGCTCCAGCAGGGCAGTCTTTCCGCTGATGCAGTCAGGAGCCTGCTTTCTCAGAAAAGCGACGGCCTCCCCCGCGTTGTAATCCTCATACTGACTGTATAGGATGAAGAACTGATGAAACCGCAATATCAGGAAATCCCACCGATCTCTCTCCTCATGGAGATAGAAATTCACTGTCTCATTATTTACCCCGAAGTTCTCCAGGTCACCTATCAGGAACAGATTCATTTCCGGCTCCTTTTTCACATACCGCAGGATCGCCTCCCTGTCTTCCTCATTTAAAATCCGCATATCCATACCCCTTTCTGTCATGCCGGAGGTCTAAGAAAGCGCTGATTAAATCACCGCTTCCTCAGAGCCTCCGGCGGATGCGCACGGATTTGCAGCGGTTTATGCTGCTTCGCAGCGCAGAATCCCAAAGCCAACAAGTTGGCTTGCGGGAAACGCTTTAATCAGCGTTTCCCTAGAAACGCGGTCATACACACCACAGCCGCCGGGCTTTCGATTTTCCGCCCCTGCCCATTAAGTACCCAGGTCCGTAACGCAGCCTTGCGGGGCGCATTGCTTGTTATAAGTCCTAAAACATGGCTGCATAGTATGTCCGCCGAGCTATAATGCTTCTGGGCACAAAATCCGGAAAGTACGCTTCGCGGCGAACTTTCCAGATTACATTTTAAAGTGGAATTTACTTTTACACCGCCTGTTTGTATAGGTAGTATCTTACCCCTTACAGCTGGACATTGTCAAGCACCTGACGGATTTCCTCCTCTGTCATACCGGTAAATGTCAGGACAGCGTCGAAGGTTTTCCCCTTGAATACCGTGGTGGTCCTGGTGTACCCGAATTCCGTATCGTCACTCAGCTGAAACGGCACTCCCCCGGAAGAAATGTATTGCCGCTCATTGGCAGTTTCTTTCGTTGTGGTAATGACCATCAGCTCCTCCGTGTTGGCTTCCGCCAAAGCATCTGCGGAAAATTTCATCTGCTCAATACGAAAAGTACCGTTCCCATAAGAAAAGGTTCCGGAAATACTGTGATCCGTATCTGTCTCTTCCCCAAGATGCTCACTCTGATAATAGGATACTTCCCCTGTGTAATTGGTCTGAAACAGGCTGTCAAACCCGGCATCCTCCGCCGCCGTAAAATAATCGGCATATTTGTACTCTGTGGTGCGGGTCGTCTGATAACCTTTTGTCCAGTTTACGCCATCCCCGGAATCATAGACCTCATAAGTATCTTCCCAGACATTTTTGCTGATCCAGTGAGTGTCTGCGGAGCCCTCTTGCGCGGAAATGGGCGTTGTGACAGATTCTCCCGACATTTCCGGCGTTTTTACACCCGCAATACCAACATCCTCCGTGGTATCCACACTGTCATCCCCGGCAAACAGCCCATGGTCAAAAAAGTGAATGCCTCTATCATAGACTGCCGCTGCGCTGACAGTTCCCCCGATCATCAGAAACGCCGCTGCCGCAACGGCAACACCTGAAATCCGTTTTGAAATTTTCTTTTTATTCATAGTTTCGCTCTCCTTTTTCTTTAATTGGAAGAGAAAGTCCTCCGGCATACATTCCACCGGCTCCAGTCCCTTCATACGGCAGATTTCCCTGCATAGTTCATCCGCCCTGTCATATTCCTCCTGCTCAAGGTAAAAGTCCATTTTTTGTGTCTTTTTTGCAATCAATGCATTGTTGCTGTTCATAGTCGCCTCCTTATTCATGATGCGCGCTCACCATCTACTCTTATATGGTCATTTTCCGTTTTTGTAACAAAATAACCTGAAGTTTAAAACTCATCCAGTTTAAAGTCTGCAACAATCTTCCGGACTTTACTGCGGATACGCATATATTTCATGCGGACGGCAGGCTCGCTGATCTGCAGCTCCCTTGCAATGGACCGCATGGATCGCTTATCAATGTAATATTTCCGATACAGTTCCCGTTCCTCCGGCTGTAGCTTTCGGATCACCTGATCCTGATAACAGCTTTCATTCACACTGTCTGATTTACGGACGCATAATTCTTCATAGGCATCTCTTCCATAAACAGGCATTTTGGTTTCATCCAATTCCACCTCGTCAGACCTGGCTGCTTTATAATACTCCAATACAAGATTCCTGGCCGTGACATATAAAAAGGCAATCGGTTTTTCGTGGCAAAGAAAGGCTTCCCCTTTTTGGCAGGCGATCAGGAACACATTCTGCGTGATATCCTCTGCGGCCTCCCTTTTCCCTGTCCTGGCTAATACATAGTTATATATCCTCGCATAGTTTTCCCTGCATATCTCTTCAAATTGCATGACAAATCCCTCCGTTTTATATATGGAAAAACTAAGGACATGTAACGGACTGATTTAAAAAGCCCCCACTGCAAGTATCGGGGAATTGAAACTTGCAGCAGGGTCTTTTCTTTTACATCCACTCATGTATTGGCATGTTCACTTTTGACCAAATGGCCTGCCGGAATTTACGATAATTTCGTAATGTATTCTTTTTCCTGCATATCCAGAGATCGTTTCTTCACTTTTTTTTACAAATTGAAAGCCTGCACTTTCATAGGTGTGCTGTGCAGGAACGCAGACTTCATTTGTCCAGACTACTATCTTTTTTGCCCCTTGTGCAATAATGCGTTGAACAGCTTCCCGCATCTGCCGTTTCCCATAGCCTTTTCCTTTGTATTTTGTCATAATACAGTTATGTCCGATTTCTGTTGATTCAGGCAGATTGGTAGGATTCCAGGAGACAAACCCGATAGGATTTCCTTCCAAGACTGTCATAAAACCGCTAAAATCAGCAATATGGGGATTATCATAAAAGAAATCGTCAAATTCCTGCCATTGGTCATGCCAATTTCGTTCGAAGTTTGGCTCAAAAGAATAGCCGTCTCTCAGAAGAGCTGCAAGTGTTCCACGGGGGAATTCTGTTATCTTTTTAAATTCAATATCCATCTTGTCCTCCACAAATTTCCGATCTGATGTATCGAATGCCGAATATTTACCCGCAAGGCATATTTATTCCGACAGTTTCACTGGAAAATTATACTACATAACGCCAGGATTTACCGTACTGCACTGGTTAAACGTATATGGCTGGTGTTATGTGGGTTTCCGCACATGCGCCCCTTCAGAGCATTGCATGACTGAACCGTTACGCATATTGTACTTCTCCGCCTGCATCCGGAACATCTGCGCATACTTTCCATTCCGCCCCATCAGTTCCTTATGGCTTCCCTGCTCAATGATCCTGCCCTGCTCCAGCATATAGATCCGGTCCGCCATGACCGTGCTGGAAAGCCTGTGGGAGATAAAAATCACTGTCTTATCCCTCGCCACATCCAGCATCGCCTGGTTCAGCTGGTATTCACTGACGGGATCCAGGGCGCTGGAGGGTTCGTCCAGTATGATGACGGGACAGTATTTGTAAAAGGTCCTGGCGATGGCCACTTTCTGAGCCTCCCCGCCGGAAAGATTCACTCCCTCCTCCTCAAATTCCCTGGTCAGGGGCGTATCCACGCCTCCGGGAAGAGATGCAAGACGGTCTGCGAAACCGCTTTTTTCCAATGCGTGTTCAATTTCTTCCCGCTCCGTTTCCAGGGTCACATCCATCTTTACATTGTCCGCAATGGCAGCGGCAAATATTTTGTAGTCCTGGAAAACCGTGGCAAATAAAGAGCGGTAGCTTTCTTTGTCATATTCCCTGATATTCCGCCCGTTCAGTTTTACCTGTCCCTGCTGCACATCATACAGCCGCAGTAAAAGCTTGATCAGGGTAGACTTACCCGCACCGTTATAACCCACTATGGCGATCTTCTCCCCCGCCCTGACGGACAGGCTGATATCATGCAGCGTATCCGCATCCTTTCCATAGCCAAAGGAGACATTTTCCATGGAAAGCTCCTCAAATCCTCCCGCCTCCGGTTTCGCTTCCCCGCACTCCATGCCGCTTTCAAACGCCTGGAAAGTACGGATCTTTTCCACATACAGACCATGCTGCTCAAATTTCGGCAGTATCATTGCCAGATTCCTGAGCGAATTTTTCAGCGAGGAGGAAGCATTGAACAGCGCCATGGTGCTTCCATAGCTGAGCGCTCCCCGCACCACCGTCTGGTATACCAGGTATCCCAGGTAAGCCCCATTCATGAGGATGTCATTGGAAAAGAAATCGCCCACAAGACCTGCCAGTGCATTTTTCTTCCCATACTTGTCCACAATGGGATATACCTTGCGGTTTGTCTCCGAAAATTCCTGTTTCAACTGTTCCGCCACAGGATTCAGGCGTATCTCCTTGGCATAGTCATTCAGGTAAAAGATCCTGTTGAAATAACTCCGCTTCCTCTCTATCGGCTTTAACTCCGTATCCCGGGCAAACTGCAGCCTGCCGATATAAGAATTTGCCGCCAGCGTCACCCCAAGGCTTAGCACTATAAATACAATCCCGAACAGATCCAGTGTCACAAAGAACACACCGTTTGCCAGCATACCGGCCGCCTGGTTCAGGAAACTGCCGAAGTCCTGTAGGATCAGGTCCACACGGGTAGCCGCCTCATTGATGCTCCACACAAACTCATTATAAAATTGGGGATCGTCATACCGTTCCAGATCCAGTTCCACGGCTTTCCGGTACAATTCCATGCGCAGCTTCTTATGCAGGATCTCCTGTGCCCTGGGTGCGGCGACATTTTCCATCCATGCCGCCCAGACCAGCTTGACCAGCACCATGGCAAACATCAGGAGCAGATACGAAACCGCCTCTGCGTACTCTGCCCCCTCGGTAATAAAATCCAAAACCGTCTTCAGGGTATAGGTAAACTCAAAAAACACCTGTACAGCACAATAAACCTGAAAAAGACACAGATTCACAAAATATCCCGGCGTATACCGTATCACGACGCCCAGCATGTAGAAAATATTCTGGTAACACCGCTTCAGCCCGATCCGCTTCCGGGAATTTCGCCTATTGTCCCGCATATTCCAACCCTCCCACGTAATTCTCCGCCTGCTTGCGGAACATATCCGCATACCGGCCATTCCGGCGCATCAGCATTTCATGGCTGCCCTGTTCCACGATCCTGCCATTCTCAAACAGATAGATCCTGTCCGCCAGTGCCGCCGTGGAAAGCCTGTGGGAAATGAACAGGACCGTCTTGTCCGCACACCCCTGCAGGATATTTTCATAAAGCCGGTATTCCGCCACCGGGTCCAGGGCGCTGGAGGGCTCGTCGAATATGGCGATCTGATATTCCTTGGCAAATGCCCTGGCTACTGCGACCTTCTGCAGTTCCCCGCCGGAAAGTACCGCGCCATCCTCCGCAAATTCCTTTGTCAATATGGTGTCCATTCCATGAGGTAATCCACAGACCTTCTCATAGACTCCCGCCCTTCTCAGACAGTCTTCCACCTTCCGGTAATCCGCCTCCCCCTCCGGCTTGCGCATCAGCACATTTTCCGCCACCGTCATGGCGAACACCTGATAGTCCTGAAACGCCGTGCCGTAAAGCTTCCTGTACTCCGGCAGATCCAGTTCCCTGATATTCCTGCCAAAGTACAGAATCTCCCCTTCAGACGCATCATAAAGCCGCATCAGCAGCTTCACAAATGTGGTCTTACCGGCGCCGTTGTGGCCCACAATGGCAATCTTCTCCTTCCTGTGGATCGTCATGTCAATCTCGTGCAGCACAGGCTTTTCCTGCCCCAGATAGGTAAAGCTGACCTTGCGAAACTCCAGCACCCGGTCGCTTTCTGCCGCCTCCTCGCAGGCTTCCGGCAGGATTCCCTGCTGTCTTTCGTCCATCACCGGCTCATACTCCAGAAACTCCTTTAAATTTGCGATATAGAGGCTGTCCTCATAACTCTTTATAATGGACTTGGAGGACTGTATCACCATCCAGGCGACAGCGTTCATTGCGGAAAACAATACCGTAAAGCCGCTGATACTCATGGAATGTGTCACCATCACACGGTACAGGGAATAAAAGATAACCCCCTGGAAGATCACCACAAAGGTAAAAATATTCCTCAGAAATACCAGAAGCACCTTGCGTCTCCGGTACTCCCTGATCTTGCCCAGGACGCCCTGAAACCCATCCTCATATATCTTTTTCATCACATGGAATACCTCGGACATGCGAAATTCCTTTGCGTAATCCGCCAGGTAGAGGGTCCTGTTGACATACTCCATCCTGCGGTTATAGGGAACACACTCCTTATTCATGCGGAATTTCACTTCATTGATCAGCTTCCCGAACACAAAGTTCCCGATCAGGGGACCCGCCACAAAAAGGATCACATAATGATCGATCCTGAACATATAATACAAGGCGAACAGGCTGGCAATACTGCTGGTCAGGATCGTACACAGGTTTTCAACAATCTGCGCCAGGCGTTGCTCACAGTCCTTCATGGCCAGGGTGAACCGGTTATAGAAATCCGCATTCTCATAGCATTGCAGTTCCACACGGGTAGCCTTTTCAAACAGCATGGTATTGACAGCCTCGAAGATATTGGCATCGGACTTCGGCTTATAGACATGCACATACCAGGAACTCAGGATGTTGGGAATGGCAAAGCCCAGCAGTGTCACTAGCAGAAAAGTCATGATCTGTGAAAAGCTTCTTCCCTTTTCCAGGGATTCCACCAGATATTGCAGAAACAGGATGTCGTAAAAGATCCAGTACACATAATTCAGGGCGCTGTAAAAAAGTTCGCCGATGACCCTGCCCTTCTGTATACGCCAGAGCAGCTTCAGTATATATTGGTTATTGCGGAAATAACTCGCCTTCATGTCCGTCCCCCTTATCCATCAATTGTCCATACACCCAAGTCAACCCTACTGAATCAACTCATTACCAGAAAATAAAACATACGTTCTGTCTGACTAAGACTATAGCATAAGAACATTTGTTTGTCAACTACAAAACACTTCGCAATGCATATAGCGCGAAGTGTTTCACAGGAAAAATCATATAAAATATCCTTTATTCGTCCAATCCATCAAAAATGTCGCCAAGAGTCATCCGGATGTGCGGAAAACCTCTCAGGCCTATAACCGTTTCCGCATTATAGTGCGCATCCTCCCGGTCATCCTGCAGGATATAACTCTGCTCCAGAATATATCTGCCGTCCTCCAGATAATAGATATCAACCGACTTCCCTTGGGGGGCAACAATCCAATACTCTTCCACTCCGGCTTTTTCATAAATATCCTTTTTCTCTGCCTTATCCCGTTTGGCCGTGGAAGGGCTCAATGTCTCCGCTATGAACTTAGGTACCCCGCTATAGACCCCGCCCTTCAGCCGGTTCCGGTCACATAATACCATGATGTCCGGACACACGTAATCGTCATTTTCCTCCGGATGATACCTAAAGTCCAGATTTTCCATTGAGACAAGGCAAATGCTGTTTTTAAGCCCCTGTTTTATGACCGTATAAATATTTCCGTTGATGATCCCGTGCTGATATCCGGGGGCAGGTGACATATCATATATCACGCCATTGATTTTCTCATCCTTTTTACGCTCATATTCAGCAAATCCCACTTCATCACATCCTTTCTGTCCGAATAGATTTATCATACCACAGCCGAAAGAATAAGAGAAGCACTATTATCAGCACTTTTCCACCTTCTGCGCGATCAGCGTGTCCATGCAATGCTTGTGCGGTTTCCCGCCGCTGTTGCAGTCGAAGACCTCTTCCCGGCAGACATGGAACAGCCAGTCATGGTAATACCCGAACAGTTCCCCGGAGCGCCAGGGATGCCTTTTTGACTCATCCCTTGTGCTGTCCGGCGCACGGGTGATAAAGGGCTTTTCCACAAAGACATTCATGGCATTGATCCCATTGTCCGCCGTATGCCCCTTAAGGCTGTCACAGAGATCCTTCCGCTGCTGCCCCGGGACAAAATGCAACACGCCGCTGCTGAAAATAATGTCATATTCCGTGTCCGGACGGTAGTCAAAAAGATCCGCCCTGAACAGCCTGACTTCCACCTTATTATGCTCCGCAAGCCTCTTTGCCTTTTCAATCCCCTGTTCCGAAAGATCGAATGCCGTCACCGCGTAACCGCATTTGGCAAAGAAAACCGCATCCTTCCCTTCCCCACAGCCCATGTCCAGCACCCGGTAGGGCTTTATGGGCGGAAGAAGCTTCATGATGTCGTAGCAGATACGGTTGGGCGTCAGTCCCCAGTAATATCCTTCCTTCCCATACCGCCCGTCATAGTCCGCCACCACACCGCCGTAGCCAAGCAGCGCGTCCGTAGTCGTGTTGAGTACGGCCGCCAGCTTCGGCAGTATGGCAATGTCGGGATACGCCGTGCCGTTCTCCCACTTCGACACGGCCTGGAAGGATACCCCCAGGGACTGGGCAAGCTGATTCTGGGTAAACCCTGATTCCTTACGCCTTTTACTGATCACTTCGGCTGTTTTCAGATGATCCATTTTAACCTCCATTCCTGCGCTGTCCAAGAGGGTATATCCCCCTCTTTACCATATGCGACTTTGCTGTCATCCTTCATGAAAGGACAATGCTATACATAAATATAACCCACAAGATATTCGCCTGCCTGAAAAGGCGAATTTCGCAGATTGACGAACCACTCTGCTGTGAGTATAATATAGCCTGCCGGACAGCACAATAACGCAGTAAGGGAATCAACGGCCCAATTTCAACCAATGGTTGAAACAGACAGGACGCTTCTGTCTTTTATGAATCATCCGCATCTTACGTTTCTTCTTTCCTGATTTGCAATAAAAACAGCCATAACAATAATGACTATTTTACAAACAAACTGTACATATTCATTGCCTCCTGTTGCCATCTGCGAAAACACATTAATGAACGCATGGGTCATCACACATATCCATAAACTATTTGTTTTGGTATATAGAGCTGACAGGATAAAGCAATTGACCAATAATCCGGCTGCAAAACCCATGACTTGCACTTGTGACAAAGTGCCTTCAATGTAAAAATATGAAACATGCCATACTCCCCATGCCAAAAAGGTTATGAAAGTTGATATAACATAGCTGAATCGTTCTTCCAAAATTGGTTGAAATGTATACCTCCAGCCAATTTCCTCTATCCCGCCAAATAAAATTGCTTTCACAAACAGCAAAACAGGAATATACCATGCACCTATTTGAAATCTGCCTCCAAATAGGACAAAGCAAAAATCCAGACCTAAAAATATAAATACATACAAGTAACTGGAATATCTTTGCCGTAAGCAAACAAAGGCTTTTAATATATTCCCCGGGTGATCCTTCTTATATTTAACCGCAATCATAATTCCCCATAATGCAGAGGAAGTTCCGCCAATTCCAATCGCAATCAATCCAATGGGCGTTGTGAAATCCACACAGATTCCATGATTACGCAACAGAAAAGTTATGATACATACCATCCAAATCTGCCCGAAAACTCCTGTCAAATAAAGGGCAAGCGCATTTTTTCTGTTCATTTATACATCCTATTATATTCTGATTTTGATTTGATGATTTTCTAACGCTGCATCATACACCATATCATAACAGCCTGCTGCACCACTAATAAGTTCTTTTTAAATTCATAGCCCACAAAATATTCTGACCGCATTACGTCATCAGAGACTTCTTCCCCACGGTAAAATGGCGGACAAGGGTTTAAGACGGCATTTTTATTAGCCAGATCCATCACTTCCCTGGTTATCTGATATTCCCTAAAATCATTTAACGCACTGGCAGACAGGGAATCCGTACATATAACATCTTTTCCTTTGATTGCCTCTTTGATGTCATGGTATACTTGTACGTCATCCATCTCATAACCAGGACCACAGCACTGTGACAAATCAAATCCCATAACATTAGACGCTTCTTTCCAAGCCAGGCCGATATTTCCGGATTTGCCACAGAACAGGTACTTATCACTTATAAAATTATCCCTGGTTTTTGACAGCGAATACAGATCCGACAAAATTTCACAAGGATGATTGATATCAGTCATTGCATTGACAACCGGAGTTTTTGAATGCTCGGCAATTTTTTCAATCAACTGTATGTCCCTATGCCGCACAATAACGATATCCGCCCAATTGTCCAAATAACCGCAGACATCTCTTAAAGCTTCCTTTTTTTCCAACGCATCACTTGGAAATAGTATGGGCTGTCCGCCCAGCAGATATATCCCCTTTTCAAAGGTTACCCGCGTCCTGATACTTGAAGCGGGGAAATACAGAATAGCACTTTTACCGTTAAGGAAACCATGATATTTCCCGGTACTGATTTCGTCTGCAAGATTGAATATTTCGTATACCTCGCTTGATTGCAAATCAGTTAATCTAATCAAGTCTTTCATTTAGAACTACCTCGTTCAGTGTTAAAAATCTGTCTGCATATATCTACTTGTGAAAAATGGCTATGCATTTCCACATAGCCATTTGTGCAGTAACTCCATTAGAGTTGCCAACGCTTTTAGCAGTCCACTTTACGGCAAGACTCACCACTAATAATAGAATACCAAATTTCTAAAAATAGTCAATCTGTTTCGGAAATGTATGAAACAATATCTCATCCTATATTGTTTCTGGTTTCGTAAAAACGGTACAGTTCCTCTTCCTCATCGTTCAAATCTTTATACATTCTTTGTGTATTCAGGATATATCCGGCTTTTTCAATCACTTTCCAGGAAGGTACGTTTTCCTCCCTCACGGTAGCGATGATTCTTTTTGCATTATAATGTTCCAGGAAATATTCCGTGTATGCTTTCACCGCTTCGGCAGCATAGCCATTGTTTCTATACTGCGCCCCGACAAAATAGGTAATCCCTGTTTCCCGTAGATCTTCATAATAGGAACATCCAACAGAACCAACAACCGCCGAACTTTCCTTTAAGGTTATTGTATAAGCCAGGTAATCCATATTCGGATCATCCCTAAGTGCAAAATCCTTTGCCTCGGTGATCCATTTTGTGATCCATCTGCCGCAGTCTTTGTCAAAACCGCAGTCGTTTAAGCTTCCGTCTGCCGCCATTATGGCAAATGACGCCGCATCATCCGTTTCCAGATCCCGAATCAGCAATCTCTGTGTTTCAATCTGCATAAATATAACCTCCCTGCTATTTTTTCCCTGCCGTTTATGTATCCATAGGAAACAGACAAGGGCTGATACTGAAAGAAACAGACTGTGGTAATTCCATCTTTATTTCAATCTCTTCTTTCTGCAACAAACTTTTAACCTGATTTCGGGACAGCCCCAATACCATAGCAATCTGCTTTTCCAAGTGTATCTTCAGTCGATGTGGGTTCATAACCGTGATTACCATCTGCTCTCCCAATCCACTGCTTTCCATGGTTTCATGCAGTTTGACCAAATCATAATGCAGCCTGTCAAAATCAATGTCTGCTTTGTTTGCCCGAAATAACTGCATATTTTTACCATACATCTCCGCAAGCTGTTCGTCATTGTCTAAAAAACAGTGATATTCTTCTTTTGGTATGGAAGTAGCCTTCCTGCGTTCATAAACTGTAAGGTTAAGCGTATGTTTACATTCCAGGCATTGATAAATCAACCAGATATCCAGTTTGTTTCCATTCGCATTGATGCGAAACTTTTTTGTGTTTATATAATGTGTCTTTCTGCCACATTTAGGACAATTTCTGAAAATACAAAAGGATTCTTTCAGTACAATTTCATATTCAATTTTTCTCAAATAGCTCATATGCATCTCCTGTTCATTTTACGTCATGATGCATGGGCTATTACATTATTTCATTTTATTTCAGACAATTGTATGCAATAGCCATGCTATGCATAATAAACGGGTGTAGTCATAAAACGTCTTTCTCCTCTCGCTATATTTTCGATGTAACTCTGTTACAATCATCATAATACGCCTTGGACAAACTCCTTTTTGGGCTATCATGATTGCATCATCTTTCCTCCTCAGCTTTACCATAATCAAACTGCTATTCCTTTATGGTATAGCGTAACCTATTTTCATCCCGCCTTCCACCTCACTTATTTTTATAAAAAAATATGAGCCACCACCGGGCAACTGCAATTTTTGTGGCAGTTCCCTGGTATCAGCCCACATTTTCACAGCCAACAGGCAGTCCGACTAAGGATGTGCCTATTGGCTGTCCGTTTTTTAAGAATACTTTTGTATTCTCAGGATACGCTGTATGCTCTTCTCCGACAGAAAGTATTTGCAGGCCAATTCCGCTGCTTTGCTTCCTGCCAGATACTCTTCATAAATCTGTCTGTCACGCCTTAATAGCTCCTGTTTAATCTGCGTGCCCGTTCCCCATGCCTGTCTGTTTGATGACTTGCGTGGAATGTAAATACTTTCTCCGTCAACATACTGCTGTATCAGTTCTATGATCTCAATTGGCAGAATTTCTTCTGCTTTCCTATAGCCCATGTTTGCCTCCCAAAATTTATTTCCAGGAACAGCATTGGCTATAACAAATATTTACTTTTGCAATAGCCAGTGCTATGCAAACATAACATATCGTCTCATATACAAATCCCCTTTCTAATTTTTTTTCATAGTATCACCTTTGAGGGAATAAATCAAATTGTTTCCTTTTTCCTACTCTTCCTTCTCCAGGGACTTCAGGTAATCGCTCAATTCCCGGATATCCTTCTGGGACACTTTCTTTCCCTGGTACAGGGACGCAATGAAGTCCTTGGCGGACTTGTGGAACATCTTTTCCAGCAGGGTAGTTCCCTCCGCCAGCTTATACTCCTCCTCCGAAACCAGGGCAGTATAATAGTTGGTGCGTGTGGTCCTGTCACAATATACCGCCCCTTTTTCCGCCATCCGAGTATGCTACATCCTCCAGGATCCTGAAGTCGATTTTGTCCGCCAGCTCCTGAAGATCCTCCTGTGTCATTCCCTCTTCCGTCCCGCGCAGCACGTTAACGGTAATAAAGCATTCCTCAGAATCAGCCAGGATCAGCGCCTTACCCGGCCCCAGGGCAAGAAGCACCGGCTCCCCGCAGGCGGCAACATACTGCCACTCCGTGAAATCTTCCGCCTGCCCGATGGTCAGCATTACTTCATTGAACGTTCCCTTTACGGAGCGGGTAAACTGGAAGTCTGTCATCCCGCAGCCCAAACCAGTTGTATGCCAGCGCCACCCCGGGCAGCACCACCGCCAGGAAGACACAGGCGGCAGTCCCCAGAAATGCCCTGATCTTCCCCAGATGCCTCCTGCGCCCTGCTTCCCGTTCCTTCTCCACAAGATCCAGGAACCTGTCATCCACATACTGAAAAGCTTTGTTTAACCGGCCAATCCTGATGTACCCGTTCATACTACCACCCCTTCCTTTTCCAGGTATTTCCGCAATGCATCCCTGGTTTTGGACAGAATGTATTTTACCTGCCGGGCGGAAAGGGAATACTGCCTGGATAATTCCCCTATGGAATAGGCCATGTAGGTGTCGTTAACGATCTCTTCCATGTCATAAATGCTCCTCAATATGTTATGTTATAGGCTACCTGGCGCAAAAAGGCATTATACTTCTTTTCCGTCTCCCGGATCGCCGCCTCGGACCGCTCAAAGTACAGCTCCACAATCTCCAGGTCCTCCATGTTACCGCCTCCTGTTTTCTCCCGATGTATCCCTATATTATAAAGCATTCATTGTCAGATTACGAGCCTGCAATTAATCCCAATACCTCTGTTCCAGCAGGTAAAAGTCCTCAAGATCATCATAATCTATTTGTGCCTCAAAATGATCGCTTCCTGAAGCATGGACCGACGGCATGCTCAGCACCAGGGCATCCGGTTTCAGGAAGCATCGTACATTTCCCGAAATGCTGAAGGGCGATATTGACTGATATTCCGGGGACTGTAATTGGAGCATTTCCCCAAACCAGCTCCCTCGCAGGAGGTAACAGGGTCTGTCGGGAAGTATGCATTCTCAGCGTTAACATTTCTCATGTGAGGGTGCTTCTACACAGATCAGACCGTCCTGTTCCATTCCTCCAAAGGACTGTGCTATAATACTGATATCATTTTGCATCCCGTTCCTGATTCCGCAACTGAAATCAAATATTACGCTCCCCTTTCCATTATACTGGGTACAGGGTGGTCGAAAGGAACAGGACGAAGGCAGAACATTACCAAAAAACGGAGGCAGACAACAGATGTATGAATGGCAGCAGCAGATCCAGATCATCGTTGATGAAATTGACGAATGCATAAAGAAGCACCGGGACGAGGCACTGACCCTACAGTCCCTCTCCCGCAGGCTGGGGTATTCCGAGTATTATACCACCAGGAAGTTCCGGGAAATATCGGGATTGTCGCTGCGGGATTACCTGCGCCTGAGGAAGCTGGCCTTTGCGCTGTGGGAAGTGCGGGACAGCAATCGAAGCCTTCTGGAGATTGCCGTCGATTACGGCTTTTCCTCCCATGAGGCTTTTACCAGGGCTTTCAAGACCGCCTACGGCATGACGCCCAGCGCCTACCGCAAGGATCCCATACCCGTGGTTCTCCGCACCAAGATACACCCTTTCGACCGCTACTTTTTTGGAATTGGAGAGATTGGCATGGCAAAAACAACAAACGACACAAATCAAGAATCCATTCAGATCTATTTTATCACCGTACCCGCCCACAAGTTCCTGCATATCAGGAACTATGAAAGCATCGGGTACTGGGACTTCTGGCAGAAACAGAGTCTGATCCCGGGCCAGGACTGCGAGACCATCTGCGGCCTGCTGGACAGCATCAAGGGAAAGCTGGACGACCAGGGCGGCAGCGAGTCCAACAGCGGCAGCGGCCACGTCATCGGCTATCTCAATGACCCGAAAGGCAGGGTCTGCAGCTGGGGCATTCCCCTGGCGGAATGCTACGGGGTACGGCTTCCCCTGGATTACCAGGGCGAGATACCGCCCCAGATGCTTATGATGGAGGTTCCCGAGGCAGAGTATATTGTGTTTGAACACGGTCCCTTTCAGTATGACCAGGAAAACAGCAGTGTGGAAGAAAAAGTCGAAGAGGCAATGAAAGCTTTCGACTATGAAAACTCCGGCTACTGCCTGGACACTACCCCCGGCAGGATCGGCTATCTGTATCACGACCCGGAACGGTTCTGGAAACTTGTCAGACCCGTGCGGAAACTTTGATCTTTCCTTCCCGCAGGCACAAAGCCAGATCCACACAGCTGGCTTTGTGTCTCTGCCTGAACGAGCATAGAGCCAACGCGGCTGGCCTGGCGAATGCCGTGAGGGTCACAACAAAAAACGGCATGATTCCAGCCAATGGCCAACCTGCCGCTTCCTCCGATATTTCTCTTTGTTTTCTGAAATTATTATAGCAAAAAAATTCACCCAATACAAGTCTTGTATTTTCCCCGTTCTTTTGATAAGTTTACATCGATATTTAAGGAAACATGGAAATCATTCAGAACCAGATACAGTTTCATATACTCGTGAACGCATTTATCTGCCGCTTTCTGTTCAACACTGCCCATGCGTTCACTCGTTATACATTTAGGTCGGCAAATGATTTCGTTCATAAGTATAAATTATAGGAGGATATGTCCATGGAGAAAAAGGAATTACAGGAGGAAATGAACTATCTTGACCGGGTGGAAGGAATCATCCGGCACAGGCTGAAGAAATTGCACGAGGAGAAAGCGTTACTGAAAGAGCAGGTCATACACCGGCGGAAAGAGATGTGGGATGACAACCGGCACCTGATCCGGGACTTTGACGATGTGATCCTCCTGAGCGCCCAGGATGCCGAGGTGAACCTGGCGGAGGATGAGTATGGGCGGAATGAACAGGAAATACAGCGGCTGTCCAAAATGGAGAAATCCCCCTATTTCGGCCGTCTGGATTTCGAGGATCCCACGACGGGCGACAGGGACACCATCTATATCGGGATTTACAGTCTCACAGAAAAGGAATCCCATGCAATATACGTGGTTGACTGGAGGGCGCCCATTTCCTCCATGTTCTACCAATTCGACCTCGGCCCGGCCTGGTATGAGGTCCATGGGAACAAGGTGGAGGTAGTGGTCACGAAAAAGCGGCAATACAGGGTTGAAGATGGCCGACTCCTCCATGCCTATGACACCGATTCGTCCATGTACGACAATATCCTGGGGGAAGTCCTTTCCGGGCATTCCGACCATAAGCTCAAGGTCATCGTCGGAAGCATACAGAAAGAGCAAAACCTGGCGATCCGGAGCGACACCAGGCGCTCCTGCCTGATATACGGCCTTGCAGGCAGCGGAAAGACCAGCATCGGCCTGCACCGTCTCGCCTATATCCTTTACTGCAACAGGGACACCATAAAATCGGAAAATATCCTGATCCTGTCCAATAACAGCATTTTTGCCTCCTATCTTTCCGCCATCCTGCCCGATCTGGGGGAAAGGCCGGCGGAAACAAAGGTTTTTGCCGATCTTTTGGAAGCCTATATGGATCAGGGCATGGTAATCGAGGACTATTACAGCCAGCTGAAACGGCTGGAAAGCAGTTATGCCGGGGAAAGGGCAAAGGGACTCAGAATCCTGTATTCCCCGGATCTGATCCGGTACTGCACGGACTACTTCGCCGCTTTTCCTTTCCGGATTCCCGAAATCCGTTACGGGGAGGAAATCCTATTGTCGCCGGAGTCCTTCCAGGATCGGCTGGACACCCGGAAATTCCCGTCCTTCCAAGCGCGCTTTGAAATGCTGGGGCAGCTGGTAAAAAAGACCGTGGAGGAATTCTTTCTCCTGCATAAGGACGAGATATACAATGATCTCATGGAGAGCCATGAGGATATATTGTCGGAAAAAGAATGGAACCTGCTCTATAAAAAGACCAGGCAGACATATATAGAGTCCGCCCAAGAGGAGATCCTCCGCCAGAACAGGCTGGATCCCCAGGCACAGGCGGTAAAGGTTCTATCGGATTACCTGGACCGGACGGGGAAGGGGGACGAAATAGCTGCGAGATTGTCCGACTCCCTGAACCGCCGGAAGCTTTTATATGAGGAGGCGCTCTTCTACCTGTTTGTCAAAGTGCTGATGGGAAAAGCCGCCCCGTTCCCCACCATCCGCCACACGGTAATTGACGAGTCCCAGGATTACAGCCTGCTCCAGCTGTCCATCATAAAACACCTGCTGCCCAAGAGCAGCTTCACCCTGCTGGGCGATATTTACCAGGCCGTCAATTCCCTCACGACCATCCGGGACTACAACGATTATACACAGGTTTTCGGGCCGGACCTGGCACAGATCCGGCTGGGTAAGTGCTACCGCTCCTCCGGCGACATTAACGCCCTGGCCTTTGAACTGATCAATGAGGCGCACCGCCCGATCACGGAATGCTACTCCTATTTCCACCGGACGGTCAGGAAACCGCAGTACCTGATATGCAAAGATATACTTTCCTGCCTTGTCCCGATCCTGGAAGGACTCGGACAGTACCATTCTATTGCGGTGATCGTGGACAACGATGAGGACGCCCTTGCGGTAAAGTCACGCCTGCAGGGACATCAGGAAGCCCAACTGATCCTTTCCCCTGACGATGAGATGACGGGGCATCTGGTGATCATTCCCCTCCTGCTTGCGAAAGGACTGGAATTTGACGCCGTGATCCTGTTCAACTGTATTTATTCCAACCTGGGAAACGACCGCATGAGGCAGAAGGTATACCTGGGATGCACCAGAGCCTTGCATGAACTGTATTTTGTAGAAAGGGACATCCTGCCGGATTCGCTGCAGGGGTATAGGCAATATCTGGAAATCAGGGCATAGACCGTTGTGCGAAAAAATACTACTTGTCCCTTAACCGTCTGGACAGCCGGAACGGGCGTAGAGCAGGGATTGTTTTTCGTAATTGGGTATGATATAATGACCTTATTCGTGACAACCAGTGGCCGGATGGCCATCGTAAATTGCGGAGCAATTTATGATATTATTTCCCTCAGTACAAACCGATAAATCAAAGTTTGAATGTTTGGATAAGGAAGGCGTAGGAAAATGGATATTTCATTATTCTCAAACCAATATCTTGTTCGAAAGATGCGTGCCGATGATGCAGCGGAAGTATATACATTATGCTATAAAAACAGTTTATACTATCAATACTGTCCACCGTTTGTATCAGAACAGAGCATTATGGATGATATGAATGCGCTCCCACCCAACAAGGAAATGTGCGATAAGTATTATCTGGGATTTTATGATGGGGAAAAACTGATTGCTGTGATGGATTTCATCATGGCCTATCCGGATGAATTAACAGCCTTTATTGGATTTTTTATGACGGATGTGTCCATACAAAATACTGGAACAGGGAGCAAGATCATCAATGACCTGTGTGCTTATCTGACCCGTATTGGGATAGCGAATGTACGCCTTGGTTGGGTAAAAGGGAATCCTCAAGCAGAACATTTTTGGCACAAAAATGGTTTTAGAGAAACAGGAGTTACATATGATACGGAAAACTATACCGTAATTGTTGCCCAGCGAGGTTTATGAATTCCAGTTTATAAGTGATTAAAAACTTTGGTTGTTACTTTTCATTTCACGCAGCCGAAACGGATGGACAGCATTCGCCAGGCCAACATAGTCGGCTTCATGCTATTGCTTAACAAGCAATTTGTGCAAGCAGCAGCACAAAGCCAGCTGTGCTGACTTGGCTCATTGCTCAGCGAGCAATGTTTGCCCGCGGGAATAAAAACATCCTGTTACATCCCGATCATGGAAGAAAATTCCTTCATCATCTCGGAGATCTTGATCTGCTGGGGGCAGACCTGCTCACAGCCCCTGCATCCGATACAGTTGGCAGGCCGTTTCTCTTCCGGCATGCTTCCCACCGCCATGGGGGCAATAAAGCCGCCTCCCGTAGCCTTGTGCTCATTATACAGGGAAATCAGCTCCGGAATGGGAAGTCCCTTGGGGCAATGGCTGGTGCAGTAATGGCAGGCGGTACAGGACAGCCCGGCCTTCCTGGTCTCCTCGTCCATCCGTTCCACAAGACCCTCAAATTCATCCCCGACAAGGGGCTCATCCGTCTCATATGTAGCAATATTCGCTTTCAGCTGCTCCATATTGGACATGCCGGACAGGACCATGGTCACTCCCGGGATACTCTGCAGGAAACGGAAGGCCCAGCCGGGAACCGTCTCCTCCGGGCGGGCGGACTGCATGAACGCGGCCAGCTCCCCGGAAGCCTGCGCCAGCTTACCGCCCCGCAGGGGCTCCATGACCCATACGGGAATCCCCATTTTATTCATCAGCGCCACTTTCTCCTGGGCATTCTGGAAATGCCAGTCCATATAATTCAGCTGAAGCTGGCAGAATTCCATATACTTTCCATAAGCGTCCAGAAAACGCTGTATCACCTCCACGCTGCCATGTGCGGAAAAACCAAGATGACGGATACGCCCGTTCTCCTTCTGTTTCAGCAGATAATCAAAAATCCCGTATTGCGGATCCAGATAGGCATCGATATTTCCCTCGTAAACATTGTGGAAAAGGTAGAAATCAAAATAAGGTGTCCGGCACTTTTCCAGCTGTTTCTCAAAGATTTCCTCCACCTTATCCATATTGGACAGGTCATACCCCGGGAATTTGCTCGCAAGGTAATAGCTGTCCCGCGGGTATCTGCCGAGGTATTTCCCGGCAACCAGTTCCGAATTGCCGTCATGATATCCCCATGCCGTGTCGAAGTAATTGATTCCGTTGTGGTAGGCGTAATCGATCATTTCCGCCGCAGCGGCCTCATCCACCCTGCCGTCATCGCCGTCCAGCACCGGCAGACGCATCATGCCAAGCCCCAGCCCGGAAAGCTTTAACTCCTGAAATTTCCTGTAAACCATTCCTCTCTCCTCCTGTTCCGGAGCACGTCTGAATCATATACCCTACGGCTTTTACCAAATGGATGCCGATGCATCTGTCCGATTCCCTGCCTGCGGGAACAATGCTTTCCCGGTATATATTCCCGAAGGGATATTTTCCCAGACTCTCCCTGAAATATTGTTTTCCTGCATCTGTCTGTCCTGTAATCTGTCAGGTCAGCACCAGCTCATGCCTGCCCACAGGCATCCTCGGAAAATGTCCTGTCCCAGACCAGTTCGCCGGTCTCCACCGCGGTCTCGTACCGCTCAATCTTGTAGTCGAGACGCTCCAGCTCCCTCCGGCATTTTTCCATCTGCTTCACGATACCGGTGCGGGCTTCCTTCAATAAATCCCGTCTTGCGGCAAAGGTACCGTCCCCCTGCTGGCACAGCTTCACATATGAGACGACCATCTCCACGGGAACGCCTGCGTTGCGCATGCAGATGGCATTCTCCACCCAGCCCATATCCTCTTCGGAATAGTCCCTGATACCGCCCTCTGTGCGGTTTACCGCCGGGATTGCCCCCACCCGCTCGTAATATCTGAGCGTATCCGGTAAAATATGATATTTCTCGCACACCTCTCTGATCGTCATTCCCACACCCCGCCTGCCAGACAGCACAAACAAATATCTGATTTATTATACAAGTTGGAGTGAACTCAAAGTCAAGTGTTTTTTCGGGATTTCCAACTATGAAAAGAATCTGATTTTACTGCACCTTTATGGAAAAACCTGCATATATCCCTACCGGTACATCTTCACCGAAAGAATATTCTTCCATTGTCTCCTTTTCAAATCTATATACCGTAACCATCTCCTTTGCAGGATCCACTATCCAGTATTCCCTGACTCCCGCTGCCCGGTATTTGAACAGCTTTGTAAAATAATCCATTGGCTTATTTTCAGGAGAAACAATTTCGATCACCCAATCCGGCGCACCGTGACACCCCTTGTCATCTAACTTAGATGGGTTACAGATCACGGAAATATCCGGCTCAACATAATTTACATCGTCCTGATTTAAAAACACGGCAAATGGAGCCGGAAACATCTCACACCCACCGTCATTTGCCCTGATATACATATTAATCTCTGTACTGATATCATTCAACAATCTCTGATGTTTTGTATTTGGCGGAGCCATATAATAAATCTTCCCATCAATCAGTTCTGCCCTCTCTCCCTCCGGCAGGGCATAAATATCCTCTATCGTATAAACCTCTTCTTTCCTCAATGCATCCATAACCCTTTCACCTCCACCGCTTCCACCCTGCGCTTTCAACTTTTTAAGGGATCAGCATTACAAGCGTCCCCGCCACAATCAGGACCAGTCCCAAAGCCGCTTTTTTTGACAGTCGCTCCCGGAAAACGAAATAGGAAAATACAACCGTCACCACAATGCTGAGTTTGTCAACAGGAACCACCACGCTTGCCGGGCCGTCCTGCAGTGCCCTGTAATAGCAGAGCCAGGATGCGCCGGTGGCAAAGCCGGACAGGCAGATGAATCCCAGTTCCTTTTTGGGTACTTCCTTTATTCCATGCTGCTTTCCTGTCACAAACACCATGATCCAGGCCATAAGCAATACCACGGCCGTGCGGATTGCCGTGCCAAGGTTTGATTCCACGCCGGAAATTCCCACCTTGCCAAGAATGGATGTCAGACTGGCAAAAACAGCCGACCCGCCAGCATACAGCAGCCAGCTGCCTCCCTTTACCTGTTTCTGGCCATCCGTTTTTTTCTTCTCAATCATCAGGAACGTGCCGACGCCGATGAGGACTATGCCGACGGCCTTTGGCAGGCTGATTTCCTCCTTCAGGAACAGAAAGGCAAGCAGAATGGTAAGGATCACACTGGACTTGTCAATGGGCACTACCTTGTTGATATCGCCGATCTGCAATGCCCTGAAATAACAGAGCCAGGACGCGCCGGTAGCCAGTCCAGACAGGACCAGGAACAGCCATGTCTTCCCTCCGATTTCCCCAATCTGTGCCTGGGAACCGGTAAGGAACACCATCAGCCAGGAAAACAGCAGGACAACAATTGTCCTGATCGCCGTAGCCACATTGGAATCTGTTTTCCGGATCCCGCACTTTGCCAGGACAGCCGTTATTCCGGCAAACAGTGCCGAGCCAAACGCAAATACAACCCACATATCATTTCCCTTCCTTTCCATATGTCACTTCCACGTTGCTTCCATATCTCTTCTATATTGCTTCCATATTCCTTTCATGCCACTTCCGCATTTCTTCCACGTTGCTTCCATATTTCTTCCGTATCACACAATCACACATCCGGAAACGTCACGGTGACCGCCGTGCCTTTTCCCACGGTGCTTTCCATTTCGATCCCGGCATGATGGATCTTTGCGGCATGCTTTACGATGGACAGCCCAAGCCCTGTGCCGCCCACCTCTTTGGAACGGCTTTTGTCCACCCGGTAAAAGCGCTCGAAGATACGGCCCTGGTGCTCAGGCGCAATGCCGATGCCTGTATCCTCCACGGTCAGGACAATGCCCTCCTTTCCCCTTCTTACCGTTACGTCCACGCTCCCGTTCCTCCGGTTATATTTCACCGCATTGTCACAGAGATTATAGACGATGCTGTACAGAAGCCTGGGGATTCCCTCAAGTACGGCGGATTCCCCGGAAACCTTCACCGTAACGCCTGCGGCCTCCGCCTGGGCTTCCAGACTACAGACCGCACTCCTTGCCAGGTCGTAAAAATCCGTATCCTCACGCTGCATATCCCCTCCGCCCTCATCAAGGCAGGAAAGACTGATAATGTCCTCCACAAGCTGTATCATGCGCTGCGCCTCGTCATAAATCTTTCCGGCAAAGGATACCTTATCGCCCTCTTTAACTATATCATTTTTCAAAAGTTCTGCATAGCCTGAAATGGAATGGAGCGGCGTCTTCAGTTCATGGGATACATTTGCGGTGAATTCCCGGCGCATCTGCTCCGCCCTCTCCTTCTCCGTCACGTTGAAAAAGAAAAGCGCGGTCCCTATCACAGTCCCTCCGGCAACAATGGGATCCGCATTGATCTGGTAATTCTCTCCCCGCAAATAGATCCTGTTTTCTCCCTGCTCCCCACGTAATGCTTTTGTCAGGATTTCCTGCAAGCCAAGGCCACGGCACAAAGACAGCATATCAGCGCCGGCACGGCCAGGGGCGGCATCCAGAAGCTTTCCCGCGGCAGGGTTCATGCTGATGATCTTCCCCTTTTGGTTTAACAGGACCATACCTTCGTTCATGCTGCCGATAATCGTATCCAGTTCGTTCTGTTTTTGGAGAAGGTCAGCCTTTTGTCCCTGCAGCTGCCTCTGCTGGCTGTCAATGCGCCGCAGAAGGGGGGAAAGCTCGTCATATCCCTCATTGGACAGCGGATGGTCAAGATCGATTTCATTCAGCGGTTTCACGATATTCCTTGAAATCCGGACTGCCAGGACAACAGAAAGGATCACCGCAATGGCGATCACCATGCAGACAGGCTGCGCCATCCCCCAAAGGAGCATCAGGATGGAATTCTGATACATGGAAAGCCGCAGGACGGTACCGTCACCCAGTTTCTGCGCGCAGTAGAGGGAACGTTCCATCAGGGTGGAGGAATACCGTCTGCTTTCCCCATAACCCGAAGCCAGCGCCTCCCGCACCTCTTCCCTCTCCAGGTGGTTTTCCATGGCCGCATGGTCGGATTCACTGTCATAAAGGACGCTCCCGTCCGCGCCGATCCATGAAATACGGTAGTTCGCCACTTCAAGGCCGCGGAAATATTCCATCCCCTCATTCCCGACTCCCTGGGCGGCCAGGCTGGTCTGCATTTTCAGCTGCCCCTGCGCCACATCGGAAAAGTATTCATACAGGGCGCCCATAATCAAAGCCAGGGATGCCAGGAAAACAACAATCGCCACCAGGCAGATGGAACGGAAAACGCGCTTGATCATATCCTTACCTCCATCCGGTACCCAACGCCCCGCACCGTTTCAATATAATTCCCACATGCGCCTAATTTCGTCCGGAGCGTCCCGATGTGGACATCCACGGTCCGGGTTTCGCCTACGTAATCGGTTCCCCATACCATCTCAAGAAGCTGATCCCTGGTAAACACCCGTCCGGGGGATTCCATAAAGGTACGGAGCAGCTTATGCTCCTTCAGCGTCAGCTGGATCCGCTCCCCTCCCGCAAGAACCACATAAGTATCCAGGTTCAATTCCAGGTCCCCTGCCTTTATGACGCATGGCTCCTCCATGGAACCCGTGCGGCGCAGCACTGCCTTGACACGGGCAATCATCTCCATCATGCCAAAGGGCTTTGCCAGGTAATCATCCGCCCCCAGGTCAAGCCCGGTCACTTTGTCGTATTCGGTTCCCTTTGCCGACGCCATGATAATCGGTATCCCTTTCGTCTCCGGCTGCATACGCATCCTCTTCAGTATGGAGATACCGTCTTCGCCGGGGAGCATGATGTCAAGCATGACCAGCTGCGGTCGTTCCGCCCGCAGGGCATCAAACAGACTGTCCCCGCAGTCAAAGCCCTTTGCCTCAAACCCGGAGGCATTCAGGGCGTATATCATCAAATCCCGTACCGCATTATCATCTTCCACACAAAAAATCATGGTGTTCCCCTTTTTTCTTCCTTTGCTTTCCCGTTTTTCTTTATGCTTCCCATTATCCTTTACGAATACAGCATACAGGAGAAAAATCAAATCCAATATCATTCCAATGTAAAATATAAGTAAAGCCTTGCAAGCAAGCGAACTCCTTGTAAGCTACCTGGTACTCGCAGCTCAGCTGCTCGTTAGCTTACGGAGTTCGCTCTTGCAAGCAAGCGAACTCCTTGTAAGCTACATTATACACAGCTGCGCGGTTGAAAGCAATTGTACGAAACCTTTCATCATCTGTAAGTGTTTTTCTGATTTAGTCTGTGCTATGATAAACCCGTAAACCAAATCCGGCCGGTGAAACAAAACAGGTTCTCGGAGAATCCGCTGTAAAGGCAGCGCAAGGAACATTCCGGGAGCGATACAAACCAATATATTACATGGATGCCCAAAGCGGGCAGGGAGGTGTAAGATTGAAAATAAAATTTTCAATCGCGAGATTTGTGTCTGCGCGCTGCTTGCCACAAACTCGTTATGCGCAGAAAGCAGCGCGGAAATGAGGAAAAACATGGAACCTGTTCTTCAAATTGAATCATTAAAAAAATACTACGGCAAAACCGCCGCCCGCACAAAGGCGCTGGACGGGATCACCTTTCAGGTGATGCCCGGGGAATTCCTGGGCATCATGGGCAGCAGCGGCTCCGGCAAGTCCACGCTGTTGAACTGCATCGCCACCGTGATCCGCCCAAGCAGCGGAAAGCTTGTGATGAACGGCAGGGAAATACAGACCCTGAAGGGGACGGCGCTTGCGGACTACCGGGGAAAGGAGATCGGATATCTCTTCCAGAGCTTCGAGCTGCTGGATCACCTGACCGGCTATGAAAATATCCTGCTCCCCCTCTCCCTGCACAGTGTGCCGGAAAAGGAAGGCAGAAACCGGCTGGAGCAGCTGGCAGATTACCTGGAGGTCACGGATGTGCTGGACAAATTTCCTTCCCAGATGTCGGGAGGGCAGAGACAGCGGATCGCCGCCGCCAGGGCGCTGATCCTGAATCCGGAGCTGGTCCTCGCGGACGAGCCCACCGGCGCCCTGGATTCCAGGAACGCGAAGCTTCTGATGGAGAAGCTTACGGGCTTGAACCGCAATTCCAATACCACCATCCTGATGGTGACCCACGACTGCAATGCGGCCAGCTACTGCGGACGCATCCTGTTCATACAGGACGGCCAGATCTTCCACGAGCTCAGGCAGGACATTCCCCGGGAATCCCGTCAGGATTTTTACCAGCGGATCCTGAAAACAATGGCACAGTTAGGAGGTGGCAGTACAAATGTTTTATAAACTGATTTCCCGCAGCAACAAAAGAAACCGGAAGGAAAACGGACTGTTCTTCAGTACCCTTCTGATCTCCATTGTGGCGTTTTACATTATTCTGGCACTTCCCCGCCAGGATGTCATGCTCTTCCTGAACAAAACGGAAAGTAATGCCGTGCACAAACTGATGACTATCATCCCAGTATTTTACGGCATGTCCCTCTTCATCCTGTTCTTCCTGATCTATTACGCCAGCAGATTCCAGCTGGAACGGCGCAGGCATGAATTTGGCGTCTGCCTGATGATGGGTATGGGCCGCACCAGGTTATTTTTCATGCTGTTGGCGGAGGATTTTGGCAACAGTATCCTCTCCCTGGCCATCGGGCTCCCCGTTGCCGTCCTTCTCTCGGAACTGGTCAGCCTGGTCACTGCAAAGCTGGTGGGGATCGGCATTATAGGGCATCAGGTATCCTTTTCCCCCCAGGCCATATTTTGGACGGCTGCCGGCTTCCTGCTGATCAAGTTTGCCGCTTTTCTGCTCCTCAGCGGCAGGATCAGCCGCCAGGAAATCGGTTCCCTGCTGGCGGAAACACCGGAAGGCGTGAAAAAGCAGCTGCCCACGCCCTGCTACGCTTTTGCCTCCCTGGCAGGAATCCTCTGCCTGTGCGCCGCTTACACCATGGCTATTGAGGGCATTGCATGGTCTAATATCCAGGAAATGGGACTGACCCTAATCCTGGGGCTGGCCGGGACATTCTCCCTTTTCTGGGGGCTGCGCTTCCTGATCGGCCTGGCGGTCCGTCTGGGGCAGCATGACCGGAAACTCCATGTGTTCAATTTCCGCCAGATCCAGGAGACGGTGATCCGCCGCTCCGGCACCCTTGCCATCTGTTCCCTGCTGATCCTGGCCTCCCTGTGCTGCTTCGGGGCAGGCGTGGCTATCTCCCGCTTCTATGGTTCCTCCGGGCATCACGTCCTGGACTACACCTTTAACTGCAACGAGAACGCCATGAATGGGGAAACCATCCTGGATATCCTGAAATCCCATGGCCTGGACACCCGTTTTGCCGATCTCTTCGAGATGCGGGTGGGCCATATCCACTCCACAGATGATGTAAATGACGCTTTCCGGATGGAGCCGGTGATGGATGCCCTGAAAGAACTGCCGCCCTCCGCGGACAGGGACGTACTGTTAAATAACCTACAATATACTACCTATCCCTACCTCATTTCCTTAAACAGCTACAACCGGCTGTTAGCTGCCGCAGGTTTGCCGGAGCTGGAACTGGGCGTGGGGGAAGCCGCCGTCTACATGGACAGCGACTTTACTGAGGGAGACAGGATCCGGATCCTGGACGATATTCTGGCAAACGAACCGGAAGCCCTGCTGGACGGCAGTCCCCTGCGACTCTCCGGGAACATACAGACCACCAATCTGGTCACGGACCGCTCCATCACACTTTCCTTTGCCCTGATCTGCCCGGACGAAGTGTTTGAACACTATACAAAAGGAGATTGCAGCACTTACCTCAACGGTGTCCTGGATGAGAGCGTCACCGGACAGACCAGTCTGATGTCCGCCATATCGGAGATGAACGGGGCGCTGGACCAGACAGGGCTGTCCTATGAAAGCTACCTGCAGAATATGGGGCGCCAGCTGTTTTACATGGTCGCTGCCAGCTATATCACCATTTACCTGGCCGTCATCTTCCTGATCATCGCCAACACGGTAATCGGCTTACAGTTCCTCATAGGCCAGCAGAAATCAGGCCGCCGTTACCGGACATTGATCCGTCTGGGGGCGGCATACGGCACCTTGTGCAGATCCGCCAAAAAGCAGATCAACTGGTATTTCGGCATTCCCATCGCCGTTGCCGCCGCCAGCAGCCTGTTCGGGGTACGGGCGCTGTTTTCCGGAATTTTATCCTCCAGGGCAAAAGGAAACCTCCATGAAATGATGTTTGTATCCGCCGCTATGATTTTGGCGCTCTGTGTGGTAGAATATGTTTACATGGCGGCAGTAAAACGCTCCAGTGACCGGTATCTCCTGTCCCTGATGATCCCGGAGCGGCAAGAGTGAACGGAATGAAGATTTTCTAAGCGATCAAGAGGGGCGCAACCACCTCTTTAGAACGCTCGCTAAGAAAATCTAAGTCATTCCGGGAAGAATCGCCGGAGCGATTCTTCCGGCTTTGCACTGAGTTCACGGATTGTTTGTGCCGGCGCAGCCGGCATGACGGGAAGTATGAAAGGAATGAAGATTTTCTAAGCGAATAAATTTATAGGGGGAAAATTACATGAAACATATCGCTGTGGCGGAGGACGAGGTCCTCATGCGGGAGGAACTGTCGGATATCCTACAGAAGGCCGGCTACCAGGTAGACGAACTGCATACCTTCGAGGACGCAGCTGAGACGCTTCTGGCGCTCTCCCCCGACCTGGTCCTGCTGGACCTGAACCTGCCCGGGACAAGCGGCTTTCAGATCTGCCGGGAGATCAAGCGGAAAAGCTCCCTGCCCGTCCTGGTCCTTACCTCCCGTGACCAGCTGCGGGACGAACTGCACGCCCTGGATCTGGGCGCGGACGAGTACCTGACGAAACCGTGCAGAAAGGAACGGCTTCTGGCGCGTATCTCCAATGTCTTAAAGCGTTACGAGGGGCGGCAGAACCTCCTGGAGGGACCGGGCTGTCTCCTGGACCGGCTGACTTACACCCTGTACATCCAGAACCGTTCCGTCCTTCTGCCGAAAAACCAGGGAAAGCTTCTGGAAGCCTTTCTGCTCCACGGGGGAGAGACCGTGCCGAAGGAAGAACTCTGCCTTGCCCTCTGGGGAACCACGGACTATATTGATGAAAACGCGCTTCAGGTCAACCTCACCCGACTGAAAAAGGCCATGGCGGAACTGGAAATGCCGCAGCAGATCCTGCCCGTGCGTGGCATCGGCTACCGGCTCGTCAGCGGGGAAGGCCATCCACATTAATCACACATCACGAAAGGCATGGTACTCAAAGGTATGATCATCCACATGAAATCACTTCTGCGCTATCTCCCATGGCTTCTGCTCCTTCTGGGGGTGGATGCATTTGCGGCACTGCTCTTATGGCTTGCGGACGCGCAGGCTTTTTACGCAATGGCCGCCGTCATTTTCCTTTTCACGGTCCTTCTGTTTGCCACACTCTGCTGCATACTGATACGGCTGGAACGGAAAAGGAAGCAGGCATTCCTGGACTTCCTGGGCAGTCCGGACGAATACCACGAGAAAATGCTGTTGAAAGCCCTCCCCCTGTCCCAGAGGGAATCTGTCCAATTGCTGGGCGGGACTCTCAGGGAAAAGCAGTCCGCCTTTGCAGCATTACAAGATCAGTGGAACGAACACGAGGAATACGTGGAAGCATGGGCTCACGAAATCAAGATACCCCTCTCCCTGTTGACGCTGCTTCTGGACAACCGCCGGGAGGAACTGCCTGCCGCCGTGGTCTTCAAGCTTGACCACATCCGGAACCGGGTGCAGGAGTCTATTGACAAAATGCTGTTCTGTGCACGGTTAAGAAGCACGAGAAAGGACTATTTATTCGAGTCTGTCCCTGTCCGCGCCTGTATTGAAGAGTTATTGGAGGATTATAAGCCCCTGTTGGAAGAAAAGGCTTTCAACGTACAATGCCCCATTGCCGATGACCTGGTCTACACGGACCGGAGGGGACTGCATTTTCTCCTGGGCCAGCTGATCAGCAATGCCATAAAATATTGCAGTGAAAATCCTGAACTGTATTTTCGATCCTTCCGGAAGGAAAACCGCTATATTTTAAGCGTAAAGGACAACGGGACCGGCGTGCGCGCCTGTGACCTGCCATACCTTTTCGAAAAGGGATTTACCGGCGATTCCGGGGAAAACAGGAAAAAAGCCACCGGGATGGGTCTTTACCTTGCCGACACGCTGGCAAAGGATTTAAACCTGTCCCTGGAAGCCCGCTCCGAGTGGGGAAACGGCTTTGAAATGCAGATCTCCTTCCCGGTTGTGGACAGATCCGCTAGATCCTCTCACTGAAAATGCTCTTATACCCTTCCCCGAAGATTTCCGTGGCACTGGTGACGATCATGAAGGCCAGGGGATCCTCCTCCTTGATAATCTCCTCCGCCTTGGGTGAAAGCTGCTTTTTCATCACGCACATGATGACATTTTTCCCCTTGCCGCTGTATGCGCCCTGTCCGGTGATATAAGTCACGCCGATATCCAGTTCCTCCAGGATGCGTTTCGTGATGGCCTCATGGTGGTCGCTGATGATGAAGATCAGCTTCGCCCCGTCCCGCCCGTAAAGCACCACGTCCAGCAATACGGAATTGACCACCACCACAAGCCCCGCATACATGGCCACCTCGATATTCCGAAAAGCCAGGGCGGATAAAAGCACCACCGCGGCATCCGTGATCAGGAACAGGGATCCCGTCTTCATATGGGGAAATTTCAGCCGGAGAAGCTTAATGATAATATCCATTCCCCCGGTGGTGGCTCCCGTCTTGAACACCAGTCCCAGCGCCACCGCCATCAGCGCGCCTCCTGCCACCGACACCAGAAACAGGTCATCCGTAACCGGCCCGACCCTGTTCAGCAGATTCGTAAAGGCAGATATGGCAAAAGTGGCATAGGCAGTGGACAGGATGAACCTGATGCCGAACTTCCACATCCCCAGCGCCAGGATCGGTACATTGATGAGGAAAATCCATGTACCCGTGGACACATTTGTGGCACGATTCAGGATCACGGCGATACCGGTGACGCCGCCCGGCGCCAGCGCATTCGGGTCCAGCAGCAGACTGACTGCCACGGCATAGATAAAGGAAGCCGCCGTGATAATGAGGTAATCCAGCAGTCTTCTTTTCCCGGTCTTTCTTTTTTCATACAGGATCTCTTTCTCCTGCTCCCTGGTCATTGTCATAGAATACTCCCTTTCCATTCCCGCCCATAGTATTTTTCCCAACTGTCCGAACATAATTCCACCTGTGTCGGCACTCTCTCCTGGAAGTGGTTTGCTGCAAAAGTTATTTCTGAACGGATCTTAATTGCACAAATCCGCATATATAATATATGCGGATTTACAAAACACAACTCATACTGTGGACTGATAACAGTTCAAATCGTCCTTCCCGCGAAGCCAACTCCATGTGAACTGTTAAGCAGTATATATCAAATAATGGTTCTCACCTGTTTGGGCTTGTAGCCTTCCTTTTCCAGCGCCTCCATGATCTGGTTTTTATGTTCCGTACCGTAGGCTTCCAGGGTAATGCGCAGTTCCACAGCGGCATTCCTGTTGATGGAGACAAACTGGTTATGCTCCAGTTTGATCACGTTGCCATTCACGCCGGCAATGATACCGGAAACCCTGCACAGCTCTCCCGGCTTGTCCGGAAGCAGGACGGACACGGTAAAGATCCTGTCCCGCATGATCAGCCCCTGCTGTACCACGGAGGACATGGTAATCACGTCCATATTTCCGCCGCTTAAGATGGACACTACCTTTTTCTCTTTCACATCCAGATGCTTCAGCGCCGCCACAGCCAACAGTCCCGAATTTTCAACCACCATCTTGTGGTTTTCCACCATATCCAGGAATGCCACTACCAATTCCTGATCCTCCACGGTAATGATACCGTCCAGGTTCTGCTGGATATAGGGGAATAATTTTTCCCCGGGGGTCTTCACCGCGGTACCGTCGGCAATGGTGTTTACCTTAGGCAGCGTGGTCACCTTCCCTTCCTTCAAGGAGGCCTGCATGCAACTTGCCCCCGCAGGCTCCACGCCGATCACCTTGATCTTCGGGTTCAGCAGCTTTGCCAGCGTGGATACCCCGGTAGCCAGCCCGCCGCCGCCGATGGGAACGAGAATATAATCCACCAGCGGAAGTTCCTTCACGATCTCCATGGCAATGGTACCCTGCCCGGTGGCCACCGCCAGATCGTCAAAGGGATGGATGAAAGTATAGCCATGCTCCTGTGCCAGCTCGTATGCCTTTGCACAGGCCTCGTCGTACACGTCACCGTGCAGGACCACCTCAGCGCCATATCCCTTGGTACGGTTCACCTTGATCAGGGGCGTGGTGGTGGGCATCACAATGGTTGCCTTGGCGCCATAGCACTGTGCCGCGTAGGCAACGCCCTGGGCATGGTTTCCCGCGGAAGCCGTGATCAGACCCTTTGCCCGCTCCTCCTCCGTCAGGGTGCTCATCTTGTAATAAGCGCCCCTCAACTTGTACGCGCCGGTAAACTGCATGTTCTCCGGTTTCAGATAGACCTTGTTCCCGGTCTGGGCGCTGAGGAAATCACTGTAGACCAGTTTGGTCTCCAACGTGACCTTCTTTACGACGTCGGATGCCTCCTCAAATTTTTCCAATGTCAGCATTTGCTCTTCCATAGCTTTTATCCTTCTTTCCTGATATAAAAACACGCTCTAATCCATGTTCCGGAACAGCGGTTCGAATTCATCCTCTTCTTCCTCTGCCACTTCCGCCGCTTCACCATCCTCCCGCTTTACATCGAACAGCGCGTTTACAAATTCGTCGGAATCAAACTTCTGTAAATCCTCAATAGTCTCTCCCACACCGATATATTTCACGGGAACCTGGAGTTCCGACTGGATCGCCACCGCGATGCCGCCCTTCGCCGTGCCGTCCATCTTGGTCAGCACAATGCCTGTCAGCTGTGCCACCTGCCCGAATTCCCTGGCCTGCACCATGGCGTTCTGACCCGTGGTGCCGTCCAGCACGATCAGGTTCTCCCTGTGGGCGTTGGGATATTCTTTGTCTATGATCCGGTTCATCTTGCGGAGTTCCTCCATCAGATTCTTTTTGTTATGCAGACGCCCCGCCGTGTCGATCAGCAGCACGTCCACTCCCCTCGCCTTGGCAGCGCTGACCGCGTCATAGACCACGCTGGCGGGATCCGCGCCCTCCTTGCCCCCGATCATGGGCACGTCCGCCCGCTTTGCCCATTCCGCCAGCTGATCCCCCGCCGCCGCCCGGAAGGTATCCGCCGCCGCGATCAGCACTTTCCTGCCCTGGGCCTTCAGCTTGCCCGCAAGCTTGCCCACGGTGGTGGTCTTGCCCACGCCGTTAACGCCGATCACCATGATGATGGACTGCTCCTGCTCAAAAGTATAAGCCGTCTCGTCCACCTTCATCTGCTCCTTGATGCTCTCAATGAGAAGCTGCTTGCATTCCGACGGCTCCTTGATGTGCCGCTCCCTGACCTGTTCCCTCAGCCGCTCCACAATGGCGGCAGTGGCATTGACGCCGATATCTCCCATGATCAGGATTTCTTCCAGTTCCTCATAAAAATCGTCGTCAATGGCGGAAAAACCATTGAACAGGGAATCGATCCCCCTGACGATGTTGTTTCTCGTCTTGGTAAGGCCAGCTTTTAATCTGGCAAAAAAACCTTTCTTTTCCTCGCTCATACCAATCCTCCATGCTATAACAGCGCTTCCTTGCATTCATTCCTAAACCCATCCCGCAAAATCCCGGGTTCCCTTAATCGTCCAATTCCTTATCAATCAAATTGACGCTCACCAGGGTGGACACGCCCTTCTCCTGCATGGTGATACCATATAACCTGTCCACCTGCTCCATGGTTCCCCGCCTGTGGGTGATCACAATAAACTGCGTGTTCTTTGTCAGCTTATGTAAGTATTTCGCGAAACGGCCTACATTGGAATCGTCCAGCGCCGCCTCGATCTCGTCCAGCAGGCAGAAGGGGGAAGGCTTCAGGTTCTGGATGGCAAACAGCAGCGCGATGGCTGTCAGCGCCTTCTCCCCGCCGGACAGCTGCATCATGTTCTGCAGCTTCTTTCCCGGGGGCTGGGCGATGATGCGGATGCCTGCCTCCAGGATATCCTCGTCCTCCATCAGCTCCAGCGTTCCCTTTCCGCCGCCGAAGAGTTCCTTGAACACCTTGTCAAATTCCCTGGTGATCTCCGCGAACTTCTCCGTAAACTGCTTCCTCATGGCGGCGTCAAGTTCCTCAATGATGCCCTCCAGGGTCTTCTCCGCTTCCACCAGGTCGTCATGCTGGGTCTTCATGAATGTGAAACGGTCCATCAGGTTCTTGAAATCCTCGATGGCGTTTACATTCACGTCGCCCAGTCGCTTGATCTGTTCCTTCAGGGAAGAAATATCCTTCTTCATGGCGGGCAGATCCGTCAGGCTCTCGTCCCGGATGGAGGAAGCGTCGCTTAAAGTGATCTCATATTCGTCCCACATATAATTGATATGGGATTCCAGGTTCTCCTCCAGCTTCTCCTTCTGACTGCCAAGACGGTACACCTCCTTGTCCAGTCCCGTCATGCGCTCCGCCAGTTCCTCCCGTCTCTGGAAGAAATTCTTCTGCTGGGCGGACAGCTCCTCCTTGTGGGCGACCTGCTCCTTCAATTTCATTTCCGATTCATTCTGTGCGTCATAGGAAGCGGAAATCGTCTTTTCGATCTCCAGGATGTTCTGCTTCTTGTGTTCCACTTCCCGGGTATTCTCCTCCAGCGCCTCCAGGATCTCCGAAAGCTCCGCCTGGGAACGCTCGATCTCACCATTGATTCGATCCACGTTGGCCTGCTTGAAGCCCTGGGTCTGGCGCATCTTCTCCACCTTCAGGTCCCATTCGGACACCTGGGCCGCCGCCTCGGTCTCCAATCCCCGCTGCTCCTCCAGTTCCTTCTGGAACAGCAGGATCTGCGCCTGGGTATCCTTCTCCAGCGCCTCGCTGTCAGCCAGCTCCTTCTGGATTCTCTCCTTGTCATTCCTGATCTCGAAGACCATGCCCTCGATCTCTTTCTCTTCCAGCTTCAGGGAAGTGACACCCGCTTCCTCCTCTTCCATACGTTCCCTAGCCTGGCTGATATTCAGCCTTACGGTATTCTGCTCGATGGACTTTTTCTGGATATCCGTCTTCACGGTCTCCACATCCATACGCAGCTTATTACGCCGGGACTTTGTGTCATCGATCTCACGGTTACACTGATCCACCAGGGCAAGCAGCTGCTTCACATGCTTCTCCAGCTCATCGATCTCACGGCGTCTTCCCAGCAGATTGCTGTTGTTCTTAAAGGCGCCGCCGCTGATGGCTCCGCCGGGGACCAGCAGCTCTCCCTCCAGCGTGACCATGCGGATGCCGTAATCAAATTTCCGCGCGATCTTTACCGCATTGTCCACGTTGTCCACCACCACAATACGGCCCAGCATGGATTTCGCCACATTCCGGTATTTGTCCTCGATCTGTACCAGTTCGTCCGCCATGCCGATGACACCCTTTTCGGACAGGGCATCCTGGTTCTTAAACTCCTGTGGTCTCGTGATGCTGGTGAGTGGCAGGAAAGTGGCCCTTCCCAGCTTATTGTCCTTCAAATAGCGGATCATCTTCTTGGCCGTATCCTCGTTGTCTGTGACAATATTCTGGATATTTCCGCCCAAGGCTGTCTCGATGGCCGTCTCGTACTTCTTTTCCACCTTGATAATATCCGCCACAACGCCGATGATGCCTTTATTCTTTTCCTTCTGCTCCATGACCTTCTTGACGCTGCCGCCGTAGCCCTCATACCGCTCGGTCAGGTTGGACAGGGCTTCCAGCTTGGACTTCTCCATATGATATGCCGCCTGGGCTTCCCTGAGTTTTGCGTCCGTCTTCGTCAGCAGCTCCCGCATATCCCCCAGTTCCAGCTCCATGGATGCCTCCTGCTCATTCATCACCCGCAGTTCTTCCGTGACAGCCGCAAATTCTTCCTCCAGCTTCTGGATGGTCTCTTCCCTGGCCGCCTCGTCGGACTTGGCACGGAGCAGTCTGGAATTTAATTCCGCCCTGCGGATATTGATCTGCTCCATCATGGTGTCAAAGCGCCCCATCTTGGACTTGATGGTGGCGCGCTGGTTCAGTTCCCCGATAATGGTGTTCTTACCGGCTTCAATCTGGTTATTTAATTCCGTGATCCTCTCCTGGATCCCGGACAGCTTCTCCTTCAGTTCACCTGCTGTCTCCGCGATCTCACGGACCTCCTCGTCGGTCTCCCCCTTCTCCTGGAGAATGCCCTCCTTGTCCTTCTCCTTGGAGGCGATCTCCTCCTGCAGGGCATTGCGGCGGTTGGTCAGATGAGTCTCATTTCCCTTCGCAGAGTTGATCTGCTCCTTCAGGACATTCATCTCACCCTCTAACTTACCGCGCATCATCCCCGTGTCGGTGAGGGTGCTTCTGGCCTGCTCAATGGCCTCGTCCAGGCTTTCAATCTCCGCCTGGATCCTCTCATACTCTTCCTTGATCCCCTCATACTTCCCGCTGACCTCGGAAAGATCTGCGCTGGCAATGCCATATTTCTCCTCAACTGCCCCCAGCTGTTCCTTCAGTCTCGCATTTTCCAGCAGGAACGCGTTGATATCCAGCTTTTTCAGTTCTTCCTTTTTCCTCAGGTAGATCCTGGCCTTCTCCGACTGCTTTTCCAGCGGCTCTATCTGCTTTTCCAGTTCCGACATGATATCGTTGACACGGACCAGGTTCTGCTTTTCATTCTCCAGCTTCGACTGGGCCGCAGCCTTACGGCGCTTGAATTTCACGATCCCTGCCGCCTCGTCGAAAAGCTCACGGCGCTCCTCCGGTTTCCCGCTCAGGATCTTGTCAATCTGGCCCTGGCCGATAATGGAATATCCCTCCTTGCCGATACCGGTATCGTAAAAAAGCTCATTCACGTCCTTCAGCCTGCAGGGGCTCCCGTTGATCAGATATTCACTTTCCCCGGAACGGTAGATCCGGCGCGCCACCGTCACCTCGTCAAAATCAATGGCAAGCTGATGATCCGCATTGTCCAAGGTGATCGCCACATAGGCGTAACTCAATGGCTTCCTGTTCTCTGTTCCCGAGAAAATGACATCCTGCATGCTGGCGCCGCGCAGCTGCTTTACGCGTTGCTCGCCCAGCACCCAGCGCACCGCGTCGGCCACATTGCTCTTACCGCTTCCATTGGGTCCCACGATCCCGGTGATCCCATTGTGAAACTGGAAGATTATCTTGTTGGCAAACGATTTGAAACCAAGTACTTCTATACTCTTTAAATACATATTCCCCTGTCCCTCAGCAATAACAGCGACTTATAGGCAGCCTGCTGCTCCGCTGCTTTCTTTGATTTTCCTGTCCCTTCTCCCAGAATCTCCTCTTCCATGCGCACCTGCACGCGGAAACATTTGTGATGCTCCGGCCCGCTCTCGCCCAGCAGTTCATAGCAGAAATCCTTTTTCAGTTTCCCCTGCATCAGCTCCTGCAGGGTACTTTTACTGTCATAAAATAATTGCTTGTCCTCCAGGTCCGCCATGATATATTCCTCAATGAAAGACCTTGCCTGCTCCATTCCCCCGTCCAGGTAAATGGCCCCGATCAATGCCTCCATGACATCGGCGGAAATACTGTCACGTCCCCTTCCGCCGGTATACAGTTCCCCTTTGCCGAGCTGAATAAAAGGCACCAGATTCAGATCCCTTGCGCAGAATGCAAGGGACGGTTCACAGACCATGGCCGCCCTCATCTTCGTCAGCTCGCCCTCGGAGAGCGTCGGATTCTGCCTGAAAAGGGTCTCGCTGGATACCAGTTCAAGAACCGCATCCCCCAGGAACTCCAATCTCTCATAGCTCGCAATTTTGTTAATCTTCCGCTCATTTGTATAAGAAGTGTGCGTCAATGCCTGCTGTAACAGATGCTTGTCCTGAAAACAATATCCTATCTGCTCTTCCAGCTTTTCCATGGTGTATTCTTCCTGCACTTCCTTTACCCCCTGTTCTGTTTTTTCCGTTCCGCCTCTTTTCTCTGTCTCAGGCAATTGCCTGTTTCTCTATCTAAAGGAAAGGAGCAGTACGCACGGCGGGCTTACGCATAGCGGACTGCTCTTATGAAAAACAAATTGTGACTATGATAATGGTTTAGTTCTGAGCTGCCTTAATCAGTTCCACCGCTTCCTCCACAGTAGTGATCTTTTCTGCTTTTTCCGCAGGTATTTCGATGTCAAATTCCTCCTCGATTCCCATGATGATCTGGAACACATCCAGAGAGTCCGCCCCGAGATCATCCATAAACGTCGTATCCATGGTGATCTCCTCGGGATCCACATTCAGTACTTCGGCAATTACTTTTTTCAGTTTTTCAAATTCCATAACAGTTCCTTCTTTCTTGTTTTTCTTTCTTATTTTTCTTTATTAAATCATATTACAAATATCAAAATTATGCCTAAAACCCTCAGTCTTCCAGGACTATTTTTTCTTTGATTTTCTCGTTTATTCTCTGCTCCTTGAAGGCGATGCATTGCAGGATGGAATTTTTGATTTCTACAGCCTTGCTGCTTCCATGGGTCTTAACCACCAGGCCGTTCAGTCCCAGAAGCGGCGCGCCGCCGTACTCTTCCGTACTGAACCCTTTTAATGTCTTTTTCAGCGCCGGTTTTACCAGCAGGCCGCCCACCTTGCTCTTCAGGGATTCCATCATGCCTTCCTTGATCTTCCCCACCAGCGCCGCACTGACGCCCTCCAGCATCTTCAACACCACATTTCCCACAAAGGCCTCGCAGACCAGGACGTCCGCCGCCCCAAAGGCAATCTCCCGGGCTTCCACATTGCCGATAAAATTGATCTCGGGACAATTCTGCAGCAGGGGATAGGTCTCCTTTGTAAGGGCATTTCCCTTCTCCTCCTCCACGCCGATGTTCACAAGCCCCACTCTGGGGTTCCTGACGCCAATGACGCTTTCCATATACACGCTGCCCATCTTTGCGAACTGTACCAGCTGGGAAGGCCTGGCATCCACGTTTGCCCCGCAGTCAAGCAGCAGGCTGACGCCTTTTACATTGGGAATGATGGGGGCAAGGGGCGGTCTCTCCACTCCCTTGATCCGCCCTACGATAACCTGTCCTCCTACCAGCACGGCCCCCGTGCTTCCGGCAGAGACAAGGGCATCGCACTCTCCGGCTTTTACCAGGTTCATACACTTTACAATGGAGGAATCTTTCTTGGTCCGGATCGCCATAACCGGCGGCTCCGCAGTCTCGATCACCTCCTCCGCGTGAACGATCTCCAACTGTGCGGCATCATAGGTGTATTGTTTCAATTCGTCCTTGAGGACGGGCTCCCTGCCCACCAGGAACACTTTGATGCGCTTGTCTTCCTTAACGGCTTCCACCGCCCCCTTGACGATCTCCGCAGGGGCATTGTCTCCACCCATAGCATCCACTGCTACATTTACCATCTCAGCCATTAAATTTATCCTTTCGCCAATAACTACATTTACTATACTAGACACTTTGGTAAAAATCAAGAGATTTATTTCAGATCCGTCAGTGTCAGTCCGGTGTCATTATAACAGATCCTGCCGTCCTCACTGTAAATGGAGTAAATCCCCTCTTCCGCCAGCCTGTCCGGCGCATCCTTCCGGAACGTATCCGCGATATAGACAGGGATCATCCGCAGCAGGATCTCGCTGCAGCCCGCTTCGCCGCTGTGGCATACCAGGTCGCTGACGGCGCTTTTGCAGAGACCGTCCCTGGCATCCAGATAAGGCGTGCGTATCTCCCCGCCAGAATAGGCATAATAATACTGCTGGCCGCTGTCCAGCCCGTAGTCATGCAGATAGACCATAGCCAAAGGACCGGTGTACTGCACATTTGCCACAGGACAGATCAGGAAATCCACCCTGTCATAAAAGGTAAAGGCATAGCGTTCCCCGCTCCGGTCCAGATTCCTGGTAAATCCGTCCACACTGGAAATGCAACCCCTGGAATAGCCCGCGGCAAGTATCTCATCCGCCAGGTAGTCTATGATAAAGGCATTTTTCATCCAGTAAAAGTCAATAAAGCTCTCGATCTCATTCTCCGCGGCAAAAGCCAGATACTCGTCTGCCACCCGCAGACAGATCCTGTTCTCCCCGAGGAGCTCTATGTTCACCATTGCCGCATCATTGGCAAAACCGGCTATGGCGGCATAATAATCCGCCAGCTTCTGATTCCGGTAAGGGTCATATTCCACGGTCTGATACTCCTCCGTACAGTGGAATAATCCGTTATACTGTTCATAGACAGGAGCCAGGTACAGGCTTCTGTCCCCGGATTCCCGGATCAGGGAAAACGCCCGATACAGGACAGCATCTATCTCCATCTCCTCATTGGGATGGCGGCTGATATAATACATATTACGGATGTTCTCATAGGCCACATCATTCGTGAACATCCGAAAAGCATACTCTGTGGCTGAAGCATAGCATGCCGTGATCTCTTTATTTTCCTCCGTGGCGGAAGTCTCTCCCTCCCCCAGACAATACAGGAATACAAAATCACCGCTGCAATTCAGTTCGGAAGAACTGACCTGGATCTCACTCCACCCGGGCTCCTTCGACGACAGCTTTCCCACACTGTAAGCGATCAAAAACGCCCCCGCCATCAGAAATACGGCAGCCAGGGTCAGCCGCAGCCGCCTGTGCCCTGTGGGAAGTTCAATCTTATTCACTGGTTTGGGATGAGGAAGGTCTCTGCTCCTGCCTCCGGTTCTGGTTTCTTTCAAATTCATTCTCCTGTTCTATTGGTGCCGCGATTCACTTTCCTCATAAGGGCAATTCGTTCCTGTGGGACACACTGACAGGGCGCACGGAAGCCATAAACCCCCGTGCGCCATATGTCCGCATATATGATTCCCAAATGATATTTCCACGTTTCAATCACAAGAACTTCTTCGCATCCCGCATCAGACTGCGATACATCATCGATACGCCAGCAGGATCAGCAGCAGGAAGATCAAAACGATCACCCCAAATGTAATCAGGCCGGCAATTGCACCCTTCCTGCATGCCTTGTAATTGCGGATATAATTGACACGCCTGAAAAGGAAGGCGGCAATCAGTCCGGGTATGGGCAGGAAGAAGGACAAAAGCATATACAGGAAGAATCCCGTATCATGGACAGGCGGAAGCTGGATCTCCTCCTCGGAGGCCGCCGTCTCCTGTGTATTGCGCGTACCCGCCGAACCGGAAAAATCAATGGTAATGGATTTCACAGGCTCACCCTTATCCCTGATCGCTTTATACTCCTCGATCTCCTTTTTGCTTCCATACACATAATGGTCATGGCCGATGCAGACCAGCTCCGGCTGCTCATTACTGTAATCGTGCATGGAGGGATCGTAGGTATAGAGTACCTTGTTTTTCTCCAGCTTGGGATCCGGGATGGGAATCGCCGAGATCAGGGAATGGGTGTAGGGATGCAGGGGATAGTTAAACAATTCCTCCGACTCTGCGATTTCAACAATCTTACCCTTATAGATTACACCGATCCGATCCGAAATAAACCTTACCACGGAAAGATCGTGGGCAATAAAGAGATATGTGATCTCCTTTTCCCGCTGGAACTTTTTCATCAGGTTCAGCACCTGGGCGCGGATGGACACATCCAGCGCGGAGATGGGCTCGTCCGCCACCACCAGCTCCGGCTCCATGACCATGGCGCGGGCGATGCCGATTCGCTGACGCTGCCCGCCGGAAAACTCATGAGGGTATCTGGTCAGGTGCTCCGGCAGAAGCCCTACCTCATTGATCATCTTCTCCACCTTCTGCTGGCGGTCCGCCTTGCCGGTATAGAGATGGAAATTGTACAGTCCCTCGGAGATAATATAATCCACCGTGGCCCTGTCGTTCAGGGAAGCCGCCGGATCCTGGAACACCATCTGGATATTCCGGATCACCTTGCGGTCCAGCGCATGGGGAATCTTGCCTGAAATACGGACGCCCTTGTACAGGATCTCGCCGCCTGCCAGGGGATTGACGCGGATCACCGCCCGTCCCACGGTGGTCTTGCCCGACCCGGACTCCCCGACCAGGGAAAAGGTTTCTCCCTTATAAATATCGAAGGAGACATTCTGCACGGCCTTGACCGCATTATCCTTTTTCCCAAAGGTAATATCCACGTTTTTGACCGACAGCAGGATCTCCCTTCCGTTTTCATCCAGCGGTCCATGCTCGGGAAAAACGGCGGCGGAATTTTCTTTTGCATTTGTATTATTATTTGACACAATCACACCCCCTGAATATGGTATTCCTGCATGAGCCGTTCATGGAGATTGCGGATCGCGGCCGGCTTCTCAATCTTCGGCGCGTCAGGATCCAAAAGCCATGTCTTGGCAAAATGCGTATCGCTGACCTGGAACATGGGCGGTTCCAGCAAGGTATCAATTTTCATGCAATATGGATTCCGGGGAGCAAAGGCGTCTCCCGTAATCTCATTGTAAAGGGACGGAGGCGTACCGGTGATGGAATACAGCTCCGTGTTGCGCTCCGCCAGCTGGGGCAGCGAAGACAGCAGCGCCCAGGTATAAGGATGGCGGGGATCATAGAACACATCCTCCACTGTGCCCACCTCGATGATCTGCCCTCCATACATGACCGCCACACGGTCGGCAACATTGGCCACCACGCCCAGGTCATGGGTGATAAAGACGATCGTATAGTTGAACACCTTCTGCAGATCCTTGATCAGCTGCAGGATCTGTGCCTGCATCGTCACATCCAGCGCAGTGGTGGGCTCGTCACAGATCAGGATCTTAGGCTGGCAGGAAAGGGCGATGGCAATGACAATACGCTGGCGCATGCCGCCGGAGTACTGGAAAGGATAGTCGTCATACCGCCCGGCAGGATCAGGAATCCCCACCTTCTGCATCAGATCCAGCGCCTTCATCCTGGCCTCTGCCTCAGAACAGTCCTGATGTTTTAAAATGACGGAGGAAATCTGCTTTCCAATGGTAATGATAGGGTTTAAGGACGTCATGGGATCCTGGAATACGGTGGCGATCCTCCGCCCACGGATCTGCGCCCAGTCCTTGGGGAACTGTATGGACGCCAGATCCACGATGCAGCTTCCCGCCAGCTCGCTGCCGGTCTCGCTGATATATTTCACTCTCGGCGTAATGCCGTCGTAAATGCTGTTGCGCTGGGTCTCGTCCGCCCAGTCGATGCCCAGCCGCATTGCCTCCTGAAAGGCCGCCAGCAGCTTTTTCGTAACCCTTCTGCGGCGTCTGAAATCGCCCCTGGCAACGGACAGATATATCTCCTTGGCAAGCTTTTCGTTCCTTTCGGAAACCTCCTGGGAGATTTCCCCGTGGGTCAGCTGCTCATATTTCGCTTTAAGCTCCGTCTCCCGCTTTGCATACTGCGCCTGGTACGCCGCATCATGCTCCACGGCCTCCTTTCGTTTACGCTCCTCTTCCTTATGACGGTTTTCCAGTTCCTTGATCTGGGCGTCCAGTCTGGAGATCGTCTCCTGTGCCGCCTTGATCTTCTCCCGATCCCTGGTATGGTCCATGGCGGTCTTCTGGTTATAAACCTCCGTCCGCTGGAACCGCAGTTCCTTCAATTCCTTTTCCTGTGCTGCCCTGTCCTCCTCGCTGATCATGGAACGGTCTCTTTTCTCCGCCTGGAGGGCAAGCAGTTCCCGATGTACGGACGCCCCTTGCTCCAGCCGTGAGAACTCATCCAGCTTTGTCCGGAAGGACGCGATGCTGCGGCGCGCCTTGTCATTTAAGGGCACATGGGTATCCGAAAGTTCCTCATCCCCGAAAATAATATGTCCCTTGTCTATAAATCCGTTGGAATCCAGCATACCGGCAAAAGTTTTGGTAAAAACGGATTTGCCCGACCCTGATTCGCCCACAATGGCGATGGATTCATTCTCATAAATATCAAGGGATATCCCCCGAATTGCATTCAGGATCCGCCCGCGGACACGGAATTTTACTTCCAGATCCCGGACAGACAACAATACTTTCTTATTATCCATTCTATCCTCCATGCCGCAGCCCCGCTGCGGCTCATATCAATGGGAAGCGCTTCCCGTCATGCCAACACAGTTAGCACAAATATTTCACGACTTGGTGCAAGTCTGGAAGAATCCGCTTTGCGGATTCTTCCGTGTGCATAGATTCCGCAGAGCGGAATCGTAGATTTTCTTAGCGGTTGTTCTTTAATCGCTTAGAAAATCTTTGCACACTTTACATATGTGTCCGGGGATCGGACGCATCACCCAGATTCTGCCCCACCACATACAGCACGATCGTAATGATGGACACAACGGCTACGGGTCCCCAGAATTCCAGCTCCCATCCCGGCGTCACCATGGCCGCCTCAGCCGCGTAGATCAGACGGCCGAGAGACATCTCGCTCATACCCATTCCGATGTAAGCCAGGAACACCTCATAGGAAATATAAGAGGGAAGCTCCGTGGCAAGCAGTGTAACGATGACGGAAGTCATGAAGGGCAAAATATTTTTCAACGCAATTTTAATGGTAGGCGTGCCGAGACACCTGGACGCCAGGTTATATTCCCGGTCACGGATGATCAATACCTGGGTACGGATGAAATACGCGATACTCAGCCACCCCACTATGGTCAGCGCGAACACCATGGTCCAGAAGGTAGGGGAAAACAGCATGGAAAGCACCGAAATGATCAGGATCATGGGCACATTTCCGATGATATTGTAAACCTCCATCATGACCATATCCACTTTCTTCGAAAATCCCCAAACCGCTCCCAGCAATACGCCGATGACCATATTGATGGCCGCGCAGATAAAGGCCAGGGAAATGGAAATCTGCGCCCCGTTCCATACCGCGTCAAAGGTAGGCTCGCCGGAGGCTCCTGATCCAAGGATCCATTTGATGCTGAACCCGAAATGTTCTATGGCATCGCCCGGGGACAGATGCTTTGCATCAGGATCCAGCAGATTGGCATAGGGGTCATAATGCGTTACGGCAGGATAAATGTATGCAAAAGCTATCACAAACAACAGGAAACTCAATATTACAATATTTACTTTATTCCGGAAAAATACGCGGAATACCGATTTCCAGTAGGAATATCTGGGAGCCGCTATTTTCTCCGACTCCGTATCACTATGCTCCACCTGACTGAATAACTCCTCGCTCTTCAGGCCGGTACTTTTCTTTAATTCTTCGTACATATTGATCACCTGCCTTTTGATGTAAATGAGATCCTGGGATCCACACTGGCTATCAGGATATCTCCCAGAATGATGGAGGTTACCGTCAGCAGCGCGTAGAACAGGGCAACACCCACGATCACGCCGTTATCGTATTTATTGATCGCCTGGGTCAGCAGATTACCCGCGCCGGGAACCGAGTATACGCGCTCCGTGATGATCGCTCCCGTCATGGCCGTCAGGATGCTTGCCGGAATACCGTGGACAATGGGGATCACTGCATTCCTCCAGATATGCTTCGTAAAGATCTCCGTCTCGCTTAGGCCCCCTGACCTGGCAAACTTCACATACTCACTGTTCATCTGGTCGATCATATAGCGCCGCATCCACTTCATCAGATTAGCGATACTGGGCAAAGCCAGGGACACAATGGGCAGGACGAACATCAGCCTGCTGCCGGAATCCATATCAAACAGGGTGGGCAGCTTGAACACGCTTCCGCCGATGGCCTTGAACAGGAAAATATACGCCAGGGAAGGAACCGCAATGATAAATATGATATACATGGTGCCAATTTTATCCAAAAAGCCATTTTTAAACCGGGCCATTGCAATTCCAATGGGAAGTCCCAGAATATAGGCCATTATAGTCGAAATAATACCGATCACAAAGGAATATCCCATTTTTGACATGCTTCCCTTGACAGTGATCGTATTTGTGTAATCATCCGTAAACCGGGCAGCATACATCTCGCTCACTGCAAGGGAGCCCTCCGCATATGTGGCCGTGTGCAGGTCATCTGCACTCTCCTCCACATGTCCCGTGGGATAGCTGACGGTGCTCAGCACATAGGTGCCCTGGGATGCAGTCATAGTCTCAAACACATCCACGCCACGATTTACAGTGTAAGATTCCCCCAGGTTCAGCGTCAGGAGATTCTGGTGAAACCAAGGAAATTTATTGTCAAAATACAGAAGGTATTTGTGTTTTGTTCCGTTTCCAATGATAGCGGGCGAAAATTTATCCCCGCCATAAAGCGGATCATGGAGCGTAAAAGTCAGCCCCCGCTCCCCAATATCCGTGCTCTCCGGCACGTAATGTATATTGTCAATGAAGAACATTCTCGTAAAATAAGAAATCACACGGTCAGGCAGGGATCTTTCCCTGACCGCAAAGACAGTGGCCTGTCCTCCGTCCTTCACCTGTCCGTTACTCTTTCTGTCCGCCTCCAGACGGGTAACAGTATAGCCCTCGGCTTCATATTCTTCCGTAAACCTTCGAATATATTCGCTTGCGATCTCAGAATCCTTTTCCGGTGTCGGTCCAACAAGCGCCGCAACAGGTCTTGTCTCCTCATCGAGTTCCCCGTTTTGTGCCAATTGCACAATATATTCAGAATAATTCACATAGTCCACATAGCCAAATGCCTCATACCGACTCTGTTCATAGGTTACTCTCGCATTGCTCTGAGTCTTGGTGTAATTGCTGTCGCCCGCAAAGATATTTTCCCTGTTCATCAGGGAATAAACAAGAATCATGATAAGTATTACCACACAGACCGCAGAAAGTATGCCTTTTATAATTCGTTGCAGTATATATTTTGCCACATTCTCACCCTTCCTGAAATGCCCTCTTATTCTATGGAATGATATCCAAGCCATGAAACGTCTTTCATTTTAAGGAATTTCTTTTTATGGAATTTCTTTCATTTCATGGAATGTCTTCCATTCCATTCTTATACAGGAAGTGCGGAGAAGTGAGACTCCTCCGCACTTCCATCAGTGCTTTCAATTTCCTGCTACACTTTTAATGTAAACCGATATTCTTGTTCATATAGCCATAAGGCTGGATGGTATCAAGGTAGCTCTGGGCATCACCATAGTCAGGACCCCAGCCGGAGGTATCGACGGTAATGTCGTAGTTTGCTTCGCTTCCCGTGCCGATACGATAATAGGAATGGCTGTAGGCTGTAGCCTCATCGAAGGGAATCAGGTTAATGATAACCTTTCCGCCAAGCACTTTCTCAATGGTCTGCTTATAAACGTTGCATCTGTTGGTAATACCTTCATGGTATGTAGCATAGGGCACATCTATATTGATGGGGTTCTCTGCGGAAACCTCCACACCCACCTGCTGCAGTTCAGCGATTGCCGCATCCATGTACGCCACTGCCTGATCCGGATCATACCAGCCGTCAAAGCCGTCGCCTGATCCCACTCCGCCGTCCGCCGTGGGATCCCATACCTTGATCGGGAAACCGTCCGCTTCCAGCTGCGCCTGCTCGATCTCTCCATAATAAGTACCTGCAGGGAAGGTCGTGCTCGTGCCGTTGATATCAAGTGTCAGTTCCTTCTCCAGATGAAGGAAGGTTCCGGGCGTATAGGAGTTTCTGAGGCTGGCGTACTTCAGATCCTCTCCGGAGACCGTAGCGTTATAGGCGCCACGGTCAAATGCCAATGCCATGGCATTACGGAAGTTCTGGTTGTTCAGCGCCTCCCTTGCCCTTGCCTTATCCTCGTCCGTCTGGGCGGAAACGCCTGCGCTGGTGTCATCATAGTTGGTCCAGCTCTCACGTGCCAGATTTACCCAGCCGCAGTAGGTTGTGGCATTGTTGGTGGTGGTATAATTGTACAGGTCAAAATAGGTCTCTGTCTCACCATCAGGTATCTCCTGCTGCGCAAGCACCAGTGAAGAAGGATTGAAGGCACATCCGGCGCTGTTATTGGCCTTTACATCATTGTAATTACGAAGGGTATCAGTACCGTCATTATAGTAAATGTTGGTCTTGGGTGTATTGACTGCATCCGCGTTCCAGTATTCAGGGTTTGCCGTATAGCTGGTCACATTCTTCTCGGTATAGTTGGTAACCAGGTAAGCGCCGCAGTACGCAATGTTGCTGGGGCTGGTACCGTAATTGCCGGGTGTGTATGCCACACCGTCCGCACTGAAGGTACCTCCCTGTGACTTATAGAAAGAACGGTTCAGGGGAGCGAAGCAGCCGTATCCCATCATGGTTATGAACGCAGGGAACGGAGCCTCCAGGGTATATACCAGAGTATAGTCATCCACCGCTTCAACGCCTACCTGGGAGAAATCAGCGATCTCACCGTTGATCCAGGCGTCATAGTTCTTAATGCCGCAGCCTTCAGCTGTGGTCATCAGATAGCCAAGTTCACCATCATTATCAGCCACGTGCTGCATGGATGCAACCCAGTCGTCCGCCTTCACTTCACCGATCACACGGCCCTGCTGATCCACCCAGTTCACACCCTTACGAATGTGGAAGGTATAGGTCAGACCGTCCTCGGAAACCTCATAGCTCTCAGCCAGGGCGGGCTGCAGCTGGTTCAGGGCATCATACTCCATCAGTCCGGAATATGTACTGGAAATAAAGTAGGAATCACTGGTCTGACTGGTGGCGATTACATCCCAGGTCACCAGTTCATAGTTAATCTCATAGTTAAAGGTGTCATTCAGGGTATAGCCCTTCTCTTCCAGGAATTTTTTCGCGTCCGCAAACCACGCATCTGCGGTCTCAGACCCCCCCCAGATGTTGATCAGCTCTGCCCTGTCCTCGGAGGTGATCAGTTCATTGGTGATCAGCTGCGTATACCATTTGTACTCATCCAGACCCCAGAGAACAGTGGAACCGCTGCGGGGTACAATACGGGACATGGCATAGCTTCCGCCGTTGCCATATACAGGCTGGAATACGCCTGACTCCATAAGCTTTGCCTCAGCGAGAGCCATCAGCCCCATACGCAGGTCAAGATCTTCCACCTCCTGCTTTGCCGCCTGATAGTACTCATTGAATTCACCCAGGTTAAGGTCATAAAGGGCATCAGACTTTTCATCGTAATCCATTGATTCGATGGCCGCCCAGTCGGGTCCTACATAAGCTTCATCTGTAGTTCCCCCGTTGTCGGTGCTTGCAGTGGATCCGGCAGTGGATCCATCGGACGCTTCGGCACTGCTGCCGGTACTTGCCGCGTCACTGGAAGGTGTGCTGCCTTCGTTACCGCAGGCTGCCATTCCAAGCACCATAGTAGCTGCCAGCATGGATGCCAGCATTTTTTGTACTTTGCACTTTTTCATAATCTTTCTCCTCTCTATAGATTTCTGCATGCTTTTACACTTTATTGCTGCAAACTATTGAAATCAACAAAAAGGGATAGAATAATACCTCTATTCGCTCCCTTGAGAATACTTGTATACAATAAAATGTGTATGCAGTTGTGCATTAACAAACTATAGTATAAATTAGGCCGCAGACAATGTCAAGATTTTATTGCGCTTTTACAAAAATTGGGGTAACAGTCCCACTCTTTTATTTTTCTTACGAGTTCAGCTTTTCCATCTTTCCCTTCAGGTCTGAGGAGATCTCACTCACCATATCGGCGGACGCCGCAATTTCCTCCGTGGATGCCGCCAGGTTTGTGACGCGTGAGTTGACACTGTCAATGACATCGATCAGTTTCCCGGCGTCTGCAAGCAGCTGTGTGATCGCCGCCTGGATCTGCTCCTTATTGGAATCGCTGTCGCTTGCCGCATCCTTGGAGAAATCCGCCAGCTTCTTGATATTCTCCGCAATGATCGCAAAGCCTCTCCCCGAATCCCCAGCTCTTGCCGCCTCAATGCTTGCATTGAGTGCCAGCAGGTTCGTTTCCTCCGCCACATTGGTAATCTCGTTATTATTTTCCTCCAGCTTCACAAGCAGCCCCTGTATGTTCCCCAGGGAAGCCTGCAGCTGATCACAGAAGGAGATCACATCGGCCATGGACATGGATATGCCAGTACTCTCCTCGGCATTGCTGCTGTTGCCCTGTGACATTTCATTGATGGAACGGTCCAGACTTGCAAAGTCGTCGCTTACCTCCTCGATCAATTTTGAGATCAGTTCATTCTTTGCCATGATCTCAGCGTTCTTTTGCTCCATCTCTTCCGCCAGCTCCCTTGCCAGCATATTCTCCTTGTCCACTTCGCCCTTCATGTATTGAATGCAGTTTTTCTTATGATTGCACTCATTGTAAATGGCCGTCGCCATCTCCTTACAGGTATTATAGCCGCAGGCGGAACAATTGATGTTCCTCTGTGCCTCCGTCTGCTTATCCAGTTCCTCATAGATCGCGTCCAGCTCCGCCCTGTCAGGCTTTCTGATCTCCAATCCCCTGGAAAGATCGCTATAGTGCCTTACAAAATCATTGAGCTTCAGGTCCTTAAACTGCTTATTCAGCCTGTCCAGTCTCTGTTTCGGCGTCAGCTTCCTGCTGAACGCATGACCCTTTCCGTTCCTCTTGCTGGACTCCCTGATTCTCTGCAGTTCATAGAGGATATCGTCCGTCTCTGTCCTGGACGTCTCCACTCCCGTGCCGTAGATACAGCCTTTCGAGCAATTCAGGGCATCCACCATGAACGGCAGCTCTTTCCCCTGGAGGACTCTCTCCTTATAGTCCTCCAGGAACTCATAGGCATGCCGCTCGCCCTCAATCTGCCTGATAAACACATCCTCTCCGCAGAACCAGTAAACATTCTCTTTCAGTCCGCCCGGCATGGGATAGATCGACCCCAGTCCATACTCGATCTCATCATTGACCAACGGCCCTGAAATGCCATGTTCCCTCACATACGCCATGAGATGGTCGAACGTCACATTATAGGATACATAGCCTCCGCAGTTAGGGTCGTCGATTTCATTTTTCTTCGCGATGCAGGGGCTGATGAACGCCAGCCTGTCCGGTACTTTCATATACTTCTTCACAAAGATGGCGCCGCACATCATCGGGGAATGGATCGGCATCAGACGGGGAATCAGTTCCGGAATGTATCTTTCTATGTATCGCACAATGGCCGGACAGGGCTGCGAAATACCGCCCGTAAAATGGTTTTCCGTAATATATTTGATATATCCCCACGTGGTGATATCCGCGCCAAAGCTGACACTGATGATCCGGTTGACTCCAAGCTGCTTTAACCCGCCCAGCACGCTGCCATATTCTTTCGGATAATTCGCCAGAAAGGCAGGAGCCAGCAGAATCGAGATTTTTTCACCTTTCTTTAAATCATTGAAAAAGCGTTCCGTGTCGTCATGGAAGCTTCTGGCATTATGCGCACAGGCGTCAAAGCATGCCCCGCAGCTGATGCACTGGCTGCCGTCCACGACAATCTTGTTCTCGCCATTTTCTTCCACCGCATGGTTGGCAGTGAGGACAGGACAGACTGAAATACATTTATTACAGCCCACACAGTTGTCATTGGTATAGATCAAAGCATCCGTCTTCTGATTTTCCATATGTACCTCCGCAAAATGTACCATAGGAACCGCCCCGCGGTCTCTATGCCCCAAATTTTATTTTGTGACTTTCATATAACGATTTTAACATATTTGGGGAAAAAATCAAAGACTCTACAAGAATAAAACCTCCTGAAATCTTCCATTCGGGAGGCTTTATTCCTGTTTATTTTCCTGTTCAGATCTTCTTAAAAGGCTCCATATACTGCGCCGCCCTGCCAAGCTCTTCCTCAATCCGCAGCAGACGGTTATACTTCGCCACCCTGTCGCTCCGGCAGGGCGCCCCTGTCTTGATCTGCCCTGTGTTCCACGCCACCGCCAGATCCGCGATGGTAGTGTCCTCGGTCTCTCCCGACCGGTGGGACATGACGGCTTTATATCCGTTCTTGTGGGCCATCTCCACCGCCTCAAAGGCCTCCGTCAGCGTGCCGATCTGATTCACCTTTACCAGGATGGCATTGGCTGTCTTCAATTTAATGCCCGCATCCAGACGCTTGGTGTTGGTCACAAAGAGGTCGTCCCCCACCAGCTGTACGCTGTCTCCCAGCCTTTCTGTCAACGCCTTCCAGCCGTCCCAATCCTCCTCGTCCAGGCCGTCCTCTATGGAGATAATGGGAAATTTCTCCACCAGATCGGCAAAATAATCGATCATATCCTGGGTGCTGCGCACAATCTCCTGACCCTTCAGACTGCTCTCGCCGGGGAAATGATACATACCCGTCTTCTCGTTGTAGAGTTCGCTGCTGGCTGCATCCATGGCGATCTTGATGTCCTGCCCCGGGGTGTAGCCGGAGGCTTCAATGGCCTCCACCAGAAAGGTCAGCACACTCTCGGCATCCGGCAGATCCGGCGCAAAGCCGCCCTCGTCTCCCACTCCCGTAGACAGTCCCTTCTCCTGCAATATCTTTTTCAGGTTGTGATAAATTTCCGCACAGATCCGCAGTCCGTCGGCAAAGGTCTCCGCCTGAACGGGCATGATCATGAACTCCTGGAAATCCACGGTATTAGCGGCATGCTTTCCACCGTTTAAAATATTCATCATGGGCACCGGGAGCAGCTTCGGCCCCATGCCGCCCAGATAGCGATACAGCGGGATATCCAGCGCATTGGCGGCAGCCTTGGCGCAGGCCATGGACACGGAAAGCATGGCATTGGCCCCCAGGTTCCCCTTATTGTCCGTGCCGTCCAGTTCCAGCAGTGTCCTGTCGACGGCAATCTGCTCCAGTGCATTCCTGCCTACCAGGGCGGACGCAATCTTCTCATTTACATTCTTCACGGCGTGCTGCACGCCCAGACCGAAATATCGTGTCTCGCCGTCCCGCAGCTCCACCGCCTCAAACTGCCCCGTGCTGGCTCCGGAGGGCACGGCGGCAAGTCCCTTGTATTCCCGGCCGTTATCGTGATTGTGCACCGTGACTTCCGCCTCCACGGTGGGATTCCCTCTGGAATCCAGGATTTCTCTGGCGTGAATAGCTGTGATTTCCAACAAAACAGACATAAAAAACCTCCTTGGGGATGTACTTTTTATTTGGTAAGTATATCCTCCAGGAAGGTTTCTATTCATGCCATATGCCGCTTCCGCTGCTGCTTCCTTATATGCATTGGATTGTTACAGAGGATCCTCCACAGTCTTTCCTTCTGTGCCATTCCGAATTTTAATATCTTCCACAAGGAATCCACCGCTTCCGGACCGTAATCATTCATGTAGGAAATATGCATAAATACCGCACCCTGCCAGATCAGATCCAATTCCTGCCGGGTAATCTCATCCTCACCATAGTAACCGGCCAGGAACGCCTCCGCCAGATCCATCCGGTAATCCATCTTTCCCGTGGCGCGGTCATGCTTCACGAACTGCATGATAAAAGGCCAGCCCAGATCCAGGTAGCGGCTGCCAATCCCTGCATCATCGAGATCGATCAGTATCATATCTCCTTCCGGCGTCCTTAAACTGTTGTGCGGTCCCATGTCAGAGTGAATAAAGCATCTGTCGCGTTTCCTGAAATCGGGCAGTCCGTCCAAAATTCCGTCAAATTCCCGCTTAAACTCCTTCTCTGTAAACCAGCCGTAAAATTCCGTTTTGTCATCGGACAGGCCGGACGGACGGGCATAATCTGTCAGGGAATGCAGTTTTCTCAACAGCCTTCCCAGCTCTCTCTCGTCCGTCACGCTTTCTTCAACGTTCTCTCCCTCCACGTATTCCAGCACATAAAACCAGTATCCCTGCTTTTGAACATATCCCGCCCCGTCTGGCATATGAAGAATCCGGGGAGCCATCTGTCTCTGATTTCCAAGGTATTCATGAGCGGCTACATTCCCCTCAACGGTTTCCCTTGAAGCTGTCGCCGGCAGCCCCCTCACCAGCAGGATTTTATCATCAGCCGCAACTTTGCAGACCAGTCTGGCGGATTCTCTGTGAAAGCGCTCCAACAGCTTACCCTGGGAAAAGCCATAACCGCGGATGACCGACTCCAGCAGACGCTCCAGACCGGCTTCTGTGTTTTCAGGGGTTTTCGGATTTTCAGTTTTTTCATCGATTTCAGTGGTTTCCACGTTTTCATCACATTTCATTCTTTTCATGCTTTCACCGATTTCAGTGGTTCCCACGTTTTCACCGATTTCAGCATTTTCAACGCTTTTCCTGTTTTCAGGGATTTCATCAATTTTAATATTTTCAGCGTTTTTCGCATTTTTTATTCTTTCCGGATTCAATATTCCTTCCCATCCAGGATTTCGCAGTAATCCTTGTAATTTTTCTCAAGCAGCGCAGGCGTGTCCAGCCCGTATGGGCATTTTGCCTTACACTGCCCGCAATGGAGACAGTTTTCAATTTTTTTCATCTTCTCCTGTGCCTCCGGTGTCAGCTGTGCGGCGGAAGGCGACCTGCGGATCAGCAGGCTCATGCGGGCGCAGTTATTAATCTCAATCCCCACGGGACAGGGCATACAGTAGCCGCAGCCACGGCAGAAATCGCCCAGCAGTTCCTCCCTGTCGTGTTTGATGACTGCTGCCAGTTCCTCCGTCATGGCAGGTGGATTGTCTATGTAGGACAGGAATTCATCCAACTCGCTCTCCCGCTGCACGCCCCAGATGGGGAGCACATTGCCATACTGGGCCAGGAACGCGTATGCCGCTGCGGAATTGGTGATCAGTCCGCCAGACAGCGCTTTCATGGCAATGAAACCCATGTCCGCCTCCTTGCATTTCTGTACCAGCTCGATATCCTTCTCCGTGGCCAGATAACAGAAAGGGAACTGCAGCGTCTCATAGAGCCCGCTCTCCACTGCCTCATGGGCCACATTCAGGCGGTGATTGGTGATGCCGATATGTCGGATCATGCCTTTCTCCTTCGCCTCCAGCATGGCTTCATACAGTCCTGTGCCGTCCTCCGGTCTGGGGCAGAATGCGGGATTGTGGAATTGATAGATGTCAATATAATCTGTCCGCAGATTGTGCAGGGAGGTTTCCAGATCTTTCCAGAAATCCTCTGCTGTGGCAGCGCCGGTCTTTGTCGCGATATAGACCTTTTCCCGCATCCCGTCAAAGGCTTCCCCCAGCTTTACTTCACTGTCCGTGTACCATCTTGCCGTGTCAAAGAAAGTGACACCATTGTCATACGCTTTTCTCAGCAGCCTGACCGCCTCTTCCCGGGAAATCCGCTGGATGGGCAGCGCCCCGAAAGAATTTTTCTCCACTGTGATCCCTGTCTTACCCAATGTTACCTGTACCATGTCGTTTTTCCTCCTTTTCATTGCCGTCTGTTTGGCAGGCCTGTCCCTCTTGGTATAAAAGGCATTCCAACGCCGGTCAGCAATTTCAATTATATCACCTTGGGCGTCCATTTGCCATAAAAATATAGGGCGCAGAAACCATTGCGGTAACAGTTCAGCCTTCGGCTAAACTGCTGCGCTGATGCACACAAAATGAGTTTCTAACTCATTTTGGCGCCCGAAGCCCTCGCAAAATTGCATAGGAACGCAATTTTGACTTCGCGGTGCCGTATGGCTGAACTGTTACCCAGTGCGCCCATATGATTCGTCGTTCCGGCAACTTTGTGAAAACGCTATGGCGTCAGCCTGTTGATATCCCTCGGGAAGAGACTCGCCTGACGGACATTCTCAAACCCCAGAAGCCTGGCCGTGAACCGTTCCAGCCCCAGACCCAGTCCGCCGTGGGGCGGCATTCCATGCTTATGGATCATCAGGTAGCTCTCAAAGTCTTCCACATTCATGCCAAGCCGGCGCATCTTCTCCACCTGCATATGATAATCATGGATCCTCTGCCCCCCGGTGGTAATCTCCAGTCCCCGGAATATCAGGTCAAAGCTCAGTGTTTCCTCCCTGTTTCCCTCATCCTCCATGGCGTAGAACGGCCGCTTGGAGGCAGGATAATGGGTGACAAACACAAACTCGCTGCCTGTCTCCCTGCGAATAATTTCCGAAAGCTGTTTCTCCTCCTCCGGCTCAAAATCATGGCATTCCCCTGGTTCCCTGCCTGTCCGTTCCTGCACCAGCGCCTTTGCCTCCGAAAACTTAATGGCAGGGATCTCACCCAATTCCGGCAGCTTCACCTGCAGTAACTCCAGTTCATGGCAATACTCTTCCCGGAGTATTGCCATGGCTGACCGAAGCATCTGCACTTCCATCTCCATCAGTTCCCGAAAGCTTTGAATATATCCCATTTCAAAATCCACCCCGGTATACTCGTTCAAATGTCTTGCCGTGTCATGCTTCTCCGCACGGAACACAGGTCCGATCTCAAAGACGCGTTCAAACACACCCACCATCATCTGCTTGTAAAACTGCGGGCTCTGGGCAAGGTACGCATTTCTCCCGAAATAATCCAGCTGAAAAATGTTGGCGCCTCCTTCCGCCCCGGCGCAGACGATCTTTGGCGAGTGGATCTCCGTGAAGCCCTCCTCCTCAAAGAATTTCCGGAAGCCCCGCAATATCCCCTCCTGTAGCTTAAAGACTGCCCGTTCCTTCTCGTTCCGCAGAGTCAGCGGCCTGTAGTCCAGCTTATGCTCCAGCAAGGCCTCTATCCTTTTTTGGTTCATGACAATTGGCATTTGCGCCTGCGGTCTCGAAAGCGCTTTTATCCCCTGGATATGCAGTTCAAAACCTGCCTTTGCCCGCTCCTCCCTGACCACCAGCGCCGTCAGATCCACACAGGCCTCCTCCTGTAATTCCTCCATGATCTCCTGCCTGTCACAGACACACTGTACCGTGTACCTTGCCGTCCGCAGGATCACAAAGCAGAAACCGCTCATCCTCCTGACCTTGTAAATGCTTCCATGCAGTGTTACCATCTGCCCGATATTCTCACGCAGTTCTGTTATCTCTATTTCCTTCCGTACGGGATTTTTTCCTACCTTTTCCATGTTTTATTTTCTTCCTTTCCTTAGATTTTGTCTTTAAATATACTGTCTTAAAATAGGATAAAACCTTTTGATCCATTCGGGCATCGTCTATATGCCACATAGTATCACCCCCTCTAAAATTCCTCTTCCGGCTCTGCTCATTCGCGCAAAAAAAGGACCATATACCGTATTTTTACGATCCATGGTCCCAATCCTCTCATTCATGCTTCGATCCCCAGGAAACCACGGCAGCACTCGCAGCGCTTGCAGCCGTGGCTAGCACACCGCTACAAGCGCTTCCTATCGTCGTCCCTGTGAAGCATGTCACTATGATTCCAAAGCATTTTCCATTCCTCTTTCTACATTATTCTGCATAGAATTTTATCCTATACCAGATACGTTTCACTTATACTACACCTGAAACCGGAAAGCGTCAAGCCAGAAATTTACTAAATCGGGCAGCCCATATGCCACCCTTGTCTGTGTTCTTACTCCTGCTCTTTCGCAAGCGCGATTTTGTCAAGCATTTCAAGGATTTCTTCTTTCTTATATTCCTCTTTCTCGCCACTGGCAAACGCTAAGCGAATTTCGTAGATTGTCGAATTCTTTACGATTTTAATTTCTTTCTCGTTCATAACTTCCATCTGTTCTCCTTTCACACTTTGCTACAAGATCTTCTCCATCCCCGTCTTATAAGGCGTCAAGCCGCAGCTTTCATAGAACTTCCTGGCGCCGGGATTGCATTCCCACACATTCAGGGTCACATTGTAGCAGCCCTGCTCCCTGGCAAACTGCAGCACATATTCATAGAGTTGCTTCCCGATATGCTGTCCCCTTAGCGACTCATCCACACACAAGTCATCAATGTAAAGCGTTTTGATGTCCGTCAGGATATTATCGTTCTCATGCCGCTGGAAAATGCAGAACGCGTATCCCAGCACCTGTCCCTGATCGTCCACTCCCACGAAAATGGGTCTGCTGTCATCCCCTATGATCGCCAGCAGCTCCTCATCCGTATACTTCCTCGTATTGCCCTTGAACAAATCCGGTCTGCCGTTGTGGTGCACCGTCAGCACCTGGTTCAGCAGACTGTCAATCCCCTCCATGTCCTGTTTTTTCGCTCTTCTGATCTCCATGTGTACGCTTCCTTTCTTGTATCTGTTTCTTCCTGCACAGCATATACCAAGAAACCGAAAAAGAAGTAAACATCACAGTTCCTTAGGAAAAACCGGCCGAACTGCCCCTTCCTTTGCGCTTAATCTAAATACACTTCCTCAAAAAGTTCCTCAAACGTAATCTTCACATTCGGGAAATGGATTATTTTCAGTTCATCCTGATTTTCCTCCCTGACCACTTTCCATAAATAATACCTGGGAATATTGTTCTCGTAATCCAGCTGGTATATTTCCACCTTTTTCTGCTCCCAGTCCACGATCCAGTATTCCTCGATTTCCTGCTGTCTGTATAAGTCCATCTTTTCATTGCGGTCATATTGCTCCGTTGACGGACTTAATACTTCCATCACAAAGCGGGGGGCATCGATAAAGGTATTGCCACGCCTTGATTTTACACGGCAATTGATGGATGCATCCGGAACGACCACCCTGTCCTCACCGTCATCTGTCCGGAACCTATACTGGACATTATCGGAGAAGACATAACAGGTACTGTTTCTCAGCTGTTTTCGCACGGCGGCAACAAAATTGACAATTACCGCGGAATGTGAAGGAACCGCGCCTGCCATATCCGTGATCTGCAGATTAATATCCATTCCAACCTCCTGCCTGCGGAAAACAAAACCAAAAGCTTATCGCCTGTCTGTTTTTGAGAAATCGTTAAAGTTTTCCGGTACTAATTCATAATCAACGGAAGACTGCAACTCCCCGATTTGGTTTTTCCATGAATTATAATTTACCCTGACCTTGCTGAAACCTAATTCTTCATAAACGTGTTGTGCGCGAATATTATTCAGGTTTGTATCAAGTATAATTTTTTGATACCCAAAATCCCTAAACAGCGAATGGATCAGCATACTCAGCAAAATTTTTCCGTAACCTTTATTCTGTTTGGAAAAATCACAGATTTTTATTCCTATCTCAGCCGTATCGTTCCCAACGTTGTAATAACTCATTTCCCCGATTGGTTTTTTATCATACTCAATCATCAGTCTCCTGCAAATATTATCATCATCCTTTGAAATTTTTTCAACAATATCCTGCGACAATTCGCCCGTTCCATTCGGGAAACCTGCATGAGCCATGATTTTACCGTCATTCCACCATTTAGATAACAAATCCGCATCTTCGGCAGTTGCATTTCTTATCGTCAGATTATCAAACTGTTTAAACAATTCTTCTACTCCATTTTATACTCACGGTCAATGAAAAATAACGTAAATTTTGTGCCGGCCACAGCCGTGAAGCGGCATGGATCTAAAATCTATGTGGAGAATGCCCTTATTCCGGGCATTCTCCTGTATGAGACTCTGCTGCGCTATCTACGAACCAGCAGGGATTTCCCGGTCATCTCCGCAGGCTGTTCCTTCCCCATGATCTGGATCAGCGTGGGAACAATGTCCGCCAGGCAGCCGCCCTCACGGAGCGTGTAAGCCTGGTCATAATTCACCAGGATAAACGGCACCTGGTTCGTGGTATGGGCAGTGAAAGGATCCCCTGTCTCATAATCCACAAGCTGCTCCGCGTTGCCGTGGTCTGCGCAGATGAACAGGACGCCGTCCACCTCTTTTATGGCTTCCACTGCCCTGCCCACACACTCGTCAACGGCTTCCACCGCCTTGACCGCCGCTTCCATGACACCGGTATGTCCCACCATGTCGGGATTAGCGAAGTTAATAATGATCACGTCATATTTACCGGAGCGGATGGCCTCACAGAGCCTGTCGCAGACCTCGTAAGCGCTCATCTGGGGCTTTAAGTCATAGGTGGCCACATCCTTGGGGGAATTGACAAGCACCCTGTCCTCGCCCTCGTTAGGCTCCTCCACGCCGCCGTTAAAGAAGAAGGTGACATGGGCGTACTTCTCTGTCTCGGCAATGCGCGCCTGCTTCATATGGTTTGCCGCCAGCCACTCGCCAAAGGTGTTGGTCACCGCCACCTTGTGGAAAGCCACTTCCTTATTGGGAATCGTGGGATCATAATCGGAGAAGCAGACATAGGTAATGTCCTTTCTCGCGCCTCTGTCAAAGCCTTTGAAGTCGTCATCACAGAAAGCCCTTGTGATCTCCCTCGCACGGTCGGGGCGGAAATTGAAAAAGATAATGGAATCCCCGTCCTGAACCGTGGCCACAGGCTTTCCGTTGTCCAGCGCAAGGGTGGGCTTTACGAACTCGTCCGTCTCCCCCCTGTCATAAGACTGCTGGATCCCGCAGATACCGCAGGCAGCGGTAAGACCCTCACCCTTAGTCATGGCGTCGTAAGCCAGCTTCACACGATCCCAGTTATTGTCCCTGTCCATCACATAGTAGCGCCCCATCACGGAAGCAATCCTGCCCACGCCGATCTTCTCCATCTCCGCGGCCAGCGCCTCCGCATATTCCTTCCCGCTGGCAGGGGGCGTATCCCGCCCGTCCAGGAAGCAGTGTACATACACCTTCTCCAAGCCGTTTCTCTTCGCCAGCTCCAGCAGACCGTAAAGATGCGTATTATGGCTGTGCACGCCGCCGTCGGACAGAAGCCCCATGAGGTGCAGCGCGCTGTTGTTCTTCTTACAATTTTCCACTGCTTTCAGCAGCGCAGGATTTTCAAAAAAGGTTCCGTCCTGGATCTCCTTCGTGATCCTGGTGAGTTCCTGGTATACGATGCGTCCCGCACCCATATTCAGGTGCCCCACCTCGGAATTGCCCATCTGTCCCTCAGGCAGTCCCACGGCCATGCCGCTGGCGTTGCCCCTCACGAAAGAGTACTCCTTCATCAGTCCGTCCATCACCGGTGTCTTCGCCTGGGCAACCGCATTGCCCTCGGTCTTCTCATTGAGACCATAGCCGTCAAGAATCATTAATACTACAGGTTTCTTGCTCATATTCTTCTCTCCTTATCTATATACCATTCCATTTATCACCAAATCTGTTAGACATTATACACTGAAAACAATCCTCTTGCAACACTAACCTGTTGCCTTTTCTCTCAGATATGCTATACTGGAATAACGTTCCTTGGGATCAAAACAGAAGCAGAAATATAAAAAGAAACCGGAGATTATCCATGATTACATTATTGGCTAAAATACTCTTTCATGGGCATAACGATATGAAAAATCCCGCCGCACGCCAGGCTTACGGTGTGCTCTGCGGAGCGGTGGGCATTTTTCTGAACCTGTGCCTGTTTGCGGGGAAATTCTTTGCCGGCCTGGTCAGCAATTCCATCGCCATCACCGCCGATGCCTTCAACAACCTGTCCGATGCGGGTTCCTCCATCATCACCCTGATCGGTTTTAAAATGGCAGGACAGAAACCCGATCCCCACCATCCTTTCGGCCACGGCAGGATCGAATATATCTCAGGGTTCCTGGTCGCCATTATCATCCTGCTGATGGGCGTGGAACTGCTGAAAACCTCCGTATCGAAGATCATCCATCCGGAGGAACTGGCTTTTTCCCCTCTCATCCTGATCATTTTAATTGTTTCCATCTCTGTAAAATGCTATATGTTTTACTATAACAGGACACTGGGAAAAAAGCTGGATTCCGCCGCCATGCTGGCCACCGCCGCCGATTCCTTCAGCGATTCCCTTGCCACCACTGCAGTCCTGATCTCCACGCTGGTATCCCATTTCACAGGTCTGGCCATCGACGGCTGGTGCGGTATTCTGGTGGGACTGTTCATCTGTTGGTCAGGCTACGGTGCAGCCAGGGATACCATAAGCCCCCTGCTGGGGCAGGCACCGGACAGGGAATTTGTCCAACAGATAAATGATATCGTCACGGCACACCAGACCATTCTTGGCATCCATGACCTGATCGTCCACAATTACGGTCCCGGGCGGACACTGATCTCTCTCCACGCGGAAGTGCCTGCGGACGGCGATATCCTGGAGCTTCACGACCTTATCGACACCATAGAGCACGAGCTGCGGGACACCCTGAACTGCCATGCCGTGATACATATGGATCCCGTCTGCGTGGGGGATGAGGAAACCATGCGGTTAAAAGAACTGGTCAGGGGATATCTGGCAGAGATTGACGAAAGGATCACCATGCACGACTTCCGCATTGTCACCGGCCCCACCCACACCAACCTGATCTTCGACGTGGTGGTGCCCTACGGCTTTCCCATGAAAGATGAGGAACTGGTCTCTGCCATCAGCGGGCGCATCCGGCGTGACAACCCCAGTTATTATATGGTGATCGAGGTGGATCAGACGATGATATGAGGTATAAAATTCATTTTGCGGTTGACAATTCATGGAAGTTGTTGTAGTGTAATCTATAGTTATTCATGCAGCGCGCGAAAGTCCAGTCAGCGGACGCGCAAATTTAGAAAGAAGGAGGTAACGCTATGTTTAACAGGTTGACTAAGAGTACTCGTGTTGCTTTATATTATACTTCAAATGCAGTTACCTCGGAATATGACAGTGAAGTTTAGCACCTGAAAAGCGGATTGTTTTAAATCCACATTTACGCTGTTCTGAGTCCATGGTAAACTGCCATGGACTTTTTTAGCTTTGCTTGTCTCTCCCCGTGTCTATGGCAGTTCGCCCGTCACATTCCGATTGTTATCACACTTTTCTGTGGCCGCGCTGCATCCACAGACTTGATATTCGCAAAAAGCAGCGCAGAAATGAGGAAAATTTTGAAAAAGGTATCAAGCTATATCATAGAACATTTCTGGGGATACCTGGCGGCTATTCTCTGCCTCATCGTCGGTGTGGCGCTGGATATGCTCTCTCCCCAGCTCACAAAGCTGATGATCGATGACGTGATCACCGGCGGGCGACTGGAGATCTTAAACTATCTGCTGCTTGGCTTTCTCATCATAGGTCTGGGAAAATGCCTGTTTATGTACACCAAGGAGTTTCTGTTCGACTTCATCAGCGCCAAAATCTGCGCCCAGATGCGCCGGAACCTGTTCCGCCATCTCCAGGGTCTCTCAGCGGATTTTTACGACAGGAACAACACCGGCGAACTGATGGCCAGGGTGAAGGAGGACGTGGACCATATCTGGGATGCCTTAAGCTATGTGGGGATGCTTTTGATCGAGGTGGCCGTACATACCACCCTGGTACTGACCTGCATGTACCGCTTAAGCCCGAAGCTGGCCCTGATCCCCACCGCAGCCATGATCTTCTGCGGCATCCTGGCGCTCTTCCTGGAGCGCAGGCTGGACCAGGTCTACGATGAGATCAGCGAGGAGAACGCCAAGTTGAACACTGTGGCGGAGGAAAACCTTGCAGGCGTCCGCACGGTGCGGGCATTTGCCAGGGAGAAATTCGAGATTAAAAAATTCCTCTCCCACAACAAACGCTATTATGAATTGAATATGAAGCAGTCCAGGGTCTTCGTGAAATACCATCCGCTGTTCACCCTGGTCACAAAGCTGCTGCCCCTGGTCGTACTCCTTGCAGGCGGCGTGATGGTCATGCAGGGCGACACGGTGGGCGGGGTGCCCTTCACCCTTGGCTCCCTGGGCGCCTTTGTGGAATACTCCAACAATATTGTGTGGCCTATGGAAATGCTGGGCTGGCTTACCAACAGCTTCTCCTCCGCCGTGGCTTCCAACCGGAAACTGAAAAAGATCTACAAAGAAACCCCCACCATCCGCGAGGAGGAGGCGCCCAGATTGCTGGAAAAGGTAAAGGGTGAGATCACCTTTGAGCAGGTAGGCTTCAAGCGGGACAACACAGAAATCTTAAGAGACATCAGTTTCCATGTGTCCGCCGGCTCCACCCTGGGTATCATGGGCGCCACCGGCTCCGGCAAGACCTCCATGGTACAGCTGCTGCAGAGGCTCTACGACTGCACGGAGGGGCGTATCCTGCTGGATGGCACAGACATCCGCAGCCTGTCACTGGGGCAGCTTCGGGAAAATATTTCCGTGGTAACCCAGGATGTATTCCTGTTCTCCGACACCATCTCCGACAACGTGCGCCTGGGGAAGCAGGCCCTCACCGACTTTGAGCTGGTGAAAACGGCCTCCCAGGCGGCGCAGGCTTCGGAGTTTATCGAAAAGCTGGAATCCGGCTATGACACCGTGATCGGGGAGCGGGGCGTGGGACTTTCCGGCGGCCAGAAACAGCGCATCAGCATTGCCCGCGCCCTGGCGAAGAAAAATCCCATCCTGGTGATGGACGACTCCACCTCCGCCCTGGATATGGAGACGGAAGCCGCCATCCAGCAGACCCTGAACGAACTGCCGGATACCACGAAGATTATCATCGCCCACCGGGTCAGCGCCGTATGCCATGCGGATGAGATCCTGTTCCTGGAGGACGGCCGGATCGCGGAGCGGGGCACACACGAAGAATTATTAGCCCAAAAAGGGCTTTACTATGAAACCTGGCAATTACAGATGGGAGGTGCCATTTATGCCGATTAATTCCTTTAAGGAAGACGAGCGCACCGTGGAACAGGGAAAAACAAAAACCCTGCTGCGGCTGTTCTCCTATCTTCTGGCTTATAAAAAAGAGATCCTGCTGGTTCTCTGTATCATGCTGTTCTGCGTGGGCGTGTCCCTGGCGAACCCGCTGTTCGTGGAGACCGCCATCGACGGTTACATTGGCACGGGAAATCTCACAGGGCTGGTGAAGCTGATCCTCTTTGCCCTGGGTCTGAATATCGGAATGGTTCTGTTTACCAAGCTGCGGATGCACATTATGAACCGCGTGTGCAACAGCATTTTAATGACCATCCGGCAGGAGCTGTACACCCATATCCAGACGCTGGACTTTCACTTTTTTGACAGCCGTCCAACGGGCAAGATCCTCTCCCGCATCATCGGGGACGTGAACTCCCTGAAGGACGTGCTGGGGAACTGCGTGACCACCCTGATCCCCGACTTTATCACGATCTGCGCGGTCATTGCCATCATGCTGGTAAAAAGTCCGGCGCTGACGGCTGCGTCCCTAGGTGCCCTGCCCCTCCTGGCGGCGGGCGTCTGGTATATCCAGACACGCTCCCATAAGAGATGGCAGCTGTTCCGGAAAAAGGCGTCCAACATGAACGCTTTCGTCCATGAGGATCTGTCCGGTATGCGCATCATTCAGAGCTTCCACGCGGAAAAGGAAACGGACGACACCTTTTACCAGCTTACGGAGGAGCACAGAAAGGCTTTCACCAGCGCCTGCCGCATCAACGATGCCATCGGCTCTGTCATTGATTTCTGCTGGGGTTTAAGCACTGCGGCCCTCTATTATGTGGGGATCGTCGTACTGGGCACGGATCAGGTGTCCGTGGGAACACTTCTGGCCTTCGGAAGCTACATCGGCATGTTCTGGCATCCCATCATGAACCTCAGCGATTTCTACAAGCAGCTGATCACAAACCTTGCGGCGGCGGAGCGTGTCTTTGAAGTCCTGGACACCCCCTCGGAGATCACGGACGAACAGGCCACAGGAGAACTCTCCTCCATACGGGGGGAGGTGGTCTTTGACCAGGTTTCCTTTGCCTACTCGGACGCCCCTGATGTCATGGTGCTGGAGGATGTGTCTTTCCGCATCAGGCCGGGCGAGACCATCGCACTGGTAGGGCCTACGGGCGCAGGCAAAACGACCATTGTCAACCTGATCAGCAGATTTTACAACGCTACCAGGGGGCATGTGCTGATAGACGGAAAAGACGTGCAGGAAGTGACCTTGAACTCTCTCCGCTCCCAGATGGGCATCATGACGCAGGACAATTTCCTCTTTACCGGAACGGTCATGGACAATATCCGTTACGGGCGGCTGGACGCCACGGACGAGGAATGCATTGCCGCGGCAAAGGCGGTGAATGCCCATGAATTTATCATGAAACTGGAGAAGGGATATGATACGGAGCTTTCCGAGCGGGGCGGCGGCCTGTCCGTTGGACAGAAACAGCTGCTTGCCTTTGCCAGAACCTTTGTCTCCATGCCCGGCATTTTGATCCTGGACGAAGCCACCTCCAGCATTGACACTAAGACAGAGGTACTGGTGCAGAACGGGATTGAGGCGCTGCTGGCGGGGCGGACTTCCTTTGTGATCGCCCACAGGCTCTCCACGATCCAGAGGGCTGACAGAATCTTTGTGATCGACAATAAGGGGATTCTGGAGGAAGGAAGCGCCAGGGAACTGATGCAGAAGAAGGGGGCTTACTATAAGCTTTACATGGCACAGTTCACCCAGGCCACGCCGGGGGCTGCGCAGTAACCGGAAAACGCAAGAGACAGAAGCATAGGAAAGGGGAAAAATGATTTACTATAACGCAAATGATATACTGATCAGGAATCTGCAGCAGGAAGATATCCAGATTATTACAGACGAGGAAATCGCCCAGGGCTGGCATGCAACCACCGAAAAATATGAAATGAGGTTCCGGCATCAGGCGGAGGGAAAAGCAATCGCATTGGTTGCCGAATATAAAGGAAATGTAGCCGGCTATATCAATGTATACCCTGATTCCCAATGGGGAGCCTTCGCCCATAAGGGATATCCTGAAATCATGGATTTCGGCGTTCTGGAAAAATACCGCAGGAATGGCATTGGCAGCAGACTGATGGATATAGCGGAGCAGGTTGCCTCCGCCTATTCGGATGTGGTATATCTGGGCGTGGGTCTGCACAGCGGTTACGGCAGCGCCCAGCGGATGTATGTGAAAAGAGGGTATCTTCCGGACGGTACCGGCGTCTGGTATCAGGATAAGGTATGTGAACCGTATGGAGACTGCTGTAACGATGATGACCTGGTCCTGTATCTGTCCAAAACACTTACTTCCAGGGAAACGCTTTTATGAGCGTTTCCCTGACTTCAACTAATAGGCGAATGATATCCCATCCAGTTCCCTTTGTGGCTGATTCCGATTTTAACATGGAACAGCTGCGAAAAGCGAACCACCAAAACAAAAACAGGCAGGTAATTGTATAAACCATGGAAGAGCTGGAGACTATGGAGCATGAGTAAAATCATGAAAACGCAGAAAAACCTCATAACTCTCACACAGGCGGAGACAAGGCGCCTGCAGACAATGGAAAAAAGATATAAAAACGCCGCCCGGGCAAAATTCGAAGCCCGGACGGCTTATTTCCATTCCATTACCGGAGGCTGTTACACCTCCATCACGATCCGTGACCAGAAGACCCGCTGGGGCAGCTGTTCTTCCCGGGGGACGCTGTCCTTTAATTACCGCCTGATCTTCGCTCCCCCGAAAATACTGGACTATGTGGTAGTCCACGAGCTCTGCCACCTGACCCATATGAACCACTCCAGGGATTTCTGGAACATGGTGGCCTCCGTCATGCCGGACTATAAACTCTGCAAAGACTGGCTGAGAGAGCACGGCCATGAACTGACACTGGAAAACCATCTGCAAAAGCAGGGAATCCCGGTTAAGCTTTAATCCCACACAAACAATCCATGAACCGGTACAAGACCGGAAGAACGCCTGCTCCGGGCGTTCTTCTGTGTGAGAAAAGCGCTTCCCTGCGCCGTAGAAGTTCTTCACGAAGCGGCCTCTGCCGCAAGTGATTAGAACTTCTTCTCACACTGTCAGCGGTTTTCATCCACATAGATCTGCGCCCTGCTCTGAATGACATTCGCCACATCCCGGGCGCTCTTCTGTCCGCTGTAGAACGCGCCCATCTCCTCATTGATGATATTGAACACACTGTCATTGTAATAGTACGCCCGATCCACCGATGAAACAAAGTTTACGATCTGATCCACCTGTTCCTGGGACAGCGGCGGCAGAGGAATATCCTCCCCGTTGATCCAGTAGGTTTCCTCATACTCCACTTCCTGTCCGTTCTCATCCGTATAAGTAGGCTTCTTCGTTGCTTCCTGAGCCTGTTCCATGAATATCTGCTTATGGATCGACAGCCCGTAGTTCTCCTCGCGCTGGTATTCTTCTGTCAGATAATAGCGGATAAATTCCCATGCCCCATCCAGGTTAGCAGACTTTGCGGAAAGCACATAGGACTGGTTTGCGTTGATGTAGGAACCCTTGCCGCTCTCGGTAGGAAAACCGATAAACGTGACAGGCTCTCCAATGTTGCCGTTCAGCTGATAGTTCAAATTCCTGATATTTCCTATCCACAGCTGCATCAGCAGCGTCCTGTTGTCGCGGTACTGTGATTCCTGCGTCGTCCAATAATTGTCATCACTGTATAAAGAATCCCAGTTGATTTCCTCGGGCAGCGTCTTGGCATACTCCATCATATTGATAAAGTTATCAGAGTTAAAGGAGCACTTTCCTGTCTTTACGTCAATAAAATCATTGCCGCAGTACTGCATTGCCATGCTCATGAAGCCTTCTCTTGTGACCTCCCCGATGGCCTGGGCGCCTTCTCCCATTCCGGAAACCACCTGCTGCATCTCTTCCAGTGTCCATCCGGTTCTGTCACCCACCAGGGACGTCTTGGCGACCATGGTGGCCACACTGAAATTCGGCACCACATAATACAGGGTTCCTTCCACGGAATAAGCGTCAAATACATTCTGCATAAAGTCCACCTGGGATAATTCCGGGTCCTGTTCGATCAGACTGCCGATATCCGCCAGCAGCCCCTTTGCAATATAATTCTCAATGGGCAGGCCGTCAGTGATCAGGATATCAGGCATTCCGCCTGTCACAATGTCATTATTCAGTTTTGTGACACCCGCTGTGTAATCATCATAACTGTTGTAGCTGTCATACTCTTTCAGCACCACCCTGTAGTTATCATTGGATCTGTTAAATTCCACCACCCTCTGCCGCATATCGCTGCCCACATAATTACCAGCAAACACGATCACAGCTTTGTCAGGAATATCCGCTGGATCCCTGTAGGTGAACAAGGCGCCCTTTAACTCTTCCCCGTAATTCTCATTGAAAATCCCCACAAATCTGTCTTTATCCAATTCAACCAGCCCATAGAAGTTGGAAATATTTACATCGGAATTGACAAAGTCCATTTTCTTGGTGACTTCCGCGTCTCCCTGATTGTAAGTGTATACGCCGTCACCCATGGTAAAGATCAGATCACTGTTCGCTCCCGCGCTCATAGTACCAAAACCATTCCAACCGTAGGATGCAGGCATATCAGCAGGCTCCCCCAGGGTATCCTTTTCCAGGTCGTACACTGCCATATAATTCTTCATCCAGTCATTCTCATCCGAGTAGGTGATCAGGATCGTACCGTCTTCCCGCTCGATCATGTTCTGCCGATTGTTCAGGATCTGGGTGGTTTCCTCTGACAACGGCGTTCTTTCAGAAACCGTGCCGTCACTGCCCACATCCATCCTGTATACATTATCACCTCCAAGCAGCAGCTTCACACTGCCGTCTTTTCCTGCGATCAGGCTGCTGACATAAAGCCATTCCGCACCTTCCTCATCAGACTGCAAACCTTCCAGTTCCGTCTCCCAAAGTTTGCTTCCGTCCTCATTCCAGCTGCATACGTAGACATGTCTCTCGCTGACAGTCTGCTCCGGATTGCTGTAATCCTCAAAACTGTAGTTTTTGATACCGAATATTTTCCCATCGGAGGCTATCCTGAAGGTGCCAAAGTTTGTATACTCCCAGGTATCGGAAGACATCCCCGGATCCACAGCCATGTCATCCATAATTCCATCTTCCACAGCGGGTGCAGAATCGCCTTCTGCCCCTGCACCTTCTGTCACTGCAGGGGCAGAATCGCCTTCTTCCCCTGCGCCTTCTGTCACTGCGGGTGCAGAATCGCCTTCTCCTTCCGTGCCGTCCCCGGAACCGTCCTCCCCATTGGAGGTATCAAGTTTGATCACCTGCACATCGGAACCGTCTTCATTTAAAGTAATGATATTGTATTGCGTTTCATCGCTTACCGACCAGTCATTACATTCCGCCACCATATAGATTTTACCGTCACGGTACATGGTATTGTATACATTGATATACCCGTTTTCGGGATCTACAAGCCTGGGGAAATCAAATTCTTCCACCTTATAGACATATTCCTTCGCCAGATCCGCATTGGCAGCACTGCTGCCGCCGCCTCCGCCGCCATTTCCTCCGTTTCCGCGGTTTCCTCCGCTGCCGTCAGATCCGCCGCCGCAGGCGGTAAAACCTGCCGTCATGGCAAATGCAAGCCCCACCGCCAATGACTTCTTCAACCACTTTCTCATAATTCTCCTCCTATTTCTTTTCTGAGTCCTCCTATTCCATGAGTCTCCCTCTTTCATATTTCATGAGTTTTTTGCTTTTATGCGTTTTCTTCTTTCATGTGTGTTTCTCTTTCATGTGTGTTTCTCTTTCATGCGTGTTCTCTTTCATACGTGTTTCTCTTTCATGCGTGTTCCTCTTATGTAAATTTTACTCTTTTATAAATCCTCCTCTATATCCCAGTCGCTCTCCTTACCCCATTTACGTTTTCCCTTACGGGATCTTCCTTTTGTCAATGGCTTCCCCGCTTCTTTTTGGGATCCTTCTTTTTGGGACCGTCTCTTCTCCCTCAGGCGCTCCATCAGCCGCTCCAGCTTATCCTTGCCCTTCAGCCGCGCGTCACGCAGCGTCCAGCCCTTGTGTCTCCACCAGAAGATAAAGGCGATCAGCATCAGGATCATGGGATATAAAAGGGTGATCAGCATCAGCAGGGTCAGAGCCGTCAAAATATCCTCATACCCTTTCGCAATATTTTCCCAGTAGGGATAAATAATGCCCTTCCCGTTCATGGAGCGGACACCAAACTGCCCGATCATTTTCAGACGGGACAAAAGAGAGTAACGGGAACTGTTCTCCACCACCTCCGTGGTCTTCTCGTCAGCGCCCAGCTTTTCCTTTACATAATTATATGCGAAACCGGTAACAGGATCCGGCATGACAATCTCATAATGGTTGATCCCATAGCTGATTCCCAGCGTTTCCAGCGTATCCATGGAAACATAGACCAGGGTGCTCTCCAGTCCTGCCGCTTCCGCCAGACGGCCGGAGGGCCGTTCCACCACTCCCGTTACAATATGGGGAATACCGGAAATATACACTGTCATGCCCGCCACGTCAGGAGAACCGAACAGCTGCCACGCGGCATCCTCGTCGATCACACAATAATCCTGCATCAGATCGTTTCCTGAAAAGTAGGAACCGCTCAGCAGCTTCAGGGGATGGAACAGGAAGAAATCCCCTCCGATCCCAATGGCGTCCGCGGAGACCGATGTCTTGTTATTGGTCAGCGTAATCTTGCCGTCCGCGCTGTAAGCATCCGCCCACAGCCTGGCCCCGGGATTTTCTGACTCCTGCTCCACGGAAGCCTCCGTCAGGGCGCTGTCTATGCCATGCTCAAACATCAGAATGGTATCCCTCGTGGTCTCGGAATCCGCGGCAAAGAAACAGCTGACCTGAGCCGCATTCTTCCGGTCACTCCACCTCCCCGCCATCTGCTGGGTATCCTGTGCGCCTATGATATGGTTTGTCGTAAAAAGCAGGATCAGAAAGATCAGGAAAGAGATTCCCCCGCTTATTCCCAACACAATTTTTTTCATAGTCTGCCTCATTTCCACTTTCTGTCTTCCAAACTTAATTTTCCGCCAGCCTTACCAGCTTGCCTGCCTCCACAGGCTTGGTAGAGGTAGTGATTACAGGATCATAGCCCGTCAGCATTCCCGAGCTGACCGCCGACTGGGTGTCATCGCTGGCGAGAACCTCCACATCCACACGGGTCGCATAATAGCGGGTTCCCAGGGGACTGGACTTGGACGTCACCACCAGTATGAATTTACCGTTGTTATCCTCACGGATAGCGTTGTTGGGCACAATGTAGTCGTAATTGGCGCTCTTCTGCCCCACGGAAATATTCAGGGTCTGTCCTGCCGTAACCGCGCCGGCCACATCAAAGGTAAGCTGCTTTTTCTGGCTGGGATCGTTGGGATCCGGCTTGATGCTCGCCAGGGTTACCTCCACGTCATCGAACCGCCACGCATTGACCAGGTCCGCCTTGTCCCCTACGGCCAGGCGCTTTGCCTGCTCATTGGTAACGGAAAAGCTCATGGAGAATCCTTTGCCCTCGGGCTGCAGCACAGCCACAGGCGTAGCCGCCGAAGTCGTGGTTCCCGCGGTGACGTTGATCGCCGTAACCGTACCGGAGATATCCGCCGTCACGGTAGCGCCGATGGATTTCGCCGTCAGTTCATCCACCTTCTCCTGGGCCTTGGTGATGGCATCCATCTGATCTCCCAGATTTAATCCCTGTCCAAGTGATCCTGTCAATTCGGTCAATGCATCTGTCTTTTCCTTCAATACTGCATTTGCATTTGTAAGCTGCTCGTTTATGGATGCAAGCTGTTGCTTAATGTCTCCCTCTGTCACGGCAGTCTTACCTGCCAAGGCATTCTGCGCTCTTTTCAACTCCAGATCACAATTATTATAATCTATGGTAGCAGCATTCAAAGCCGCTTCCGCATCCAGAATATCCTTTTGATTTTTCTCTAAAGCCGCCTGTAGATTTGTTATCCTGATTAACGCATCAGCAACTACCACCGCATCACCGCTGCTGACACTTAACTGCGAATAATACTCCATTTCGTTTTCATATTGGGTTTTGTATCCTTTCAGGGCCTTCAGATTATTTTCGGCAAATGTCTTAGCCGCTTCGGCATTGTTTTTATTGGTAGTTGCATTATTCACCCAATTCTGTAAATCTTTCAATTCCCCATCCCTGATGGATGCATTGGTGCTCTGGTTAGACAGGACATCAGCCTGTTCCTTCAGGACATCAGCCTGTTCCTTCAGGTCATCCACCCGCTTCTGGGCATCCTTAACCGCATTCTGTGCATTGGTAAGCCGCTGCCTGTAAGTCGTTACAGAGACATTACTGTTATAAACCTGCAGCGCCGCCACCGTGGTCGCATCTGACAACAGTGCTTTCTCATATGCGCTCCACGCTGCCTCCAGTGCATCCTGCGCCGCCTGCAATTCCTCGCTCTCCTCGTCCGCCAGGTACAGGATCACGTCGCCCTTCTCCACGAAGTCGCCCACACGGACAGCGACGCTGTCCACCTTGCGTGACTCCTTCACTTCAATATTATAAGGATCACCGCTCTCCACCACGCCTGAACCGCGGATCTTCGCCGTGACGGTGCCAGACTGCACATACTGGATCGCCACCTCAGGCAGGGAGTAATTCATGATTGTGTTGGAAAAGAAAGTGAGCACCAGCATCACCGACAGGAAAATGATCGCCGCCGTCTTGACCCATTCTCTTTTCTTTCTTGCATTCTCGTTCATCGCATTCCTCTCCTCATTGATATCCTTTATATATACGCCCTGTTGGGCGGCACAGACAATTCCTGACCTGATGCAGCCAAAGCGCAAAGGCCGCCCTTGGAAGAATCCGCTTTGCGGATTCTTTCGTGTGCATAGATTCCGCAAAGCGGAATCGTAGATTTTCTTAGCGGTTGCCTTTTAACCGCCTAGAAAATCTTTGCACACTTAACCCTTGACGCCGCCCTGGTAAGTAATGCCGTCCACCAGATACTCTTCCCCGTACAGGAAGATCAGCAGGCTGGGCACCATGTAGATGGTGGCCACGGCAAAGGCCAGTCCGATCTCCCCCGCATTGATCTTGCTCAGGAACACGGACAGCGGATGCGTCTCCCCGTCCGACAGCAGGATCAGCGGCTGTTCCACCATATTCCAATAATCTATGAACACCAGGATCGCCGTGGAGCAGACTGCTCCTTTACACAGGGGCATGCAGATCTTCCAGAAGATCTTCCATTCCCCCGCGCCGTCTATCTGCGCCGCTTCCACCACACTGTCGGGGATACGCCGCATGAACTTGGTCAGCAGATACACCGCAAAGGGAGAAAAGATACCCGGCAGCCAGATCGCCCAGTAGCTGTCCAGCAGGTTTAACCAGTCGCTGACCAGGTAATTGGGCACCAGCGTTACCTGATAAGGCATCAGCATCAGAATGATATACGCGAAAAAAATAATTGTCCTCAGTTTCCCTTTGTACCTGGCAAAGCCAAATGACGCAAAAGATGCCGTCAGCAGCTGGAAGAACACGATGGGTCCCACCAGGATCACGGAGTTCCAGAATTTCAACAGGTAATCAGGGCTCTTAAAGAGCACCGTTGCATACTGGCTGAATGACACCATATCGGGAATGAATTTCAGGTTCACCTTCTCCGATATGTACACCTTGCCACCCGTCTCCGTGGTGGCAAATACGGAGCCGTAATTCGAGGAAATCTCCGATGCCGCCATGAAGGAATTCGTCATTGTCAATATAATAGGCATCAGGAACAGTATGGCGAAGGACGCTGCCACAAGGGTGGCCAGTGTGATCTTGGCAGTGCGGACAATCTTCTTTTTCCTTGCCGCCCCTGTCGCCCTGGCTTTCCTTCCCTCCTGCCCCTGCATGGCATTACTCTGTGTGCTCAACCTTCCACATCCTTTCCGAAACGGTCCTCAGCCACAAACAGGATACCGATGATCACCACCATCACCAGCGACATCAATATGGCTGCCGCCGACAACGTCTGATAATCCAGTGACTTGAACTTATTATTCATAAAATGCTGCAGCATGTAAATGGTATCATAGGGATAATCCCCTGTCAGCAGGTAAACCTCGCGGAACACCTTGAAGGAGTTGATCAGCGACATGATCGTTACAAACAGCAGCGTGGAGGACAGATATCTGATCTTAATGTAGAAGAAGGTCTGTATGGGCTTTGCGCTTTCCAGCTGCGCCACCTCCAGGATATCCTTGGGGATGCTGGCCAGCGCCGCCATGAACAGGATCATGTTGTAGCCCAGGTTCTTCCAGAGGAACAGGATCACCACCACCACCTGGGCATACTCCGATTTCAGCCAGTCGATCTTATCCACGCCGAAGACCGCCAGGAAATCATTGACTGCGCCGTTAAAGTGGAACAGCACCTGCCAGATCAGCACGATGGACGCCACCGGCACCATCATGGGGCTTAGGAGGAATGTCCTGAACTGACTCCTGAAAGGCAGCTCCGCCTCCAGCACAATGGCCATCAGCAACGGCAATACCACCGCCAGCGGCACTGCCACTGCCGAGAATGTCAGGGTATTGTGCACCGCCTTGCGGAATGCCGAATTTCCCATAATGCTTACAAAATTGTCAAAAGCGACAAAGTTCCCGCTGATCGGATTGTCGATCAGGGAATAATAAATGACTACCATGAACGGCAGAATAAAAAACAAAAGGACGCCAAGGAAGCTTGGGGCTATGAACAGCCCCGAGCTTCTCTTTACCTTCTTCGTCCTTTTGCTTAATTTAGTACGTGTTTTCACTGCTTCTTCAATCCCTTAACTTATACTACGCATCAGTTAAATTTAGCACCGCTGCATACCCTGACGGTCTGCAGCATCATTTCAGCTGTTTTCACTTACATAAATATTGATACGGCTCTGTATGATGCCTACCACCTCGTCCACGCTCTTCTGGCCCTGGAAGTAAGCCGCCGCCTCCTCAGTGATAATATTCTGAATCTGGCTGTCACCGCCGTTGTTTGAAATGGGCCTTGCCTTCTCGATCAGATCCAGAACCATGTCCACCTCGTCCTGGGTAGGAATCCGGTAATCATAGGACCATCCGTCCTCATATCCGATGCCCATACCTGCTCCCTGGACAATTGGCTCACCGTTCTCATCCTTCAGGATTTCGCCGTTCTCATCGGTCACATATTCCACCTTGACCGCTTCCTCCGCCATAGCCTGCAGCTGCGCCTTATTGTTGGGGAAATTCCAGGATCTGCCGCCCCTTCCGCTTTCGCTTTCCTCCTGGGGGATCAGCATCCCTTCGATAAACTCCCATGCCCCGTCCTTATGCGCGGACTTGCCGGTGATGGCATATGCCTGCTGCGCTGACAGACCCGTGCCGCAGCCCCCGTCCGTGGTGGGGTAGCCGATAAAGTCAAGGTCATTCTCAAAAATTTCCTTATAAAGCTGTATTTCATTGAAATCAGAGATATATACCATATCCAGCAGGATCTCCCTGTTCTGGATCCTGGTGGGGGCAGACGCCATGCCGTCCTCATACTGGTACTCGTCCGGGAAACGGTTCACAAATTCCAGCAGACTCTTGAACTCAGGCGTATCAAATTTACATTCCCCCGTACTCCAGTCTATGAAGGCGTCCTCATTGAATGCCATACACAGCTGGAGGATGTAATCCTTACTGGAATAATCAAAAATCTGCGCATCCGGATGGGCATCCGCATAGGCAATCATCTCGTCCAGTGTCCATCCGTCCTTGTCTCCCAGTTCGGAAGCCCTTCCCGCAATGGTCCTGAGGGAGAAGGAAATGGGAATGCTGATCTGCTTTCCGTCATATGAATACACATCCATGACATTGGCCACAAAGTCGTCCCTGCTAAGGTTTGCGCTGCCTTCCAGGTAGGGATTCAGGTCCTCAAACACATCCTTGGCCGCAAGCTGCTTGATATTGAGCCCGCTCAGATCCAGAATGTCAGGACAGTTGTTGGAGGTAATATCATTGTTCAGCTTCGTCAGCGCATCGGAATAAGAGTTCTCCGTCCAGTTATTATAATCTATATAGGTCCGAATGCTGATGCGGTACTGCTCATTGCTCCTGTTAAACTTCACTGCTGCCGACTGTAAATTGGAATCCAGGTACATGGCGCCGATGACGATGGTTTCCTTCTGGGGCACATCGGAAGCCTTTGTCTTAGTCAGCAGGGCGATACCGTTCTCCTCGCTCTCCCAGTCGTTGATCACGGCCAGGAGCCGTCCGTCCTCCATCTGTCCCACACAGTTGGCATTCATGCCGTTGATATCGCTGTCCAGCCAGTCAAACAGCTTCTCGTACTCCTGGGATTTCAGGTCATAAGCATAAACGGAAGTGCTGTCACCGATCAGGAAATCATATTCAATGCCTGCATACAGGCCGTTTCCGTTACCGCTGGGAAGCCCTTTGTACGTCGTCCCCACTGCCCTCTGGTCAAAATCAATCTCTGCCAGCGCATAGGAATTGTTCTGGGCGGTATCATCATAATAGCTGAAATACATCTTGCCGTCCCTGCCGCAGCCAAGGCCGTTGATCCAGTTTGCGTTGGTCGTTACCTTACCCTGGGAATTGCCCTCCTGATCCAGAAGGATCACACTGCCATCCATGGTAATGTAAATCCTGCCTTCGCCATCCAGCGCAAGGTTCTGTACATAAGTATTCTCCTCCTGTCCCAGCACTTCCGCCAGGTCTTTGGAAAATACGTTCTCGCCGTCCGGGCCGAACTTGACCAACGTCATTTTCGGTTCCACATACCCCTCGGGTCCCGGTTCCCCGGAATAATCATAACATACCGCGAGAATACTCCCATCAGCTGCCACCGCATATTCACTGATTGATGTGCTGTTTCCTTCCAGCTTCAGGGGAATGGCGGAAGAGGAACCGTCCGCCAGGGAATACTTCACAATGCTCTCGCCGGACTCCCCTGTTGCCTCGTCATAGGAATAACTTTCATAGTAAAGGGAATCTCCCACATACTTCATATTATAGTAAGATATGTTTTCCCCCTCGATCTCCTTGAACTCCGACACATATATAAATTCCTTTGCCTCTGCGCCGTTTCCCGTATTGCCGCCCTGGTTCCCGCTGCTGCTGTCTCCCTGGGAACCGCCACAGGCAGTCACCGACAGTGCCATAGCGGAAGCAAGCGCCACCGTCATACACTTTTTTAATTTCCTGCTTTTCATACTCTCCTTCTTTCCACGACAGTCAAAAGCAATCAGGTCATGTTGCTGCCGTATAACTTTCCTGTAAAAAAACTCAATATGTAATGTCCGACACTACATATTGAGTATTATAGCACAGTATATGGGGTCTGTGTCTTAAGATTTTATGAATTTCAATAGAAGAATAGTTAAAAATGCAAAGATTTTGTAATATTTTATTGTAATTATTTAATTCTGATATACAATTTCTTTAATTCAATCAGACGCTTCCGGTGGCGCAGCATGCTTCCGATACGGTTATAGAACCAGAAGGACTGCACCAGGAGGTTGTTGGCCTTTCCGATCTTTTCCTTTGTGGTTCCCTTATAATACTCTCCCCCGCAGGCGCAGGCAGCCTCTCCTTTTTTGTGCAGCAGCCGTATCAGATCCGACTCACAGCTGATATCCTCCTGGAACTCCGTATAGCCCAGACCGATACAATCCCGCTTATGGGCGTCGCTGCCGCCAAAGACAGGAAGCCCATGCTCCCCGGCAATCTCCGCTGCCCTGGCGTTGCTCTCCTCGCTCTCGCAGGCATTGAAGCCCTCCAGGAAATCAAACCTGTCCATCACCGCCAGACGGCTGCGGAACTGTCTGGTATTGGTAATGCTCAGATATTTCTCCCCGCAGGGGTGGGCAGGTCCCAGGATCCCACCGTGTTTATGCACGATCTCAATCAGAAAGCTGACGGGCAGCCCCCGCAGCTCCAATATTTTCAATTTGATGCCCTCCGGCATGATGACCAGTATATGTCCCGCATCTATGGTATCGTATTCTATCCCCTTCAAAACCACGAAATCTCCTGCCCACGCCTTGTTGGCATTATTTTTCCAGGCCCTGTAACCGTTATACGAATTATGGTCGCTGACCAGCATACCGTCAAATCCTCTGTCCATCAGAGCCTGTATAAATTCCTCCACAGGCACTTTGCCGTCCAGGGATCCCTCTTTGGTATGGCAATGCATATCAAATTTCATTCTGACCTCCATCTATGCTAAGGAACTGTATGAACCTCGCGGTGGCGTAGGTGTGAAAAGTAACATTTAGTACACTGTGTTTTAGTATACCACAATATATCTGCTTTTCCTATACCAAACTTTCTGGTATACTAAAATTAAGAATCTTAAGAATCGTAACAATAACCCGTAAAGACTATTTTTTGCGTTTAGGAGGATTTTTATGCCTGGGATCCATATTACCGCCCTGTTCGGCCTCTTGCTGGCTGTCTGCTGTTATCAGGGCTTCCTGCTCACAAAAAACAAAAATAAAAATCACGGCGCCTTCGCCTGCCTTCTGTTTGCATCCGCGCTTCTGCTGCGTTTAGCGGCCGCGGTGCAGCTGGAAGGCTTTGACTCCGATCTGGCCTGTTTCGCGGCGTGGGCGGAGCGGATGCAGGAAGTGGGTCCCCGCCGTTTTTACTCCCCGGAGGTCTTTGCCGACTATCCCCCCGGCTACCTGTATGTGCTGGGGTTCATCGGGTGGCTGCGCTCCACAATGGATATTTCCTGGTATTCCCCGCTCCACCTGATCCTTTTAAAACTGCCTGCAATCCTCTGTGACCTGGTCTGCGGTCTCCTGCTGTATCGGGAAACCGCCAGAAGGTGTTCCAAGGCCCAGGCACTGCCTGTCTGCGCCGCCTGGCTCTTCAATCCCGTGATCCTGCTGAACTCCGCCGTCTGGGGACAGGTCGATTCCGTCTTCACGCTGACTCTGCTCCTGATGTGCCTCTGTCTGGTGAGGGAACGTCTGTTTCCCGCCTGCCTGGCCTTCTGCGCGGGGCTCCTGTTAAAGCCTCAGATGCTGCTCTTCTCCCCCATTTTGCTGGCAGGCGTGGTGGATCAGGTTTTTCTCCCCGGTCTCAGTCCCCGCAGGCTGGGAAAGCATCTGCTTTACGCCCTGGCCTCCCTGACAGGCTTTCTCGGTCTCTGCCTGCCTTTCGGCATCGGCAATGTCTGGAATCAGTATTTCTCCACCCTTGGCTCCTATCCCTACGCGGCGGTCAACGCCTGCAATTTCTGGGGACTGCTGGGACTGAACTGGGTCAGCCAGGACACTCTCTTTCTGGGGATCCCCTGCCGGCTTTACGGTTCCCTCTTTATCCTGGCTGCCGTGACGACGGTTCTGGTGCTGGGTCTGCGCCATCGGGACAGCAGGGAAAAGTATCCCTTCCTGGCTGCCGTCCTGATCCTGACACTGTTCACCTTTTCCGTGCGGATGCACGAGCGGTATCTGTATCCGGCGCTGGCTCTTCTGCTGCTGGCAGCGGTCTACCGGCCCGTCAGGGAAGTCTGGATCTGCTATGGGGGCTTTTCCCTGCTGCATTTTTACAATACGGCCTTTGTGTTGTTTTTCTATGACCCGGAACATTATGACCCCAGGGCGCCCCTGCTGTTGCTGGTCTCCGCGGGAATGCTTATGGCGGTCGTCTTTCTGTACCGATCCGCGGTGCCGAAATATTTTCCAACCGCACAGGTGGAATGTTTTTCGCCTGTAGGGCTGCGCAGGCAGACGCCTTCCCACTATGTCCTTCCCGACGCCCCCGCACCACGTCCCTCACGCAGGAATCTGCCCCTCACGCCCGTCGATCTGGCCTTGACGGCAGCTGTCACCCTGGTCTATGGCTGTTTCGCGCTGTATGACCTGGGAGATAACGCCGCTCCGGAAAGCCGCCATGACATGGCTTACGGGGATTCTGTGGTGGTATCCTTCGAAGACGCCGGACGGGAGGCTGCCTACATCGCTTATTATATGGCGCCGGAACATGACCGGAATTTTCTGGTGGAAACCAACGGGGAAGGGGGCTCCGACCCGCAGGCCGTCACCTTTGCCAATGTATTCACCTGGCAGAAGGTCTCCCTGGATGCGCCGGGAACGGTTGTGCGCCTGTCCCTTGACGATACCTCCGCTTCCCTGCTGGAGCTGGTCTTTCTGGACCGGGAGGGGCGTGTGATGACACCGTCAAACGCTTCCGGTTATCCGGCACTTTTCGACGAACAGTCCCTTTATCCCGGACGTTTCAGCTTCCGGAACAGCATGTACTTTGACGAGATCTACCACGGGCGCACCGCCTACGAATTCCTGAACGGGCTTGTCACTTACGAGACCACCCATCCCCCTCTTGGCAAGACCTTCATAGCCGCAGGGATCTCGCTGTTTGGCATGAATCCTTTCGGCTGGCGCATTGCGGGCACTTTCTTCGGCATACTGATGGTGCCTGTGCTGTATCTGTTCGGGAAACGTCTGACCGAAAACACACCTGCTGCCGCCCTGGCCTGCGTGCTCTTTTCCTTTGACTTCATGCACTTCACCCAGACAAGGATCGCCACCATCGATGTATACATCACATTTTTCGTACTACTGATGTACTTTTTCATGTTCTGTTACTGCCGGAAAAGCTTTTATGACACTCCGCTGTCCCAGACCCTCCTCCCACTGGGCGCCTGCGGCGTCTGCATGGGGCTGGGAATCGCATGCAAGTGGACCGGGGTCTACGCGGGGGCAGGACTTGCAGTCCTCTTCTTTGCCGTTCTGTTCCGCCGGTATCGGGAATATCGCTATGCGAAAACGGATCCCACCGGCAAAAGCAGCGGCATTTCCCATGAGTATATCCTGCGAGTGTTCCGTCCCCACACGGTCAGGACACTCTGTTTCTGCCTGCTTTTTTTCGTGGCAGTCCCTGCCCTGATCTACCTGTTGTCCTATCTGCCCTTTGTCAGTGCCGGCGGGGAGGGATTGTTTGCCCGCATGCTGCAAAACCAGACAACCATGTACAGCTATCACAGCACCCTGGATGCCACCCACCCCTACTCCTCTGCCTGGTATGAGTGGCCTGTAATCAAGCGTCCTGTGTGGTATTACTCCTCCGTGGTCAGCGGCAGCCCGGGCGCAGGCGGTCTCAGGGAAGGAATCAGCGCCTTCGGAAACCCTCTTGTGTGGTGGCCCGGCATTCCTGCCGCCCTGTATATGCTCCGTCTCCTGGTAAAGAAAAGGGACAGGACTGCCGCCTTTCTGCTGGTCGGGTACCTGGCGCAGTATCTGCCCTGGTTCTTTGTGACGCGCATCACTTTTATCTATCACTATTTTCCCTGCGTGACATTTGTGGTGCTGATGATCGCCTACAGCCTCCTGCAGATGAAAAAAAGGCTGTCGGCCAGGGGCTTCCTGACGCTGACAGTCCTGTACGGCTGCTCCGCTTTTCTCTTATTCCTGCTGTTTTATCCCGTACTGTCCGGACAGGCGGTGGATTCCGCCTTTGTGGGCCGCTGGCTGCGCTGGTTCCCCAGCTGGGTGCTGACGGCGCCTTAAAAAGGCGGGCAGGCACATAACCTGACAGGGCGTTTGCCGCCGCCAAAGCAGTTCCCTAACAATAAGGCGATGCGGTATCAAATCGCTAAAGCAATTGTCGATTGAAGCCAACGTGTGGCAGATGGAAATTCAGGCAAGTTTCACCCTAAGCATTCATCTGTTTTGCGAGCTATCCCTTTTCCTTGTCCCAGTCACATATCCCTGGAACTATATATCTTTTATCTATAAAAGGAGCAAAATCATACATCTTTTCCATTTGAACCAAAAAATCTTCCTCATATTTTTCAAGTTATTCTCTAAAATTCCAATAAGAAGTTTTTAATCCATGCCCTCTATCAAATCCATTTCCAATAATATATACCAACAATATTTTATTTCCTTAAGTATATGCAATTCATTCTCCAAAAGCAATATATGCAGTTTCTTTTTTCCGCTTTTCCTTAACTCTATGCACACCATACATAATTAGGACCCGGGTCTTTAACAGTTCCATAACACGAAAAGTATCTGCAGGCCGCATGGGGTCT
>CAOKWI010000009.1 GCA_948473115.1 uncultured Lachnospiraceae bacterium | reverse complement strand
CTGTCCCTCATAATAGAACGGCTCCTGGGGCGCTCCCTGTTCTCCCTCATAATAAGGCTGCCCTTGGGGCATCCTCGGCTGCCCCTGGAGCACACTTGACTGCCCCTGGAGCACACTTGACTGCCCCTCAGATGCTTCCTGACGGGCTGCTTCCCGCTGGGGTTCATAATAGGCCTGTGAAGCCCCGTCAAAACGATGGTCATACTTCTCCTGCTGGGAAGGAGTCAAGGGCTGATGGATCATTTTCAGTTCCATTGCCTTTATGACATATTTTCCTTCGCCAAACCAGAGGATGAGCTCATCACACTCCTCCACACAGCGTGTGCCAAGACCTACCCTGTGGTACAGATATGCCAGTTCGTAAGCCCACTTTTCGCGATAGTCCCTCTTCTTCAGTTCCTCCAGGACCCCGATGCGTTCCTCCAGGCTCACATCCTGAGCCTCATACAGCTTATACTGCAAAATGTAGCGTCCCGGATCCTTGGGCGCCACCTGTACAAATTCCTTATAATAATTGACAGCCGGCACATAATCTTCCATCTTAATAGACAGTTCGCAGAGAGAATAGCAGATCGTCCTTCCGCCGGGTCTTCTCTCATAAGCCAGCAGAAGCATATTTCTGGCATCCTCGTAACGTCTGTTAATCTTATACAGATCACTGATGGTGCAAAGCATCATCACGCTCTTCACCCGCCGCCAGTCAATGGTATCCGCAATCTCTGCGGCCTGCACATATTCTCCTTGGGCAATCAAATCCTTTATTTCATCCGCTCTTACTTTATATTCATACTTATCCAAGGTACTTCGCTCCCTACATTGAGTCTGTTATCATAATTGCAATATCAGTATACTTTCCCAATATCATGACTTTCCGCCATGACGCCAGAGTCATTTTCCTCTACAACGCAATAATCCCCCACTATTTTGATTCTATATAGTTTACCATAGTCTGTATGTATATGTCAAAATATATTGCCCATTTTTTCATTAAAAATACAAGATATAGTATCTATATCTTGTATTTTGTCTAAACATATTCCATATATATTTCATTTCGTATCGGATATTGCTGCCGTCCAAAAATGCGGCTGTCCAGGCGGCTGTGTAATACAGCCCGCCCTAAAGAAAGATTCCCGCCTCCGGAAGCGCAGCGTGGCCTCCGGCTTCGATCAGCCGATATGTTCCCCGCAGACCGCTCCGTTCTTCACCGCCGCTGCGACAGATAACCTCGGGTCATAATAGGGGATCAGCGTGGCCTGCAGCGCATGGTATATGTCTGATTTTCCGGGCCACACGGTGCCGATCACACGGTGATTGGCATCCATCTGGTGAAACCAGGATCCATTCTCACGATCCAGCACCCTTTCATCCAGATATTTCATAAATTCAGCATAGTCCGAAGCATATCTGTCTTTTCCCGTCACACGGTACAGCACTGCCGCCGTGTTGATCGCCTCCGCAAGGGTCCAGTGCATCCTGTCACGGATTACCGGTTTGCCGTCCCAATCCGTGGTATATACGATGCCGGGCGAGCCGTCCACATTCCATGCGTCTTCCACAGCCCGCCCATAAAGCATTTCGGCCGCTTCCACATACTTCTCCGCCCCTGCCGTATCCTCCCGGAAAGATGCCAGCGCCCACTGGACGAACAGCCTCGCCCACTCGATGCCATGCCCCGGTGTGGCTCCATAGGGCTTGAAGCGATGTGCGGGACACTCCCTGTTATAGTCCAGGCATATTTCCCAGTCCTCCGTAAAGTGCTCCGGTATCCTCCACTGATTTTCGGAAGCCCATTTCAACACCTGTCCGATCACGCGCCCTGCCCTCTCCCGGTATTTCCCCTTTCCCGTGGCGTCCGCAGCCGCCAGAAAAGCCTCCACAGTATGCATGTTTGCATTCAGTCCGCGGTAGGCGTCCAACACCGTGAAACCGGTATCCCAGGTATCGCAGGACAATCCCTCCCTGTCATTCCAGAATCTCAGATCAAACAATTCCAGGGCTTCCTCCAGCAGCTCTCCTGCCCCCTCCCTTCCTGCCAGCAGAGCGGAGGATGCCGCAAGGATCACAAAAGCATGGGCATAGCACTGCTTTCCGGGAAGGATCACGCCCTCCGGGGTCACCCCCACATAAAAGCCGCCGTTTTCCCTGTCATGCAGTTCCCCCCTGATCCCTCTCAGCGCGGCGTCCGCCAGCCCGGCGCTTCCGCCATATCCCAGAAGGGTCCCTATACTGTACACATGAGCCATACGACAGGTGATCCACGTTTCCCGATCCATTTCCGTCCAGGGGGTTCCATCGTCCCCCAGATAATAGGAGCTCCCTGCAGGGGAGGGGAATCTATGTCCAAAGGCCAGGAGCTCCTCCCTCAGTTCCTTCATGAACGCTTTGTTTTCTTCCGTATCAATCTTATACTTTTTCTCCATTCTGTCCGCCCTTCTTTTTCTGGACATCATCCCTCTCCTTCATTAATCCGGCGGATTTGTTCCGGATCAATTTTGGGACATCTATCATATGTATAAAGACCGTTGATCTCCTGTTCCACATCTGTAAGCTGTGTATAGCAAAAGCCCTGCAGCCATTCTGACTTCAATAAGGGCTGAACCACTTCACGATAGCGCCGCACAAAGTCTTCCTCTGACACTGCCGCCGAATATCCCCACCCTTCCGTTGCGTCCTTCTGAAAGGAAATACCGCCAAACTCCGTGACCAGCACAGGCTCATTCCGATACCGGCCTTCTCCTGCGTACAGCCCTCTTCCCGCAGGCTGTTCCCGCAGGATCCGTTCCATACTGCCGTACCGTTCCATAAGCGCTTCCCTCTCCGGTTCATAGTCATGAATGGTAAGCAGATCCGTTTCCACATGCTCCCATCCGTCGTTGTCAATCACAGCCCTCGTACCGTCCAGTGATTTTATCAAAGCGTACATCGCCTTGCAGAAGTTCTGCTGTTCCCTGTTATGTGCCGTTTCCAGAACTCCCCATGATTCATTTAACGCAGTCCAGACCACAATACACGGATGGTTATAATCCCTTTCAATCTCACAGATCCACTCATTCACGGTATCCTTGATCAGCCTGTTGGAATAACAGTATCCCGATGCCATTTCTCCCCATACCAGCAGTCCCATCCTGTCCGCATGGTACAGAAATCTCGGGTCCTCCACTTTCTGATGCTTGCGCACACCGTTGAAGCCCATATCTTTCGCAAGCTGTATGTCCTTTATCAGTGCCTCGTCCGACGGCGCCGTAAACAGTCCTTCCGGCCAGAATCCCTGATCAAGCACAAGCTTCTGGTAATAGGGACGGTTATTCAGCAGAAATCTCCCGTTCTCTACCGAGACCTTTCGCAGTCCAAAATAGGACTGGACAGAATCCCATGTGATACCGCCTCCCCTCAAGGTAAACGTCACATCAAAAAGTCTGGGGGATTCCGGAGACCACACCAGGTCCTCCACCGTATTCCAGCATCCAAGCGCTTCCTCGTCGATCCTTACCGTAAATTCCCCTTTGACATGATTCAGACTGACAGAAAAGTTCCCGGCTTCAATCCCGTCGAAAGAAATTGTCGTTTCCAGCACACACTCCCGCGCCTGTTCTGTTTCGTATGAGAATTTCACCGATTTTTCATCCAACAGCGGCGTGATATGCACCTGCCTGATGTATTTGTCGGACACGGGCTCCAGCCACACACTCTGCCATATCCCCATCGATGCCGTGTAAAAAATGCTTTCTGACTCCTCCTTCCAGAACTGTTTCCCCCTCACAATGTCCAATTCGCGGTGAAAATCCCGTACACACAATTTCAACTCATTTACATGGGCATCAAGAGCTTCTGTGATATCCACCGAAAAACTGCTCTGCCCCCCTACATGGTGCATGACATTTTTCCCATTTACGAAAACCTGACACGCATAGTCCACCGCCCCAAAATGAAGCAGGATCCTCTTGCCCTTCCAATGTTCCGGTATCTCAAATGTCCGGCGATACCACACCTGATCATGAAACTCCCTCTTCTCAATTCCGGAAAGCTTCGCCTCATACACAAACGGCACATTGATCGTTTCCTCATACGCTTCCTCATCAAAAGCGAAATCCCAGGCCCCGTTCAGTGACATCCAGTCCGTCCTGACAAACTGCGGCCTTGGGTATTCCGTCCTCATGCCAATCTCCCTGTCCATACTTTTTCTCCTTGCTCCTTATCTTTTTCTCCTCCAATGAAAGGCGATTGCGAAACCCTCATTTAACGAACAGATTTTCACAATTGCCCATTCTCTTTAAAGCGGCCGACGCGTATGCTTTTAAAAGCAGATCCACTGTATCTTCCACATCCTCAAGTTCGATTGGAAAATGCTCTCCTGACGCGGCGCAGCGATAAAATTCACGGATTGTGCTGAAGTGTCCGGCTCCCCAGTAACGTTTTCCCAGGCATTCCTGAACCTGTAACTCCACCTCCTGCCGTTCACCCTCCGCAGTGTAAACCGTCACTGACTCTTCCTCGATTCTGATCCTCGCCTTCTCACATTCCAGCTCCAGAAGCGGCGGGACATCTGCCACATAGCTGTTTGAGGCGTACAGACAGACTCTGGCATGAGGATAGGATATATAGACAGCCGCCAGGTCTTCCACCCCGATGCTTTCCGGCAGATGCTGCCTATCCATGACAGCCTCCACAGCAAGCGCCTTCTCTCCTGCAAAATACTGCAGCAAATCCAGCGTATGAATGGCCTGATTGATCAGCGCGCCGCCGCCCTCCGTCTCAATCTGCCCGCGCCAGCCGCCTGCGGTATAATATTCCTCGTCCCTCCTCCAGGTCACGATTCCCCGTGCGCCCAGCAGTCTGCCCCAAGCCCCTTTGTCCATACGTTCTTTCACATACCTTACGCTGCTGTTATAGCGGTTCTGAAAGCATACCCCGACCTTGGCGCCATTCTGCTGATTTCTCACGGCTGCCGACAGCTGCTCCCACTGCTGCAGATGAATCACAGGAGGCTTTTCCATAAACACATGCACTCCCCGTTCCAATGCCGACACAGCCATCGATGCATGGAGATAATGCGGGGTACAAATATGCAGCACGTCTATCCGTTCCTTCTCCAGCATTTTCTCCCAGTCCGAATATGCCTTTGCGCCGTAAAGGGCTGCCATGCTCTCCGCCTTATCCCGCTCTATATCGGCCACCGCCACAAGTCCCTCCTGGCGCAGCTGCCCAATGGCCTGCGCATGTACCTGCGCAATACTGCCGCATCCCACAATCGCGCTTCGCATCCTCTCATCCTCCCCGCAAAAGCCTTTCCCTTATCCCCGGAAGTTCCAGCTGACAGCATTGTCAGCTTCCGTAGCTGCCCTCTGTGTTAAAGGTCATCTCCCGGACATTTTCCTTGCGCCTTGAACAGCTTCTCTTCCGATTCAGCTCCTCTAAAAACAGTTCCTCATCAAAGGGAATCTCCACCGGTCTCTTCAGCCAGCTTGACAGATGCATCGCATTGGATAATGTCAATCCCCTGATGCCCTCTTCACCTGCTGCCACCAGCGGTTCCCCTCTCAGGATAGCCCCCGCAAAGGCCCGCAGCACTCCCGCATGCTGGGGATTATCCTGCCCGGTCTCCATTGGAATCCACTTTCCGTCCGGCTTGCGGAACCCTTCTTTTGTGGAAAAGCAAAATTCCCTCTCATTGACTTCCATCTCATACACCGCAAGCTTTCCATCCTCGCACACGATCTTTGCCTTCTCCAGGTCCACCTCGAAGCGGTTTGTCCCCGGCGCATCCCCTGTTGATGTAACAAATATTCCCGTGGCTCCGTTAGGATACTCCAGGTAAGCAGTCACATCATCCTCCACTTCAATGTCATGCCATTTTCCCTCATGGCAGAAAGCCAACACTCTGGAAGGCATACCACAGATCCACTGGAGCAGATCCATATTATGCGGGCACTGATTCAGCAGCACACCGCCGCCCTCTCCCTCCCATGTGGCCCTCCAGTCTCCGGAATCATAATACGCCTGTGAGCGATACCAGTCCGTAACAATCCAGTTCACGCGCTTTATCTGACCATATGCGCCTCCCGCAACCAGTTCCTTCATTTTCCGATAGACAGGATCCGTCCGCTGGTTAAACATCATACCGAAGACGACATCGCAATGCTTTTTTGCCTCTGCATTCATCTCCCTCACCTGTTTGGTATACACTCCGGCCGGTTTCTCACACATGACATGAATCCCTCGGCGAAAAGCCTCCACGGCCAATCCGGGATGCTCGTAATGGGGTGTGGCGATCAGAACTGCATCCACAGCCCCGCTGTCCAGCAGTTCTTCCGCATTGCTGCAGATTTTCACATCCGCTCGCAGATTTGCCCGCGCCCATTCCCTCCTGCTCTCCTTCAGATCCGCCACGGCAGTCAATACCATATCCGGCACCTCTCCGTTGCTGATACACATACAATGGCTTGTTCCCATATTGCCAATCCCAATGATTCCCAACCTGACCTGGTTCATGATGAATCCTCCATTATCTCTTACTCTTTATGATCCCTTTACAGAATCCCATCCAGAATATCCTCCAGTGCACGGTAGGCACAGGTAAACGTGTCTTCCCCGCTTTGCGGGCGCTCCGTCATCTTGTTGTTTGCCTCTAAATCCTTCAATCCCACAAAGTCCCCCAGATGAGGCTCCAGGCTGAGAAAACCTGTATATCCGCCTCCCAGCAGAGACGTCAGGACATAACTGACATTTCCGTCACCCATTCCCGCAGGCACGACGCGTCCGTCCGCCATAAGAGCATCTTTTATATGGACATACGCAATATGTTCCCTCAGCCTCCTGTATGCTTCTATGGTATCCTGGCCACACTGCACAAAATTAGCGGGATCAAACACCGCACGAAAATGCTCACACCCCAGTGACTCCATCAGATCCGCACACCGCTCCACCGTATCGCCATAGATATCCTTTTCGTTCTCATGCAGCAGCACTACTCCCTGACCTGCTGCATAATCGATCATCCGTTTAAGACGGAGGAGTATTTCCGCGCGTTCATCCGTGCTCCATTCTGCCCCGTTATCATGATAAAAGCTGAACACTCTGATATACTTCGCTTCCAGATATCCGGCAGTCTCAACCACCCGCTGGAATCGGCTGAAATGCTCTTCAAAATCCTCTGTAAGACGCACCTTCCCGACAGGAGATCCTATGGAAGAGACCTTGATCCCATAAAGTCCCATTTTTTCCCGCAGATCCGCCAGCTCTTTCCCCGAAAGCTCCGCAATATTTTTCCCGTTGATTCCCCTTGGCTCAAAATATCCAATGCCCAGTTTCTTGAGAACGCGAAACTGAGTGTCCACATTTTCAGAGATTTCATCTGAAAATCCACTTATTTTGTCATACTTCATTTTGACAATCCCTCCTCCTTCTTATTATCCTTCAGATAATCTCCAGGCATCATGCCGGTCTCCTTCTGGAATGCCCGGCGAAAGGTCTTGGAGCTGGCATATCCCACCATGCCGCCAATCTGTTCCAGCGTCATATTCTCTGACCGCATCAACACCTGCGCCTTTCTGATCCGCTGCCGGTTTACATAATCCAAAATTCCTTCACCGGTCTCTTCCTTGAATATTCTGGATATATACTTCGGATTCCGTCCGATTCCCTCTGCGACGGTGTTAATGTTTAACTCGCTGTCCGCAATATGCTCCTCCACATACTGGGAGACACTCCTGACGATTCCTTTGCCGCCGGAGATCTGCTGTTCCTCCATGTCCACTATGCCGCACTTCCTGAACATCTTCACACTCTCTAATCCCTCCAGCACCTCCTGATAGGCAAAACGCAGATGCTCCGTCCCATTGACAGTGCTGCTGAGCACACCGCACAGAGATACCTCTCGCTCCTTCAAAAAGTCACACAGATGCCTGGCGAATTTGTATATGTTTTCCCGTTGCTCCCGTTCTTTTTCATCACACAGGAACAGATAAAACAACAGCTGTCCATCCTCTATTCTGTAAAATTCATATTCCGACATCAATTCCGAAAAGATATTGTCTGCCACATACAACATCACTTCATCCTGCAGGATCTGTTTCTCATCCATCATGGGAACCCTAAAGCCTGCCAGTATCATATCCTTTCCGTCTATCTGCCGGATATTTTCCACAGTTTCAACACGTCTTCCCTTCATCACAGCCAGCAGATCGTTGTTTCGCATCTGTTCTGCCTGTATGGCAATGTGCCTGTGCAGCACATTTGTTTCCCCCATCAGTCTGGAATAAGCGTCCTCTATCAGCTTAAATTCATTTTGCCGTTTCCCGCTTCCCCCCGTCATAGCCCGCACCAGCCTGGCCAAAGGCTGGAAATTTCTGTTTAGCAGCACTGACACGCACACAGCCCCCACCAGAAGCGTCACAGCTATGCTGATCCCGAACATATTGCGAACCTGCCTCAATTTCTCCCAGAACTTATTTTTCGGAATCATCAGGCAATACTGTGTTTTCCCGATTTTTGACGACTTACAGATCTCCATATAAAGGTCTGTCTCTGCGGCTGCCCCGCCGTCCCATCCTCGCTCCGGTTCCATCCGCGCTTCCTCCATCCCCTGATTGGACAGGGACAGCACAGTCTTTCCCTCTACCCCGACCAGGAGTACAGAGCCCTCCGGCAGTAACCTTGTCAGCTCCTCCAACGAGGAAACGGGAATGCACACAAACAGATTAAAAGGTTCATACTGCAAATAATCATTGACACTGTCGGCATAGACCAGACAGCTTTTCGTATTCCCGTAATACAGACCCTCCCCCAGAAAGAAATCATTCTGATACTCTCCTGACAGCACCTCCATCCAGGCGTCATATGTCATGATATCGGGGAAAGCCACCTTCTTTCCATTGTACAGGGGGGCGCTGTCGTTAGCGCCCCTGCTGCTGATCACGTAGTCCTGCTCCTTCAGATAAATCACACAAGACATATCTGAAGAGTAGCTGCTCATCACATTGACCAGCTCCGCGACATCATAGTAAAACTGAGGATCCTTTTTTCTGCTGCTGATCACCTTCTGAAAGGTCCGTTCCTGGAGCAGAAAGGAACGAAACAAAAACTCCCGGTTCAGATATCTGTCAATCTCATTGCCAAGGTTCTCCAGCACCAGCTGGTTTGCCTCCAGAATTTCATTCTTAATTACCTTTTTATTCCACGCATAATTTGAAAATATGGTGACAAAGGGAATCAGCAAAACAATCATATAAGAACAGAGCCACCCTATTACAACGCTTCTCTTCTTCATCACTTTCATCCACTATACATCATCTACACGGCCCGCATGCTCTTTTATCCTTTAATCGCTCCTACCATAACGCCTTTCACGAAATGTTTCTGCAAAAAGGGATATAACACCAGTATAGGTGTGGTTGTCACTACAATCAAGGCATATTTGATCAATTCTGCAAGCTGTGCCATCTCATCCATGCCCGCGCCTGATCCCATGGCGCTGTTGCCTGCCAGCTTTAAGATATTGCGCACCACAAGCTGCAGGGGAAATTTCTCGCCATTCCTTAAGTAAATGGACGCATTAAACCACTCATTCCAATGCCCTACTCCATAGTACAGCACCATCACGGCAATCGTAGCTTTGCTCAAGGGCACCATGACCCTTATGAGAATCTGCGTGTAGCTGGCGCCATCCAGTCTGGCAGACTCAATCAGACTGTCAGGGATCGCGGCAAAAGCGCTCTTCATGATGATCAGGTTCGTCGTACTGATCGCCCCCGGCAGAATCAACGCCCACAGACTGTCCAGCAGACCCAGTGACTTGATATTTAGATACGAAGGAATCAGTCCGCCCGAAAAATACATGGTAAAAATAATCATAATCGCGATTACATTTTTCAGCCTGGGACCCTTTATCGTAAGGAAGAAAGCCCCCAGCATGGTCAGCGTCAGATTGACCAAAAGTCCTACTGTCAGCACAAACGCCGTGTTCCGAAACCCCGTGATAATCAATGGATTCCGAAATACGGTTTCGTATGCGCTCGTCGTGTACGGCTTAATCGGCGCCCATAAAAGCCCCACATGCCGGGACAGCCCTCCGGGATCGCTGAAAGACGCCAGTACAATATAATAAATCGGATAAGCCGTTATCAAAATGATAAACAGCATAAAAACAATGTTAAATATGGAAAAAATCTGATATGCTGTTATTTTCTTTCTCACCATAAACTGACCTCCCCATACTTTTTGCTTATTTTGTTAAAGATCATCACGACGCCAAAGTTGACTACCGAATTAAATATGCCAACCGCGGCACTGTAACTCCACTGGAAATCCAGAAGACCCTTTCTGTACACAAAAGTCGAAATCACATCTGCGGTATCATAAATGCCTTCATTGTACAAAAGCATCACTTTCTCGAAGCCCACATTCATCACGCTTCCGAGCCGCAGAAGAAGCATAATGATAATCGTCCCCGAAATTCCGGGAAGCGTTACATGCAGCATCTGTTTCCATTTTCCGGCCCCATCGATTTTCGCGGCTTCATACAATTGCTGGTCGATGCCGGAAAGAGCTGCCAGATAGATGATCGCCCCCCAGCCGATTTCCTGCCATATTCCGGACAGCACATAGATTGGCACAAAATATTCCGGCTTCGTAAGCAGTGAAAAGTCTGGGCCGCCCACAAGCGAAAGCAGATATGTGATGAACCCCTTGTTGGAAGTAAACATCTGAATCATACTGCACACCACGACTATAGAAATAAAATGAGGCATATAAGAAACCGTCTGGGTAATCCTCTTAAACTTTTCATTCTTGAGTTCATTCAAAAGAAGCGCCAGAATAATCGGTGCAGGAAACCCAAACAGAATAGATGTCAAACTGATCACTAAAGTATTTTTTAATATTCTTCCAAAGTAGTAAGACTGGAAGAAATCAATAAAATGCTGGAACCCATGATTCGCAGCCCAGTCGCTTCCCCAGATGCCCGCCGCAGGCGAAAAATCCTTAAACGCAATCAGGATGCCGTACAGGGGCTTGTAGCAGAACACCAGATAAAATAGTATTACCGGCAGCGCCATCACATAAGCGTCCGAATATTTTTTCAAATCTTTGCCGAGCACGCGCAGATCAAATCTTTTCTTTTTGCGCATTCTTGCACCAACCTTTCTATCGTTTCCTCTGCCATGAGCCGGAGGAAGAAGTCATCATTGCGACCACTTCCCCCCTCCTTTTCGTCATGACAGGCTCAGGTTATCCCGCGGTTATCTCGCATTAAAATCATCCAGCGCTCCCTGCTGCAGTTCAATTACGCGATCCACCCCCATGGACTGTAACGTTCCAAGATATTTTGTCTCAAATGTGTCGAGGGACTCCAGGCCGGTAATATATTTTACCGTCATTTCCGATATAAAAATATTGATATCAGCGGTCAGCTTGGAATACTCGCTTGCATTCTCTTCCGCCACACGCACCGGCGGCATGTCATACATGGCGGCATCAGATGTCGTCCAGCTCTTCAGCGCTGCCTGCTGCTGAGGCAGATCCGCATACTGCTCACTGTACCGCTTATCCTGTACAAAGGGGCCGTCGTTCCATGCCATCGTGTACTGTGCCAATGCCAGCTGCTTTGTCCATCCCTCCGGGTTATGCATGATGAGCTCCGTATAGGTAGGAACGCCGTTTTCCATGGTATAGCTCACGCCTTCTATGCCGAAGTTAAACAGATTATGCCCTTCCTCTGTATATCCGTAGTTCAGGAACTTTACTGCCGCCTCGATGTTTTTGCACTGAGGAGTGACCACTACATAGATTCCCTTCAGCGCGGCATCATACTGTGTGCTCATGGAGCGATCGCCGCGGTTTGCCACCAATGGGCCAAAGCCGGTCAGATCAAACGTGGGATCTCCCTCCATCGTCTGGATCATGTTGCCGATATATCCGCCTACCGCGCCAAACGTCACACCGGAATCCCCGTTCATAACGTTTGCTCTTACTGTATTGTCGTCCACAGACTGGAAATTGGGATCCAGAAGTCCCTCTGTGTAAAGCTTGTTAAGAAAGGCCAGCAGATCCTTGTATTCCTTCTCAGCATACCCCCAGTGAACCTTGCCATCGATCTGATAAAAGCCTCCTTTGACCAGGCCAAACGGAGATGTGATTGCCCCTTGTCCGATGCCTACATCGCGCAGCCAGAAATTAGCTGCCGAAAACGGCGCAGTCGCCCCTTTCTGCTCTTTGAAGGCTTTCAGTACCTCATACAATTCATCCGGTGTCTGCGGAACTTCCATATTCAGCTCATCCAGCCAGTCCTGTCTGATGATCAGCCCTGCTGATGTGCGCAGATAGTCATCTCCCCTGATAAATGGAAAGCCAATAATATCTCCATCCATGGTAATATTTGACTTTTTGTAGAGTTCATTGCTGTCCATCACTGCCTGCAGGTCAGGCGCGTATTCCATATAGTCATTCAACGGCTGAATAATCTGATCCTTGATGGCTTTCTGCTCTCCGCCCGTATAGCCGCTGTAATAGATCAGATCCGGCAGTTCCCCGCTGGCATAAAGCAGATTCAGCGCATCGACATCCGCGAGCTGCATGATTTCCAGCTCCACGCCCGTAGCCCTCTGCCACTCTTCGCCAAAAGGAGTATGGGCAAGGTCTGTGGCGTTTGCAGTCACTGCGGCATTCTCCACCATTGCCATGGTCAAATGAACCTTTTCATCCAATGGATATGTAATCCCCGCTGCACCTTCGGCAGGGGCGTCCGCTTGCTGGCTTCCCTGCTGACTTCCACTTCCTTCTGCTGACCCGGAAGCTGTAGCGGCACTGCTGCTGGAGCCGCTGTCCCCTCCGCTGCCACAGGCACATAGTGTCAAAGCCATGACTGCCGCCAGAATACCTGCTGTCATTTTCCTTTTTTTGTTGCATTTCCTCATTATTGTCTTCCATCCTTTCTTCTTTTCTGTAATACATATTACGTCTTCGAGCATAGAGCCCGTCTGTTAAAATGACAAGAGCCAAAAGGGTATATGGGAAGGACAAAACCGCACATACCCTTTTGACCCTTCCATGTGTTTCCGGTTTGCGCGGGCAGATGCCTCCCTGTAATAATCAGGAAAATAAAAAAGTCCTATGGATTTTACTCGCATAGGACTTATCGCTATAGATTCCTATAGTGCCTTTATTGGAATTATATGCCCTCTTCCCCGTTTTGTCAATGATACCCGTACAATATTCACCCCCCTCAAACCCATGATCCCTTTTCAATCTCTTGTATCGTTTCTGCCCAGGAATAGCGGCATAAAGATTCCTCCCTGCACCGTACGATTTTGAAATCCCTGCTGCCTGCCGCTCATCGTCTGATACCAGTCAGAAAAGGGAACCCTGTCGGGACTGTTTTCCAGGAAATTTAAGATACGCTGGGCAAGCATTTCCACATTCCGTCCTTCGCCGTCCATCGCCGCCGCCCACATCATCCAGTCGCTTTTCGTGTAATCTTCCCTGGAATCCAGCGGTACCCCATAAGGATTGCATTTCTTTCTGTAGAATGCCGACTCATTGGCATAAAACTCCGGCTCCCAAAGACCGGATCCGAAAACCAAATCCCATACGGCATTATATTTCAGACTCCAGCCCTCCTCACTTCCATCGAAGGTCAGCTTTGTATGACCGGCAGCATAAGCCCTGCCGTACACCTCTTTTGCCATCCCAGCCGCCTTTTCATGATAACAGGCAGCTTCCTCATTCCTTCCTGCCGCTTCCATCAGGATAGAACATGCCTCTATGCCCATCACTGCTTTTATGGAAAGATTTACATTGTGTGCCATATGTCCCGCGAAATCGTCCGTACACAACTGTTCTCCAGGATCACTGCCATATTGCAGGAGATATTTCACCCACTTCTCATACAGCGGCAGATTCTCCTTTAGGCTGTCCTTCTCCCCCTGGGGATCCCACCTCGCCAGCTGTGCCGCGAGAATGAGCAGATTGCCGCTTTCCTCCACAGGCATCTGGTTCTCAAGCTGATACAGTCCCGCGCTCTGCGGCATTTGATATAACATCGGATAAACAAATCCCGTTTCCTCTCCACCGTTTAAATCCTGCGCTGCGCGCCGATAAGCCTGCAGCCCGTAGACCTGTCCCGTCACATAAGGATAACGCCCTACGTCATGGGGCGCAAAGTCATATCCCCACGCCGGCATTTTGGCAAAGTGCAGCACCGGGCGCAGCATTGCCCGCACCAGCTCCGGATTGTATACCAAAAACAGCGGCGCGGAGGGATAGGTCACATCCACAGTGGCAGCACAGCCGTTGGAATGGCACTCTTTGGAGATAAATACAGCGTTTCCCTTCTCATCCGCAATCAGCTTATGGGCCGCAATGGACTGCCGATAGGCAGCGTGGCAAATCTTCGTGTACGCTTCTCCAAACCTTCCGGTCTCCTCCTCCAATTCCTGTTCAAAGATCTCACACCGCGTTTTTAAAGCGCTGCGCTCCCGGATTGCTTCCTCGATGGCAGTATGAATGCTTTTCCCGTCCCGTGCCCAGTATCCGGGAAGCATTCTTCCGAAATAGCAGACAGATGCGATATCGTCATATGCAGCCACCAGAGACGCATCCGCATACCTGTCTTTCTCCGTATAAAAATGGAAAACCGCACAAAGGCAGCGCCTCTCCTGACAATAAAAGACTTCTCTGTCCGCCTTTTCCTCCACAGCCAGATAAAGATAACCCCAGTCGATTGTGATGCTGTCACCGCTATGCCCCAGGGGATTTTGTTCCCGCAGCCCAAGCCATGCGGTCTGTATCTTATCCAGCTCGTAACTTCCTCCTCCGATTTTTTCCGTCTGTCCACGGTTGCAGCACAGCTCCCCTGAAAATTCCCAGCGAACCTCCACCTGATGCCTTTCCCTGTCCAGTGAACCAACCTCCATGTCCAGATAGGAGCATGGCCTTGAAAGCACATCCAGATCGTCCAGAAGCAAGGGCGTCCAGAAGGTGACTGTCAGTTCCACTCCTGCCGCCTCAAAATAGTATCTGGTAAAAACGGCCGTCACTTCCATCTGCGTCTGCTCCATGGGCACAGCCTGTCCCGTACCCATAAAGCGATACCTTGTTCCATCGATCTCAGCAATCCCCGTTATCCTTTTCCTCCTTCCTGTCCAGTGCATGGTGTCTGTCTCAAACAGCCTGTCGCTTCCTGACCATATGCTGAAATAAGGATCACAGGTAATGAGCGGCACCGCCGGAAGACGTCTGACAGCCACTCTTTTTTTTCTTCCCATCGTTTCTCTGTCCATAACTTTCCCTTCCCTGCTTTTCTTTTATTCTGTTTCCGGTTCATCGTTTTATCCGGATCGTCTTAATCTCGAATGCACGGAACCGCAAGACGATATTTCCATTTGTGACGCTTAACTCTTCCGTGATATTTTCGAGCATATCGCACAGGTATGCCCTGCCTGCCCCAAATTGCAGAGATACCTCCGTCTCCACCGCCGCCTTCTTGGATTCGTACAGACGCAGGATGATATCACCGCTTCCATCCTCCGCAGGTTTCATGGTGTCCAGAATCACATTCTCTCTCGCTATCTCCACCGCACTGAAGCATTTTCTGCTCCCTGTCGTAACCGGCGGCTTCACATTCAGCTCATAACCCTGTCTGACCGCATCGCAGTCCGCAAAGCTGCCTTCCCATGCGGTAAACGCATACGTAAAGGTGTGCATCCCATTATCCGCACGCATCTCCGGTGTGGCGGATGCCCGAAGGAGCGTCAGCGCCAGTGCGTTTCCGTTCATGCTAATGCCATATTTGCAGTCGTTTAGCACCGCTGCCCCGTGGGCGCCGTCACAAAGCGCACTGTATCGATGGTTGCATACCTCAAACCTGTCTTTATCATACGGTCTGGACCGATGTGTGGGACGCTCCACGTAGCCAAACTGAATCTCGTTAAACGCATTCTCAGAATATACCTCCACAGGGAATGCCACTTTCAGCAGCCGGTGCAGTTCCTTCCAGTCAACCTCCGTCTCAAATTCAAGCCGCCTGCTGTCTGCCGCCAGACGGATGTATTGTACGAAACCGGATTCGCTGATCCTGCCTTTTACCTTCAACACACCCTCCAGACCTTCTGCGATCCTCTCGACCGAAGCTTCGACGAGCGCTTCGATCTCCTGCTCCGTGTAATTGGAATCAATATCCCACGCGTCAAACATACGGGGCACATCCTTATACAGATGAAACCTGTTCATGGGCTCCGATGCAAATTCCCTGCCAGATTCCTTCAGCACAAAGGAGATGATCTCGCCCCTGCGGTTCACTATCACCCTGACATGTTCATTTTCCAATACATAACCATCCTCACATGGTTTTACGGAGACCGCCGCTTTTCCCAGGTCCTCTTCCAAAAATGCTTCTTCTGCAGGAATCAGTGAAACCGCACCACAGGGTGGGATGGTGACCAGCGCTTTCACGAGACCTTCCGACTGCCGGACCGGCACAGGCTTTCCTTCCACCGTTTTCGCGCCCTTTGCAAATGTTTCAGGCAGTTCCACCAATGCCTTTCTGGGAAAGCTCAGTGAATTCCACACCGTCACGCCCGTCTCTTCTACCTGCTCCGTCAGTGCCGCGAGCGCCTGCTGCTGCAGTTCCCCGGCTCCGTCCAAAATCTTACGGTATGTCTTTCCTGCCTCCTCATACACACGCCCGATGCAGGATCCGGGAAGAATATCATGGAACTGATGCAGCAATAGCTGCTTCCACAGCGCATCCGCCTTCTCCTGTTTATAGTCCAGTCCGCAGTCCAGTGCCAGAGAACTCCACAGCTCCATTTCCCGCATGGCAAGCTCGCAGCGCCGGTTATTTTTCTTCACCGCCGCCTGGGAAGTGTATGTTCCCCTGTGAGCGCTGAAATACAGCTCTCCCACGTAAGTGTTGACAGGACCGCCCTTTTCCTCCATATCCCTGAAAAATTCCATGGGGCCTGCCATTTTTACTTTGACACTGCCTTCCAGATCTTCCTGGCGTCTGGCATATTCCACGAAATCTCTCGCCGGCCCCCCGCCGCCGTCACCATACCCATAAGGCATCAGAAACGCGTCCAGATCCTGCATCTGCGTCCGGTTTTTCCAGATCCGGTTCGCCTCCAGCGGATCCGTGCGGTAAGTGTAGCTGGTGGGAAGAAAGGAAACAACCTGTGAACCGTCCATTCCCTGCCATGTGAAATAATGATACGGAAACTGCTCCCCCTCATTGTAGGACCAGAAAATCTTCTGCGTGACCAGATAATCCACACCGCAGCCTCTCAAAATCTGCGGCAGGGCCGCCGTGTATCCAAATGTGTCCGGCAGCCAGAGCACACGGCTGTCCACATCAAACTCTTCCTGATAATATCGTTTTCCATGCACCAGCTGACGAATCAGGGCTTCCCCTCCCGCCATATTGGTATCCGGCTCCACCCACATAGCGCCGTCCGCAATCCACTGACCGCTTTTTACGGCCTCCTTGATCCTAGCAAACAGTTCCGGATAATACTTTTTACACATTTCATAAGAAGCCGGCTGACTCTGAATAAACTTATACTCCGGGTATTCTTCCATCAACCGCAGCTGAGCCGCAAAAGTTCTCTCAGTCTTGCGGCAGGTCTCCGCCATGGGCCAAAGCCATGCCAGATCAAGATGCGCATTGCCTATGGCATAGAATATCGGAGCGCTTGAACCGTTTTTTGCCTCCATAACAGGGCGAAGCGCTTCTCTCGCTTTTTTATACGAAACGATCCGCCCCTCCCTGGACTGTTCAAAATCCACGATCAACGTGAACTGTTCCAGCGCCTTTGCAATTTTTGCAGCCCGGAGAGAGACTTCATCCAAAGTAGCCAAAAGCCTGCTTAAAGTATCCACGTCCATATAGAGCTGATACGCATCCTCATTCCAGATTCCATACGTGCATTTCCCAAGAACCCGCCTTGCCCCTTCCACCGCGTTGTCCATATATGCGCCCGGCAGCACAGGGCCGGTTGCACACCCTCCACTGGGAGCTTCCGGGAAAAAGTGCCCTGCATAAGTCTCCATCAGAAGATCGAAATGCTCCCCCTTCTCCGCACAGAAGCTGAGCACATTATCCTCCATAAAATGATGGGGCTCGTCCACCCAGGATGCGCGATAGGTGCCAAATGCCTTCCCGTTGACATACAGCGCCGACTCCCCATCAGGCTTCAAATCCATCACAATACGCTGCCCTTCCGCTTCCGCGGGCAGCGTAATACTGCTGCGAAACCAGCAATATTCCCATATTCTGCCCCAGGTATATCCGGGACTTACCGGGGCGAAAATCCCCTCTTGCGCCTCTTGCGGCGTTAAATATTCCATAGTAGTAAAGGCCTCCCAGGAAATCTCCCCCAAAGGTACATAAAAATCATCTTTCAGGGTGCGTATCCAATGATTAATCCTGTCCCTCCATTCCGAATGCATCAATTTCATCTTCTCTCCTCCAAGTCCAATGATATTTCCATTGATAAGACAAGCCCGCTGTCCAGAAATGCCTTTGACAAGTTTTTTCGTGTGAATCTGCGCGAATATAACTGCCACTTTCAAAGAATTATATGCCATGTACACTGCCCGCAGATAAAACGCCGTCTTCACCGAGACCACAAAAGGAGCATAGACAAATACAAATCAGAATTGACAGTTTAAACTGATCAGGGCCTCATATGCATTATTTGACATGTCATATTGCATTTCAGCTTGCTTTTCATCATATTCATTGCAATCAATCTAGCATGTTTTTGTACAGACTGCAATGTTTTTTGCCCCTATATTGTAACTTTAGTCATATTCCACATATTTTGGCCTCTTGTTTACTGCATATGTCTTATAACAAATATGTCAAATTGTCAATCTTGACATGTGCAAAGGCAGTGCGGTATATTTATGATATGCATACATACGGAGGGATTGCGCTATGGCGAAAATCATGAACCAACCCATGTACCAAAAGATCAAAGAAGACATCCTTCACCAGATCAAAACAAATCTCCTGTCCCCCGGGGACAAGCTTCCGACAGAACATCAATTCATGGAACAATACCAGGTGAGCCGTATCACCGTCTCCAGAGCCCTGAGCGAATTGAAAAACGAAGGGGTGGTGGATCGATTTCCCAACAGGGGAAGCTTTGTCGCACAGCCGCGGAAGACACCTCCCCTGCCGAGTGATCTGACCCTGCTGGCAGAAAACGGCCAGAGCCTTAATCTCCTGCCGGAAATAGCTTGTATCATTCCTACCCTCACAGACAGCTTTTCACTGTCCATGATGAATGGCGTTTTATCAGCATTTCCGGAAAATGAATATATCTGTCATTTTTTTCAGAGCCAGAATCCGCAGATTGAAAATTATTTATTAAAGCGCTGTCTGGAAACAAACATTTCCGGGATTGTCCTGTTTCCCCAAAACCAGCCTTATTTCAGCAACGAGCTGTTATTCATGAGCCTGCAGAAATATCCCCTGGTGCTGCTGGACCGCTACCTGCCACGTCTCAATACCAGCTATGTTATTGCCGACAACCAGATGGCCGGCGAGCTTTGCGTCAAGCACCTGAATGAGCTTGGGCATCAGCGCATTGCCCTTGTCACTACCTCCAATCGAAATACCTTTTCTGTCAAGCACAGATTTGAAGGACTTCTGTCTGCTGCCGAAAGGTTGAATATGCCGGAAAATTCCATACAAATCGTCGAGAGCTTTGATATCACAAAAAAATTCAGCCATTATCAGGAGAAGCTTATCAAGCTGATCCATGAAAACAGAATCACAGCTTTTGTGGCTGCGGAATCCGATACCTGTGCATATTTATATCATCTATGCGCTTCCTGCAAAATAGATGTTCCGGGGACTGTATCGCTGATTTCCTTTGACACCCCCATGACCACTGCCATCAATCCGGATTTTTTCACCCACATCAATCAATCCGAATACAGCATGGGCAGAGAGGCCGGCAATCTCCTGCGCCGGCGTCTGGAGCAGCATGATATGAATATTTACCGCAAGGTCATCACTCCATCCTTGGAGATCCGCCAGTCCACCGCTGCGATGATATTCTGATAATAAATTATCATTTTTTCAATTTTATCTCGAATGAAAAGCTAAGCATTCCCCAAATCCGCCGGGCGCCCCAGTACAAATCCGTGATAAAAGCGCTCCGGCTCCGCCCCGGAAGAACCGTTTCCTGTGTCAAAGAGGGCACGCTTGTTTTCAGCATGGCTGATTTACAGTAAAATTGCGATCTGTTTTTCCTACAGCAGATCGCTCAGCCTCGCGAACTGCTCCAGGGTCAGCGCCTCTCCCCGTATGGCCGGCGGCAGTCCCATCTCCTCCAGCACCCCTGTCACCCGTTCCTTAGACAGACGCAGCTCAGCCGCATTGCACAGTCCGTTGACCAAGGTCTTTCTCCTCTGGTTAAAGGAAGCCCTGATCAGGGAAAACATTTTTCTTTCATCCTGCACTCTGACGGTTGGTGTATCATACCTGGTGAGCCGTATCACTGCACTGCCCACATTGGGGCGGGGAATGAAACAGTTGGGCGGCACATTTGCCACGATCTCCGGCTTCGCGTAATACTGCACCGCCAGGGACAGGGCGCCGTAATCCTTGGTGCCCGGCCCCACCTGCATTCTGTCCGCCACTTCCTTCTGCACCATAATAGTGATACTCTTTAGGGGCACCTTGCTTTCAAACAGTCCCATGATAATCGGCGTGGTTATGTAATAGGGCAGATTGGCGACCACCTTGACAGGTTCTCCGCCGTTCCTTTCCTCCACAATCTTCCGGATATCCAGTTTCAGGATATCTTCGTTTATGACCGTCACATTGTCATAGCCGGACAGCGTATCTTCCAGAATGGGGATCAGATTCCTGTCAATTTCCACCGCCACCACTTCCCTTGCGCTCTCCGCCAGATATTGTGTCATGGTGCCGATACCCGGACCGATCTCCAGCACGCAGTCTTCCCTTGTGATTTCCGCGGCGGCAATGATCCTGTCCAGAACATTGACATCGACGAGAAAATTCTGCCCGTATTTTTTCTGGAAATTAAAATGGTATCTCTGTAAAATTTCAATCGTATTTCGTGGTATCCCTAAATTCGCCATCCGGCACTTCCCGCTTTCCGGCATACGTCACCGCACGCCTGCATTTTCCTGCGCTCAGGCAAGGACCTATATCCATTGCACGCCTGCGTTTTCCTGCATTCAGGCAGAGGTGTACATCCACCCGCGCCTGCGTTTTCCTGCATTCAAGCAGAGGCGTACATCCACCCGCGCCTGCGTTTTCCTGCATTCAGGCAGAGGCGTGCATCCACCCGCGCCTGCATTTTCCTGCGCTCAGACGAGGCTGTCACCCCATTTCAGAAATTCCAGAACCCCCGGCAGATCCTGAAAGATCCGGTAACTCAGATGCCTTATCTCCTCATCAGGCTGCAGCATGTCCGGCACCATAAGGGGACACATCCCCGCGGCGTAGGCGGAACGGATCCCGTTGGGAGAGTCCTCAATGGCATATGCCTCACAGGGCTCTATGCCCAGGTGCCTGCATGTGATCAGATAGATATCCGGAAGAGGCTTGGAATGTTCCACCATATCTCCCGTCACGACGGCCTGGAAATAATCTCTGATCCCCGCCCGCTCCAGGTGGTCAAGGACAGAAGACCTTTTGGTGGAGGAGGCAAGACCCACGATCCATTGCTCCTCCTTCAGCCATTCCAGGATCTCCCGCACCCCCGCCATCATGGGCAGGCCGTTTTCCCCAATATTCTCCCAGAATCTATCAGACGCTTTCTTCCGAAAGGTTTCATAGTCGAAGTCCTGTCCATATGCATCCAGCACAATCCGCCTGCTGTCATTGGCATTGCCGCCGATACACAGGGGAAAGATCTTCTCCATGTCCGGCAGGCCGTCCTCCTCTGCCACAGCGACCCAGCTCTCCATACATATCCGTTCCGTGTCAAACAGAACCCCGTCCATATCAAATACTACCGCTTTCAAGCTTACACCTCCCTACTTCATCTTCTGATCATCACATATATTCGAACTCCTCCAAAAAGTGGATGCAGTTGTAGAGCACCAGCACATCCATCCCCCCTTCGGGTTTCATCTGCTTCATCAGCGTCGAAAGTCTTCCGTTATAATATCTCAGATCCACCACATAAATCCTCTCATAGTGCGGCGTCAGCAGCGGAACCATGCTGTTCGCGTAGGAATCCTTAATGACAAAAAGGGTCTTCCCGTTCCGATAGCTGGTGTCGATCTGAATAAAAGCATGATTGTCATCCAGGAAAAAGCCATACTGATTTTTCGTATCCAGATAGGATCTCTCATAAAAAGTATCCGTGACCCTGTTAAAATCATAAGTCACCGTCACGGGACGTTTCTCCGTTCCCTCAAAATACCGGATGGTATCCCCTGCCCTGTCAAGGTTCGTTTTGGAATGCAGCGTTCCCAGGAAATCCTCGGAGACAACAGTCATGGCATTGGTGCGGTAAGCATAGGGAGTCTCTCCCCTGTTTTCCGCCCATGCCAGATATCCGTAATATGCCCCCAGGCTGGTCCAGTGATGATCGCTGCGATAGTAGATATCCTCCTGTGCATGGGCTTTCAGGCTTCCGTAGACATCCACATAATTCCTGTCCCCCACCTGTGCCGCTATTTGTTCCAGCAGCGCCGCCTGATCATAACAGGGCGCGTTTGCAGGCATCTTGTCCGTCAGGATATTATCCGCGGTAGGCACCAGCATGACGGCGGCATCCCACTCCCTGACCAGCTCCAGCAGCAGTGCCGTTTTCTTGGCTGCCAGGATCTCGGAATAATCCTCCGGAAGGTGCTGCTCAATCAAATATCCGTCCTCTGCCAGATAGACTCCGTTGATCTCCTTTTTCTGCAGCAGGATATCCATCCGGGTCTTGATCCCGATCCACTTGTCCCTGCTGACAAACTGATCCGTCACATAAGCCTCATAGTCTTCCGCAAACTTCCCGGAAAAGACAGTCTCCCCGGACGCCTTGGGCCTGGCCGCAAGCAGCCTGTTTTCCGTCTCCGAATAAAGCCTGTCGCCACGGCACAGGTCGGCTGCGGTAAAGATCAATATGATGGCAGCTATCACCGCGGTTGTAAAAAACGCATTTTTCTTCTCTCCCATAGCGACACTTCCTAAAATCTAAAATATAGAAAAGGATTAAATGAACCGTCCACGATAACGGCGATGGAAAGCAGCAGCAGAAGCGCCGGAATCACCTTTTCCCCCAGACGGTACAATGCGATTCCCCATCCCGTCTCCGCCCTCTCCAGTCCTTTTGTCAGCAGTCCCGGCAGCGGGGTTGCCGCCACCGCGGCGATCACAAGCAGGACAAAGTATTCGCCCAACAGATAGAGTCCCTGGCTGTCTGCCAGCTTCCCTCCAAACCCAAACATTGCCGCCAGATATCCGCCGATCCCGGCGGGAGTGTCCAGCGCAAACAGAACCCACCCCAGCAGTACCGCCAGCGCATTATAGAGCATTCCGATCGCCCCGGGCAGCCGTGACAGCACCTTACCCAGAAATAATTTTTCCATCATCAAAAGGAACGCGAACCAGAGTCCCCACAAAAGGAAATTCCAGCCTGCGCCATGCCAGATGCCGGTAAGCATCCAGACCGCCAGAATGTTCAAAAGCTGTCTGGACAGTCCCTTTCGGTTGCCCCCAAGGGGGATGTATACATATTCCCTGAACCAGCTCCCCAGCGAGATATGCCACCTGCGCCAGAAATCAGTCACCGACGATGCAATGTAAGGATAATTGAAATTTTCCGGGAAATGGAATCCCATGATCTCCCCCAGGCCAATGGCCATATCGGAGTATCCCGAAAAGTCGAAATAGATCTGGAACGCAAAGGCAAGCACCCCTATCCATGAGGTGAGCACACTCATACCCGAAAATTCCATGGCCGAAATATCCGCCCAGAGCTCGCCGATCATGTTGGCCAGAAGCGCTTTCTTCGCCAGGCCGGTGACAAATCGCTTTGTCCCGTGGCTGATCCCGATGATAGTAACCCTCCTGCCATGCAGCTCGCGCTCCACATCGCTGTACTTTACAATAGGACCCGCAATCAGCTGGGGAAACATTGTGACATACACCCCGAAGTCCAGGATATTCCTCTGCATCTTCGCTTTACCGCGATATACGTCGATGGTATAGGACATGGTCTGGAAGGTATAAAAGGAAATCCCAATGGGCAGCGGAAGATTCAGATGCGGCAGCCCTGCGCCTGTCAGGCCGTTCACCGTCTGTATCAGAAAGTCCGCATATTTGAAAAAGCAGAGAATAAACAGATTGATCACAACGGAGAGCACAAGGAAAACCTTCGCCAGGCTCCTGCCCTGAAACTTCCCGATCAGACGCCCGTTCACATAGTCTACCAGCGTGGAAAACAGCATCAGCAATATGTAAACCGGTTCCCCCCAGGCATAAAAAAGCAGACTCCCCAGGAAGAGGATCACATTCTTTCCTCTTCCGGGAATCAAAAAATACACGATAAAGAAAAAGGGTAGAAACCGGAACAAAAACAAAACACTGCTGAAAACCATTTTTCCTCTCATTCCGCCGCGCAGACGGCATTCCCATCCACAAATTCTTAGGGAAACGCTATGAAAGCGTTTCCTTAGTACTACATTCATTCCTGAGTCATCAGCACTCGCTGTTCACGCCATCGCTGCGTTGGTCTACGCTCCGCTGCAGTTCAAGTCCGTTCACTCTACCTTCTGACGGATGATCCCGATCACAAGGTCATTCAGCTCCTGGCAATGAACGATCACCGCCTCGTCGTCGCTTTCCATCAGATCCGTGGTGTCGCCGCCCAGCTGGGAAAAGCAGACATAATTTCCGATGGTCTCAATCCGGGATCCCTGCACAACACCGATATTCTTGGGATATTGCATCGCCCCGTTGATCTGGACATCACGATAAGCCTCCAGGGCAGCTTCCACATCCTCCACCTTACCATCCTTTGCCTTGATTATCAATAAGGTATCTACATTTGCGCTGATCATCGGCATCTCCGCGAAGTAATCGTCATACATATCCGCGGTAATCCCGAACTGTGCCTCCAGCATATCGGGCAGCAGGGCCATATCGGGGAAGTAATTGTCTCCCGCCTGCTCCAGGATGGCAGCCTTGATCCCTTCCATCTCCTCGGTCCAGCCCTCCTCGTAATTGTGGCCGTTTCCCGCCGCGGAACTGCTCTGCTCCGCATTTCCCGCCCCGGAGCTGCTCCCGGGCTGGTCTCCTGCTCCTCCGGATGCCTGATCACCCGCTCCGCTTCCTGTCTGGTTTCCCGCCAGTGCATCGCTCTCCGTCTGGCTCCCCGATGTACCGTTCTGGCTCTCCCCGGTCTTATCGCCGTTTCCGCAGGCCGCCAGGCTCATCACCATAACCCCTGCACATAAATACACTATCCATTTCTTTCTCATAGCTTTCATTCCTTTCTGCACGGCATTGCCGTGTCCTTCCTGTCAATTTATCAATCTAGTACATCGAAAAATAAGTTTCTAGCTATATGACGCAGAATGAATTTTCATATGCAAGGCGGAGGAAGGAGGCGATGCGGTGGCATCGTTGACTGACGACAACGCAGCAGATGGAAATTCAGGCAAGTCATATGGCTGGTTACTTATTATTCGATGTACTAGGGAAACGCTTTCATCAGCGTTTCCCTAAAAAAGGTTTTTCCATGGGCTTATCTTCCATTATACCCAATCTGTCATGCCATCATTCCAGTCCTGTGGCAGCACAGCCTTTTTTCAGGCGGAAACCTCATGCTGGATCTGTAATTCATATAATTTCTTATAAATGCCATTCTGGGCCAGGAGCTCCTGATGTGTCCCCTGCTCCCTGATCTTACCCTTATGCATGACCATAATGCAGTCCGCATGCTGGATGGTGGACAGACGGTGTGCCACCATAATGGTCGTCCTGCCCTTCATCAGCTTCTCAAGCGCTTCCTGAATCAGAAGCTCTGTCTCCGTATCAATATTGGCAGTGGCCTCATCCATCACCAGGATCTGGGGCTTATGGGCAAGCGTCCTGGCAAAGGATAGCAGCTGCCTCTCCCCGGCCGAGAAGGTCGCGCCCCTCTCGGAGACCGTCTCCTGATATTTCCCCGGCAGTCTCTCTATAAAATGGGACGCATTGACATATTCCGCCGCCTCCTTGATCTGATCCGGTGTAATGTCCTCATCATAGAGCCGGATGTTGCTCTCAATATTTCCCTCAAAGATAAACACATCCTGCTGCATCTGCCCGATGGCGCTGCGCAGCTGTTTCTTGCTCAGTCTCCGGATATCCACGCCGTCAATATAGATATTTCCCTTCTGGATATCATAGTATCTGCCGATCAGATTCAGGATAGAGGATTTTCCCGCCCCCGTAGCGCCCACAAAGGCCACGCTCTGTCCCGGCTCTATGACAAAGGACACATCCCGCAGCACATAATTTTCGTTGTCGTAGGCAAACCACACATGGGAGAACTCGATCTTCCCTTTAATCCCCGGCAATATGACAGGGTTGTCATCTTCCTTCACCGTGGGCTCCTCATTCATGATGGTAAAAATCTTCTCCGCGGAAGCGATACAGGACTGCAGTGTGGAAAACTGCTCCGCCAGCTCCTGGATCGGTTCGAAGAAGGACTGAATATACTGGGCGAAGATGTACAGCGTACCGATGGAGATCACCTGCCCCAGCACATCCCTGCTGCCCACGCCCAGCACGATCATCAGTGAGATGACGCTCAGGATATAGATCAGCGGGCGGAAGAACGCAAACACCAGCATCTCCCGGTAGTAAGCCTTGAACAGCTTTTGATTCTTATCGTCAAATTCCTCAAATTTGCGCTGTTCCCTTCCAAAGATCTGGATAATGCGCATACCGGAAATATTTTCCGACAGAAACGTATTGATATCCGTCAGCCTTGTCCTGGACAGCCGATAGGTCTCCCTGGCGATCTTCCGGAATACCACGGTAAGCACTGCCACAACGGGGAGCAGCACGAAGGAAATCAGCGCCAGCCTCCAGTCCATCAGCAGCATCACCGCCGCCAGACCGATGATCTTGATAATGTTTCGGAACAGCCTGACCAGGATACCGGAGTACATTTCATTCAACGCCTCCACATCATTCGTCACCCTGGTCACCAGCTTGCCCACGGGAGTCAGGTCAAAGTAGCGGCTGCTGAGACTCTGGATATGGGCATACAGCTCCTTGCGGACCGTATGAATGATGCTCTGTCCCGTCTTCTGCAGGATCCATGTCTGGGAGATGTTAAAGACAAAGCTTAACGCCAGCACAATCCCGTATTTGATTGCCGTTTCCATGATAACGTCGTAATTGCCGTTGGCCTCAAAGGTATCCACCGCATTTCCGATCAGGGTGGGCCGGTACAGGTCGATTCCCGTCAGGGCAAGCACCAGCACAAGGCTTAAAAGCATCCAGCCCGCGTAGGGCTTCATATAGGAAAGCAGATGAAGCAGCGCGTTTCCCTTATAATTAGATTCCAGATTGTCTTCCGTCAAAACACTCATATTACAATACGCTCCTTTCCGCCTTTATAGTTCCTTCAATTCCTGCTCCAGCTGCTGCTTCTCATAGATATGGGCATAGAAGCCACCCAGCTCCAGCAGCTCCTCGTGGGTGCCGTACTCCGTCATCTCGCCCTCCGTCAGCACGGCGATATGATCCGCTTTCTGTAAGGTGGATACACGGTGCGCAATGAGGATCGTGGTCATGCCCTGGCGCAGCTGCACCAGATTTTCCAGAATTTGTTCCTCCGTGTCCGTATCCACCGCCGAGAGGGAATCATCCAGGATCAGGATGGGTGCGTTCATCAGCAGTGCCCTGGCAATGGAGCTGCGCTGCTTCTGCCCGCCGGACAGGGTGACGCCCCTCTCTCCCACCACAGTTCCATAATTTTCCGGAAACTCCATGATATTGTCGTGGATACAGGCAAGCCTTGCTGCCTGATGAATCCGCTTCCGCAGCTCCGGATGCTCCACAATCCTCTCCTCCAGCCCGAATGCAATATTTTCCTCCAGCGTGTCGGAGAACAGGAAATTATCCTGTGGCACATAAGCCACGTCACGGTGGAGCATGGCCAGGGGAATCTCGTCGATGGGCTTCCCGTCGATCAGCAGCATCCCCTCCCCGCAGTCATAGACACGCATAAGCAGGTCCGCCAGGGAGGATTTCCCGCTGCCTGTCCTGCCCAGGATCGCCAGCATCTCCCCCGCCCTGATATGCAGATTGATATTTTTCAGCACCGGAAATTCCCCGTCAGGATATGTAAAAGTCAGGTCATTCAGCTGAATATCCCCTTTGATGTGGTCTGTTTCCGTCCACTCGGGATATTTGTCCACAATGTCCGGCTTTTCCGCGAAAATGCATGCGATACGCTTGAACGCCGCTGCCGCCTGGGTGAACGAGTTGATACAGTCTCCGCAGGCAATCATGGGCCACACCAGCATGCCGATATAAGTGTTGAAGGCCACGAACTGGCCGATGCTGACTTGTCCGTTCAGCACCATTTTCCCGCCGAAAACCAGGGTCAGCAGAAGGCTGACGCCGGTGATGGCATCCAGCAGCGGTCCGAAGATGGTGCGAAGCTTTACCACCGCCAGATTCTTCTCCATGTTGTTAAGGCTTGCCGCCTCAAAGGCTTTAAAATCCGCTTCCTCCTGGACAAACGCCTTCAATACCCGGACGCCTGCCAGGCTCTCCTGGGCTTTGTCCGACAGCTCGGAGAAGGCATCCTGCCGCCGCAGCTGCCGCTTTTTTACTTCAATGCCGTAAAAATAGCAGCCGATTGCCACCAGGATCAGGGGAATAAATGCCAGCAGCGTCAGCCGGAAATCCACATACACGATCATTTTCACCAGCACCATGACCGTCATGACCACCGCGTCAAAGGTAGTCACCACCGCCATACCCACCGCCTGCCGGATGGCCTGCAGGTCATTGGTAAAATGAGCCATCAGGTCTCCCGTCTTGTGGCTGTTAAAATATCTGGCCGACAGGGTTTCCAGATGCCCGAACATATCGTTGCGGAGATGATACTCTATTCCCCGCGCCGCGCCCTGGAGAAAATATCTCCAGCCAAAACGTCCCAGCGTCATGACAATGCCTGCCGCAAAGATCTTAACCAGTATGGGGATCACTCCCTTCATGCCGAAGGCTCCCTCCGTCAGGCCGTCTATGATCTCCCCCGTGTACTGCGGGATATAAAGGCTGGCAAGGTCTACCAGCAGCAGGATAATGATTCCTGCGATATAATTCCATTTATATTTCCATAAATATGGGGTAAGAGAAAATTTTTTCATGTCAAATCAACCTCAATCATCCTGCTTGCGTGTCCCTCGCTGCCGTTGGCAAAGACAGCCGTCACATAATACTGCCAGAAATTGCCCGCCTCCGCGGTAAAGGGGAACACAGCCAGGGACTCTTTTTCTTCTTTCGTCACGGTCCGCACCACCTCAAAGGTAAGCTCCTCTTTCTTCTTGCCATAGATGTGATACATGACCGCGTTTTCCACAAGGCTCCAGTTGAGCAGAAAGCTGCCCCTGCCGTTCTCCACGGAGATTTCCTGGGCCACAAAGCCGGTCACCGCATCCTCCGCGTACACTCTCGCCCTGCCGGCGCCGTCAGTCCGCTTTTCAGGCTTCTCTATATCCTCTATGGGCTTTGGCTGAACCAACTCTTTCAATTCGTCCAGCTGTCCGTCCCGGTCATACTCCTGTATCAGCTGCGCCACCATATCCGCATAGACCCTGGCGCCATATTCCTGGAGATGGGCCTTGTCGGAAACTCCCGCAGCATAAGCGCCCTCAGGGTATTCCCCCTCCTCCAGCCACATATACAGACCCTTGCTGGCCTCAGAGCCGATCTGATTGACATAGTCATTACTCCGCTTACCGAGATCCAGCACGGGAATCTTCTGCTCCTCACCCAGCTTTAACACCTGTTCCCGATACTCGGCAAAACACAGCTTATTGCTGCCGTCCTCCTCCAGGACCCGCATGGTCACAGGCGTCACCAGGACACACTGCGCCCCTCTGCGCCTGCACGCGTCAATATAGCGCTGCAGGAAAAAAGGAAATTCCTCCGCAGGTATGTACCGGTTCGGCCGGATGGCCGTGGCGTCATTGTGGGCAAACTGCACAAACATATAATCGCCGGGACATAATATCTCCAGCACCTGATCCAGCTTTCCCTCATCATAGAAAGACCTTGCGCTCCTGCCGCCGATGGAACGGTTTTCAATCACCGCCCGGGGAAGCTCATAAGTCCTGGCCAGGGAATAAGTGCTGTGCTCCGCCGGATACTCCCGGTACTGCCCGTAACCCTTAAAAAACTGGCAAAGCACCTGTCCCCAGCCCGTCTGGGGATAAAAGCGCTTCTCATAGCTCTGTACCGTGGAATCGGATACCAGAAAGATTCTGGGAATCTGCCGCTTCTCCAGGGGCGGCTGCCCCACGATTTCAAGGGAACTGATGTAGACATCCCCCTCCAGCACCCGATCCTGAATCTCCGGCAATGCTGCCGTGACAAAGGTCAGGGTAAAATGGTCATCGGTAAGGCAGAGCGTGACTGACGCCTCCCTCTCCTCCCCCGGCGCTACCGTGACCGCTTCCGCCTTCACAATCCCGTTTACCCGGATGTGACAGGCATAGGGCTCCTCCGTGGGATTTACCAGAACCGCTTTTATCAGATAATTACTGCCGGAAAGCTTTCCTGACATTTGTGTCGTTTCCTCATAAAAATAAATGCCGAAACCGGTTTCCTCGATCTCCTGCCACACGCGGCTGTGGATCCTAAGAATGCCGTCCCGCTCCTCCAGGAAGCTTTTCCCCGGCTCCTTCCGGGCAGTCCTGGGATAATATACGCCGTCCACCCATCCGGGCGCTTCCTCTCCGTAGGTGATATCATGATAAACCATCTCCGTGTCCGCTTTCAGACACCCCATCATACCGCCCGCACCCATGCACTGTTCCTGTTCCTTTTGTTCCGTCTGCTCCGTTTGATCAGCCACCTTAAATCCTCCATTCCGGAATGACTGTTTTTTCCACTGCTTCTCTCATAACCATTTTGCAACAGTTCAGCCCACGCCATTCACAGGGAGGAATGCAAGCCCCTCCTGATTGAACTGTTACACCATTTTATATATTGTACCCACCCCGCCTACAGGATGCAATACTTATTTCCCAAAATCCCCTAAATATCAAAAATGAAAATAGGATTGCCGTAATTGACAAATGAAAACAATAATACAATCTTCAGTCTGACCGAGGACTATAAGAAGAGAGCGCCGAATTGCCAGGAGAGCGCGCGGGCGCAGTCGGAGAGCATGAAAGAACTCTGTAAGGAACGCAATAATCTGTATGAAAAGCAGAATGATTTGAAAGGGCAGAAACACAGGGTGAAAGCCATTAAGACGATAATACATATTTGGTTTAGGGGTTTCTATGCCCTTATTTTTGACACCTAAAATCTAAACGGTCTCTAAACACATGAAATAATTATAAAACTCGCAAAATGACTCTAAATGTGGAGTACTATTAATACGCTTAACTATTTCATCAAAATATGATTTTTGTGACATTATCTCTGGTTTCTTTTTTGTATACTTTATTCTATTATATCTACATAATTCATGAAGGTAGTGGAAATGATATGACGCAATTGTTTCATGGACATCTATTGGAGGTAACATATCTTCCGGATCACTTTCTTTAACATTGTAATGGTTATAATATATCCAAAAAGAATCATTTTTTCCTATATTATCACCTGGAAACAGACTACTGTTTCCCAGCAGCCAAGTTTCAAAGCAATGGTTACACACAAATATTTTGTATGTAAAATTTAATTTAATGCTTTGGCTTTCCACATAATCCTCAATTTTCTGTTTTACTTCATTTTTTCTATATTCCACATTATATTGCTCAGAATCCAATATAACAATCAGTTGATCCACCTTCCCAGCATTTTGAAAAATGGTATCAATTGTTTGAAATAAAGCTCTAGTACATCGTTGCGTTAATCCTGAAGTAAATCAGTGCTTGATGTTTGCGTCAGCGCAAGGCGGAGGAAGGAGGCGATGCGGTGGCATCGTTGACTGACGACAACGCAGTGATGACGTGAACAGCGAGTGCTGATTACTCAGGAATTAATGCAACGATGTACTAGTTATTAATTGTGTTACACCTTGTCCGCTCTGCATTACATAACAATCTTCTGTAATCTCCGCAATGTCAGCAACTCTCTTGTTATAAAATCCCATGTACTCGAGCCATTTAGGTAGCACTTTAATAAATGATTTTTCATCTTCTAGCAAAAAATAGTAATTCATTATATTTTACCTTCGTATTCCCATCTATTAATCAAATTGAAATATGCGTCATGCTGGCTATGAGATATCCCATACTCCTCTGCGTCACTATTTTTCACCACATTAATATCTCTTTCAATAATTCTCCATTTAGAATTTGACACTTGATTAATAATTTTAGGGTGATGGCTAGTGATTATGAATTGTAAATCCGTTCTTTCATTTAATAATAATTCTGCTAAAATATCAATACAGTTAACACCTAATCCGTTCTCGAATTCATCTATCAAAACTAATGAATTATCAGACATTGTTATTAACTCGACAATATAATATATTGTTTTTAACATACCATTGGATATTTCGTGCTGCATTAAGGTTTTACCGTAAACTTCAACAGAAACCATCGATAATTCCCTACGTGGATCCTCTGTAATATCAATGTCATTTATCTCCATAAATAGTTCCTTAATTGAATCGAAAATTTTTGCATAAATATCTGGAAAATATTTTTTGGCAATATAAATCTTTAATGGAACCGGCAAATGACTGAATTGCTCAAAACTATTACCTTCTTTATTTTTTTTGAAACTCTCATTTACCTTTGCTTTAAACATATTAAAACTCTCTTTATCAATTGCCCCTCTAACATCCATATCAATTTCTATAGGGTATAACTTGGACAATTCAATAATAATACTTTTAATCGATGCATCTTGTGAATATTGCAACAAAAGGCTCTCATCTTTTTTGGGTGTTGGAACTTTTTCATATCCTGTCACACTAATATTATTATTGTCCCTATATAATAAAACAGTTCCATTTTCTGATAATTTTTCATAAGTAAATATATAATTTGCATCCTTTACCTCTATCACAATTTCTGCTTGTGATTCTTCAATTTTATATGACCATTCATAAGTTTTACCTTGCGTTTCGAATCCCAATGTCACGAAATATGGTTGTAATCTAATGTTTTTGTTTACAGCCAATTTCAATGAATATTCAATTGCATTTAGAATTTGTGTTTTTCCAACTCCGGACAGTCCAACCAAAAGAGTAATATCATCAAAAAAATTCACTCTCTCAATTTTTAAGCCCGTTCTTAAGTTTTCAAATTCTATCCATCTGACCTTCACTTTCTGCACCTCTTTCACCACCTTCAGCATATACAAACTATTATTATATATGCTAAAGAATACCATTCATTCTTTAATTTCCTTGCGTACCCGCAAACATTATGTTGTGTACGATGTAATATTAACAATTTTATTTTCATCAGTCAACTTATTCGAGTATCTTTCTGGAGTTAATCTTCTCTCATTTTCATATTAACCCAAACAATATATATCATATAGAATATGGCTTTCGTCACGAGAATCAGTTCCAATTTCATACATCGTTCTCTTATCTTCGCTCATTAAAATAAACCCTTTGGAACGTGGATTTATTTTGTTCCATAAATCTCTAACCGCCTTTTTACAATCCTTAACTTGTATTTTAGCCAAACTATCACTAACCAACAAATAATAAAAAGAAGCAATCTCGATATCCATGACATCAATGATCCAATCAACAATCTCCCCTTCTTTCGACAAATACCATATCATTGAATCTGGAGGTTTAGTAGAATTAAAATATCCTATATTTTGCAGTATATTTTTATCAAGCATGTATTGCTCTTCAAATTATAAAATTATGATTCCCTCAACCTCTGAAATCAGATTTTGGGTTTTCCGAGGCATTATCTTTTTTCGAAGTAGTTCTCTGTCAACCATTTGAGTTCCATATTTCCTTATTTTACCGGCGACCCGCTGATAAATAGCCACGTCTCTCTGCCTCTTTCATCAGATAAGGCTGGATATCGGGATAGGTCCACCGCTCCGGCAGTTCGTCCGTTATCACAATTTTCTCTATCTCACTGTGCAGTTCCGCCTCAAAGCGTTTGATATCCGCATAAAACAGCATCCCGAAGGATTCCCGATCATCAGCCTGATCCGGTCTGACAACGGAATATACGCAGACAGGCTCTATGTCAAATTCCAGGGCTCCCGTTTCCTCATACAGTTCCCGCCTTGCCGTTTCCATGATGGTTTCCCCGGGTTCCCTGTGGCCTCCGGGGACTTCCCAGGTCTCCCTGTCCCTGTGTTTGCAAAAGACATATTGATTTTCTGTTTTGGATATGATCACAGCAAATTCCAGCAATGCATCCTCTGCATTTTCGTAAAACCTGACTTCTGTCATTTCTATCATTCCTCCATCCGGTGTCCCAATATCCCGCTGAAACATTTTCTGGCACTTCCATTCGCCCTTCCGGACACGCTTCTTCAAAAAGGCGCCTTTCCACCGCTTCCGCTCACCCTTCCAGACACGCTGCTTCAAAAAACGCCTTCTGCCTCCTTCGCTCACCCTTCCGGGCACGCTGCCTTGAAAAAACACCTTTCCGCTGCTTCCACCACATACGGCGAAAACCTGGTGCCGCTGAATGATTGCAGGTGCCGCAGCAACTCATCCAAACCGATTTCCTCCGAATTGGTTTCCTCCAGACCGTTTTCCTCCGCCTGTCCGTCCCCCTCCCGGCCGAAACCGTTTCCCATGAAATCCGCGACACTCACAATGTCCGTCAGCACCGCATCCTGCTCTTCCTCCCGGTGATACTCCTCCGGAAAGCCGCCCTGCCCGTCATACCATCTGTGATGTCCCAGAACCACCGGCGCCAGATCCTTTGTGGAATCGCATCGGGACAGTATGTTTCTTCCAAGGAGCGGATGGGTGCGATGCAGCTCTTCCTCCTCCGCGAACCAGCTCCGGCCCGAAACTTCATAAAGCTCCAGCATCTCCAGCTTTCCCACATTGCGCAGGACGCAGCAGTCATGCAGGAAGCTCTTGAGCTCCTCCCTGCGCTCCTCAAGCTCCCGAACATCCCGGATGCCCCTGATCCCCAGAAGCTGCCCGGGCATTTCCGCCATCATCTCTTCCAGGATGCACAAAGCCATTTCCGCCACCCGGCAGGAATGTGCATAGGCTTCCGGCCGCCTGCCGGCGGTTACCTCCTTCACGTAATCCAGAAAACAGTTATCCCCCGGATATTCTATATAGGCCGCCAGACTGCCCCTCACATAAAAGAACAGCTTATCCCTGTCCTCCCCCAGCGGCACATGCTTCAAATACTCCGCCACCCGGCGGTACATCATCAGCACAACCGGCCTCTTCCTCTCCAGCATTTCCGGGTCCTTGGACACATAGACAGAGTAAAACTGCGGAAGGTAAATATTGCCGTACATCCCGTTGGCGCTGTAGTCCGCGAAGGACACCGATGCGTATACCCCTTCCAGCCTGTGCAGCAGCTCCGGCAGAGTATATACTCCACAGTAATAGGATGCCGCATAATAGTTATGAAGCCACCGCGCCTCCAGCGGCATTCCCTTTTCCCTTGCATTTTCCATCTGCCTGTCATAGACATACTGGGCGGACTCCATGACCTCGCCGACGATCCTGGCCGTAACCTCTCCGCTCCGCAGATACTCCATCAGCGTAGTCCGCTCCTGATGCTGTTTATAAATATAGGTCTCCCATGGCAGCTCCGGGGTCTTCCGCTGATAAACGGGATCCGTCAGCACCTGCAGGGAGCGTCTGATCACTTCCATTTTCCGCTCCGCCGTCTTACCGTCACGCCCTGAGAGCCCCAGGGCCAGATTTCCCATGGAGCGGTGGATATAGCCCCTTGTCTCCGCATCCTCAATTTTGTCATAGATTCGAATATAACCTGCCGCCTCGCCGAATACCATCTGCATTTTCCAGCAGAACTGCCCGTCATTTTTGTCCCCCGAGATATTCTTGAGCCCGAAAAGCGCCATCCCGGTCATATAGAGCTCCTTGATCAGAAGGTTTCTCTCTTCCTTCACTCTCGCATAGGATACCAGAGCCTTACAGATATAATAGCGCACGCCGGCATCCAGCCCGAGCCGCATTAATGTGTCCGCGAACTCCACCAGGGAGTCTATGTCCTCCCGGCTGACGGTAAGGATATCATCCAGGGTCGGAATCAGGTTTTCCCGCAGGATCCTGGTGTTTCTTTCCCGAATCTCCCTCACCGCCCGGCTCTTTTGCAGTTCTGTCGGATTTCCCTGCTGCCCCGTCTGGTTGCCCTGCAATCCTGTCTGGCTTTCCTGCTGCTCCGCCCGGTTTCCCTGCCGCCCTGTCTGGCTTTCCTGCTGCCCCGCCCGGTTGCCCTGCAATCCTGTCTGGCTTTCCTGCTGCTCCGCCCGGTTTCCCTGCCGCCCTGTCTGGTTTCCCTGCTGCCCATTCCGGCAGTCCTTCTCTTCCGGCGGCATCCCGGCAGTTCTTTTATGCCGCATCAGTTCTATGAGATTTCTGGTATTTGCAATGTATTCTTCCTGATATTGCTGCATGCTTACCTCCCACACCACCGATCAAGGCACTCCAGCAGCTGCTCCACGTCAAGAGGTTTTGTAATATGGGCATTCATTCCCGCCTCAATAGACCGCTGTCTGTCCTCCGCGAAAGCATTCGCGGTCATGGAAACGATGGTCACCGCAGACGCATCGGCCCTCTCCATGGCGCGGATCTGCCTTGTAGCCTCCAGTCCATCCATGACAGGCATCTGAATATCCATAAAAATCAGCTTATAGTAAAATTCCGGTTTCCCGCGGAAAGCCTCCACCGCTTCCCTGCCATTGTATGCCGTATCGATCTGCACTCCTGTGCTTCCCAGGATTTCCAGTGCGATCTCCATGTTCAGTTCATTGTCCTCCACCAGAAGAATACGGCTGCTCTGGTAACTCCTCTCGAGCCTGCTTTCCGCCCGGGCCTGACTGCTCCTGCCTTCCTCGGTGCAGGCGTACAGTACCTGGGACAGACGGCCTTCGGACAAAGGCAGCGGGACAAAGGAGGTCACTCCGGCCTGCTTCAGCAAATACTCCTCTTCCGACCAGTCGTTCTCCGACAAAAGCAGTATGGGAAAATCTTTCCCCTTTCTCGCACGGACCTCCGGCAGAAAAAGGGAAATCTCCATGTCGGCAAGCCTGCCGCCGGTAAGCATGGCAAAATAGTCCGCTCCCTCAATGTCGGCATCATTGATCAGATCCACCGCCTCCATACCGCGGGAAGCCTCGTCCACTTCCATACCAAGGTGTCTCAGCATTCCGGGGAGCCGCTTCAATTCTTCCTCCACTCCCTGCAATACCAGCACGCGCCGCCCGGCCAGGGCATTTTTTTCAAAGGCAGCGCCCTTATCCGAAAGCTCCACCTGCAGGCACACACTGAACTTGCTGCCTTTCCCCTTACTGCTCTCCACACGGATTTCACCCTGCATCATTTCCACAAGCTTTTTGGTAATGCTCATTCCCAGGCCGGTTCCCTCAATCTTGCTGAAGGTGGTGTTCCTCTCCCGCTCAAACGGATCAAAAATGCGCTCCACAAACTCCGGCGTCATGCCGATACCGTTGTCCTCCACTTCGGCCATGAGGCGTACCATTCCGTTTTCTCCCTGCTCCTGGTGCAGCTTCATGCGCACATTTCCGCCCTCCTGCGTATACTTGACCGCATTGGACAAAAGATTGATATAGATCTGCTGAATGCGCATGGCATCGCCCTGCAGGTTTTCGTACAGGATTTCACCCAGTTCCAGCTGAAAAAGGATCTTCTTTTTCTCGGCCTGGGGCTTCATAACGATCATGATAGAGTGAATCAGGTCTGTCAGCCGAAAATCATCCAGGTTTAGAGTGAGCTTACCGCTTTCAATCCTGGACATGTCCAGCACCTCATTGATCAGTCCCATCAGATGGCCGGAGGCGATCTTGATCTTCTTTAGGCAGTCCTCCGTCCGCCTGCTGTCCTCCACATATTTCAGGGCGATATCCGTCATGCCCACAATGGCGTTCATGGGCGTGCGGATGTCATGGGACATTTCCGACAGGAACTTGGTCTTCGCCTGGTTGGCCTCATTGGCTGCCTCAAGCGCTTTCTCCATATTCCTGCGGTATTCCTCATGAGTTTCCTCCGCCCTTATCTCTGCCTCCGCCATGTCTACGATCACGGTAAGACAGAGATCGCCGTCAAAGACGGAACTGTACATATGCCTTTTATCCTTCCAATGCCCGCCCAGATCCTTTACCCTGTGTCCCGCTATTTCCTTCATATTGATACCCGTCAGGGCAGCGGCAGCGCTATTTCCATACACCAGAACAGCGTCCTCCGAAAAAGGCAGTGTGGTTACAAAATACGCCTGTTCACATTTTCCGAAAAACTGCTCCAATTCTTCAAAAGATCTCATTTTATTCCTCCGCGCCGGTCATGCCGCCGCTTACTTTTTCCTGCAGCTATTATAACACCATTCCCCGTCCAACAGGAAATATAAATAATCATAACATACAAAATATAATTTTGACACTGGTTTTGATTTATTCAAACAAAAAAATTGCAGCAGGGGTTTTTATGCTATAATAGGTACACTGATAATGATATATTTACTAATAATGTATGATAAGAATATCGGAGAGACACATGAACAAACGTATTAAGACCATGACAGAGGGAAATCCCGGAAAACTGATCCTGACCTTTGCGCTGCCCCTGATGGCAGGCAACGTCTTTCAGCAGTTGTATACGGTGGTAGACACCATGGTGGTGGGGAAATATCTGGGGGTGGGCGCACTCGCGGCACTGGGCGCTTCGGATTGGATGAACTGGATGATGCTGGGCATCGTACAGGGCTTTGCACAGGGCTTTGCCATCCGGATGGCGCAGGAATTCGGCGCCGGGAAACATGACAGCCTGCGAAAGGTCATTGGCAATTCCTGCATTCTCGCCCTGGTCTCCTCCCTGGTGCTGGTCATGGCAGGACAACTGACCGCCCGTCCTGTGCTGACACTGCTGCAGACTCCCGACGACATCATGGGCAACGCACTGCTGTATCTGCGGATCATGTTTCTGGGACTGCCCATCGTCATGGCATACAATTTTTTTGCCAGCGTTCTCCGCTCCCTGGGCGACGGCCAGACTCCCCTGCGGGCCATGGTGGTGGCTTCCTTTACCAATATCGCTCTGGATCTGCTGTTCGTGCTGGTCCTTCACTGGGGGATCGCCGGTGCTGCGGCTGCAACACTGATCGCCCAGCTTGTGTCGGGATTGTTCTGTCTTACTCACATCCGCAGGATTGAGATCCTCCAAATGTCGGCTTCCGATTTCCGAATGGAGGCAAAGCTGGGCGGAAGGCTGATGGCTTTGGGCTTTCCCATGGCATTCCAAAACTGTATCATTGCAATAGGCGGTATGATCGTGCAGTTCGTGGTAAACGGCTTCGGCGTGCTTTTCATCGCAGGCTTTACCGCCACCAACAAGCTTTACGGTATCTTAGAGATTGCCGCCACTTCCTACGGCTACGCCATGATTACTTATGTAGGACAGAATCTGGGCGCAGGAAAGAGCAGGCGCATCCGTCAGGGGACACGCTCTGCCCTTGTGATCGCCATTGCAACATCGCTTGTGATCGCCGCAGTCATGCTGCTGTTCGGCAGGACTATTTTAGGCTGGTTTATCTCCGGTACGCCGGAGGAGACTGCACAGACCCTGCAGATCGCCTATTTCTATCTTGCCGTCATGAGTGTCTGCCTTCCCGTTCTCTATATCCTTCATGTGATCCGCTCCTGCATTCAGGGACTTGGCAACACTCTGCTCCCCATGGCATCCGGCATTGCGGAATTTATCATGCGGACGGGCACTGCGCTCCTGCTGCCCCTGGCTGTGGGAGAGACAGGCATCTTCTACGCCGAGATTGCCGCCTGGCTGGGCGCAGATGTGATACTGGCGGTCAGCTGGCTTGTGGTTTCCAAGAGACTGCCCGGAGAACTGTCCGAAAATAACTTGTGCAGATGACGCAAAATAAATTCCACCTGTTTGTTCAATAAGTACTTATGATATATTTAATGAAAATTGGATTAATGGTGAAATACCTGCTTCGGGCAACAAAAATATAATAATCGTACTAATCACTTGAAGTATAGCAATAAACATAAGCAGATACTTTATTCCATGCTTATACTTTGAAAAAGACAGCAACATCCAACCAGACATCAAAATACATGCAATGGAAACAACAGCACAAATTCCAAATGCAATATACACATTAATTTGAGCGATTTTCTCCAATAATCCTGTCAAATACAATATGATATGAACCGCTTGCAGCGCCCCTGTCACAATATATATTCCTTTACTATTTTCAGATTTAAAGGAATTGTGTCTTAGCAAAATAAGGAATCCGATTATCGTTAAAACAAGCAAAATTCCAATTCCTACGTAGACAGTGAAATTCATAATCTCACACCTCCCATCCAAAACTAAAGCCAAATATTAGATACATTTCTCAGTCCATTGACCATCATCACAAGTACTCCAGTAACAGTGAGTCTCATTTTGTATTCGTAGACAGTCCTCCGGTTCCTGTCTCCATCAGCCGCATCGCATGATACCGGGACAGGTTAAAGGTCCTGATCCCAAAGTTTTCCGTGCGGTCCTGCAGGTTCTCCATCCACCAGTATCCGAAATCCCCGATCTCATGCCTGCGCAGATAACGCGGTTCGCTGTCCTTACGCTGCTCCTTCGCATAGGCCAGCGCGCTTTCACTGTCAAACGCCGCGAAATCATATCCAAGACCCTCCATATAGGGGACCAGCGCCGGCGCCGCATCTGCGCTGAGTCTGCTGAGATATGTGAAGTCATGGTAAGGCGCCACGCTTTCATCCACCCACCACTGCCTGCTTTCCTCATTCGTGTTCGCAATGTTCACCCGGGCAATGATATAGTCGGGATGGGCAAAGGAAAGCCCCAGATAAAGCACCGTCACCACCGCCATACTGTAGCGGAACAGCGGAAACCTTTCCGCATAGATGCTGATCAGGATCCCCAGGAAAAGCACCGTCAACAGCGCAAGGGCCCACAGCACCAGGATTCTCAGGAAGGTCAGATAATAAAAGCGGATGTAAATGAACATTCTCATGGCACTGGATGCTATCATGACAAAGGTGCAAAGTGACATCATTGTCAGAATCACCCTTAAGACTTTGCTTCTACGGAAAAAGCTCACACATACCAGCACAATGATCAGGTTCAGAATGCTCACCACCAGAAGCTGGGCAAAGCCCTGTCTCGCATATTTTGCGTAAGTGTACCCCTCAGGCAGCTTTAACTGTCCCAGAAACAGCCCCGCGATCTGCACCACAGAGAAGATCAGATACACAAAAGTCAGCATGGCCGTCACGGTAATTGCAATCACCGGTTCGCCGGTGCGGTGATCCTTCACCTCCTCTTTGATCTGCCTCTTGCAGAGATATGAGGTCAGCATATAGGAAAAAAAGAACATAAACGCGATCCGGAATGCAATGTTCATCATGTTAGGGAGATTGATGCTTCCGAATACCTTCTTCACCATCTCCAGGAAATACGCATCCGCGCTGGCAAGCAGGGCCAGTACCACCAGCAGCAGCGGGACGGAGATGGCAAGGCCGATTAAAATATACCCCGTAGTCCTGCTTCTTTTTCCGCTCCTGTTCTTCTGATAAGCGGCTCCGTCCTGCACAGGCCGCGGCAGTTCACCGATACTCATGAAAACAGCCTGTATGATACTTCCCAGATATTTCCCAAGCTTCCATTGGGAGGTGTCAAAAAACTGCTTTAGCAGGAGGCTCATAATCAGCAGGAATATCCCCAGCTTGTTATAGGCGATAATACGCCCATCGTCAGTGAGAAAGGTGGAAATGCCAAGCAGCATCATGCTCACCATATAAAAAACGCTTCCGCTTTTTAAGGTAATCCCTAACTTTGCTAAAGATAAGCACAAAAGTAAGAGACTGCCTGCCACGAAAAAAGGGTACGTCACCCCCGATCCGTTGTGGAACATGCAAAAGGCATAAAACACTGCATAGAGAAAGGAAGCCATTCCAAAAAAGTGATAGTTCTCTTTTAGACGCTTTGTCTCCTCCGTATCCACGTGACGGGGCCTGTTCTGCACCACCGGGTAAGGCGCCGGCGCCGCCCCGAAAGCAGGCGGTGTGGGCTGGGGCGCAGCCGTGCCGTTCACAAAAGCGGAAGCCGGCTGCCCGGTAAATACTCCGGCTGCTGGAGCCGAAGTATCAGTGGCCGATGCCAGGGTACCAGCGCCAGATGCCGGGGTACCAGTGCCTGATGCCAGGGTACCAGTGCCTGATGCCAGGGTACCAGTTCCAGATGCCGGGGTACCAGCCGTGTTATCCGTCATATCTGCCGAGGATTGCTGCGCACCTGAATATCCATTGCCTGCGGAAGGTTGTGACGGTTCCGCCCAGGTTCCCTGATTATTGTTTACATCACTCATCGTCATTCTCCTCTTCTTTTCTTTTTGTATTCACACTATTTTCCGTGACTCTGCTTTACGGAATCCCAAATTCTCTTCGCACTAATATTCCTGAACCAACCCGTCCGGAATGTCAACCACATTTTCCTCTTTCATCAGTATTGCACCGCCATCCATGGGCATCCAGCCTACCACCCATTCTTCCGGCAGAAACCCCTTAAATTCACTGATCCTGTCATCTGTATCTCCATCCACATAGCCGATCAATGCGCCACAGTCACTTTTGGATACCACACAAAACGGAATATATACCCTTTCTTCCCATATCATTGCCCTTTTATCATCGATAATGAGAGATTTCATATCCGCCAATTCCTGTTGTTCCCCGCAGGCAGACAGCAACGCCAGACAGCATAGAACCATGATCCATCTGAAACGCTTTCCCATACTGTCATTCCCCACCTTCTCCTTGCCCTTCTGGTTCTTCCTCGTCCTCCACATACTCCAGAATATCTCCGGGCTGACAGTTCAGAGCCTTACATACGGCCTCCAGTGTGGTAAAACGGATTGCTTTTGCCTTATTATTTTTCAGGATGGAGAGATTGGCAAGGGTAAGATCCACCTCATTCGCAAGTTCTGTCAGCCCTTTCTTGCGCTTCGCCATCATCACATCCAGATTCACAATGATTCCCATAACAATACCCCTTTATATGCCTTGGCACACATATCAGTCAACATTTTAAGTCCCCCCTATATTGTCCAATCCGTTTCTTCCTTGTACGCCACCGCCTGGTCAAACACAAAGCTTAAGACCTTGCTGAACAGTCCGGCCACCATGAACACAAAGACGATCACACACATGGCAATTGTCATATACACAATACTTCTGACCACTGACATCAGTGCGATAAAGAAACTCCAATTTGCCATTTTCTGCAGGCTGGTCACATTCTCCCGGACAAAGCAATTGCCCGCCAGCACTGTCCTAAAAATCTTTCGCAGTTCCCAGAGCAGCTTCTCCGCCGCAATCCCAAGGACAAAATAGATGATGACCGACTCCTCATAATGTTGGATGAGATATGGCAGCTGGCTTCCCGCCCATTTAATGCTCCAGGGCAGGGAGACCGTCACCAGGATCCCCCCGCAGAACATAAAGTCCAGGAGATATTTTGTTCCCTTTATCCAAGCCTGCTTTACGCCTGTTTCCATTTGCTTCATTTCCTCAAAATCCCTCCTTGCTGGCTGGCTGTTTTCCCCATTGTCCAACAGACAATGTCTGCCCAACGGGCAATGTTTGCTCAATGGGCAACATGTGTCCAATAAACAATGTTTATTTATACTGCTAAAGATTTCACTTGCCGCGAAACCAGACTGCATAACGCTGACTGGTTCAATCGCATGATTACATTAGGCAACGTTCAGCGTTATGCAGTATAGCAAGCAATGCTCGCCTGCGGGAATCAATGATACACAGTTCCCTGCCGGAAATCCTCCAGACTCTTTCCTGTATACTGAATGGCTATCCTGTTTTCCGGATTTGTCTCCGCCAGATACAACACTGCCAGAAAGATCCACTCCAGAGGCTTCATCAGCAAGTAGATCAGATCGGCGGCATATTGGGAATGGATCAGCCTTGCCACCGGAAACCCGCAGGTGTCATAAAAGCCGCGCAGGGCTCTGTGGAAGCGGGGTGTGCATTCTTCCAGGATCTGTTCAAAGGCGTTGGCCACACAGAGCTGCCTGTTCACAATGACCTGATGCCCATGCCGCACCCCCAGCCTCTGGGGTTTCACAATTTTTTCATGGCCTCCTGCTGCCACGGTACAGAGATAATGCTCGTCATAGAGCACATTTTGGGGCGCGACTCTCTGGGACAGATTCCAGTCGCTTGTCTCCGTAAACGCCCTGATCACCGCATCCGGCCTCTGGCCAAACAAAAGCAATATTCCGGTCATAACCCCCAGCAGGGGCCACATCAACAGGAATGCTGCCAGCGGCCAGCGCCGGGAGCTTACCAGAAAACGGTTACACCCTTGAATGAATCCTTTCCCTTCGGAATATTGTTCTCTCCGGGTCTCATCCTCCTCCATCATCCTGTCCCATTCCCACATCTTATGTCCCACAGTCCTGGCTGTCAGCAGCGCACAGTTAAAAGGATACAGCAGCAGATAGAAATCATAGGTCCGCCCCCGAAAAACCTGTATCCCACAGATCACACACTCAATGACGCCAAGATACATGGCCGCCATACCCAATACCAGCGCCAATGGAGGCACTTTTTTAAGGGGGATCAGATTCACCGCCATATACCCGGTCACAGCCGCCAGCGCAATCACCGCCACCGTAACCACAGACTGGACATTGATCGGTGTATGCGTCTGAGAATTTACCAGCTGATCGGTCCAATCGCTGTCAAATACAACATCATCAAAAATACTCAGATAGATAAGGCAGTAAAACATCCCAAGCACAATGCCCACCAGGTCAAAGCGGATCCCCTTCTTATGAATCCCCTGGTTCTTCCACCCCTTTACCAGCAGGAAAATCTCTGTTGCCGTAAAGGTAAACGGAAGTACCGTGAATGCTCCGCCTATGAACACTCCCACATTAATGTTCCTGACCAGTTCCTCGAGCCCGTTCTGCCAACCGTATCTCGTCATCTCCTTTACAATGGAATCCATCCCCTGTATAAGCGTTAGACCTATTCCGATGACAGCCGACAGTATTATGGATGATATCAGAGGGAATCTCTTAAAAAATTTGATCATTCTTCTTTCCTTTCCAGCTTTCCGGTACAAATATTGCATGGAAGTTTACTTCCAAACTTTACCTATGACTTCGTACCGACAATATAACACGCAGGAAATCGAATGTCAATATATTTTTATTGATATTCGATAAAATATCCGGTCTCAACTTATCAACCTGTTTTACCGCATCTGCCCTGTGATAAGCTTCACATTGTCTTCAATGGGCCTTGTTCCATCTACCCTGATCACTGGACAGCTTAGCGCCCTTACCCACTCCTCAATCATATTCTCCGCCCTGGATTCAACCATTGCGAAAAAACGTTCCTCCTGTTCATACAGATCCCCGCCGGACAGCATTCTGTCACCAAACCTTTGAAAAGAACGATTCCTGACCCGCTCCATCCGAATATTTTTCGGAACCTCCACCAATACGGCATACCGAAAACAAGGATAGATCATTTCCCCATAATCGCCCTTTACAGAGGCAAACACGAAATTTTCATGAACATTAATTTCATGAAAAAGAAGTTCTTCCACCTCCTTACGGGTGCGTGGATCAGCAAAAATATTATTGGGATCTGTCTTGGGAAAATACAGATCTTCATTATCAATAAAATGAAAATGCAGTTTCTCCGCGAGGGCTCTCCCCAACGTGCTCTTCCCGGCGCCATTCAAGCCGCACACCATAATTCCCGTTCCCATAAAACCCTCCCTCCCGTTTCGGCTTACAGCCGTCGCAGCAGCTTATACCCGGCAGGAATATCATCCTTGTTTCTGTTTGTATTCCGTCCCCCACGCCACCATCGCGTCCAGAATCGGTTTCAGGCTATATCCTGTTTCTGTCAAGGTGTATTCTACACGTGGCGGTACTTCCGGATATACTTTCCGGGTGAGCAGCCCGCTCTCCTCCATGGAACGCAGATTCGCCGTCAACACCTTTTGCGATACACTTCCGATGGATTTTTTTAATTCCCCGAACCGCTTCGTCCCTTCTAGTAAGTCACGGATAATCAGTACTTTCCAGCGGTCACTGATCAGCATTAATGTAGTTTCCACCGGGCAGGCTGGTAAATTTTTTTCCATAAAAAGCCCCCATTTCTTCACATTAGTTTCCTTTTGGTTACTATGGCACAATAAAGTGCTTACTTTACGTTTCTTCTTTACGGCTATAGTATAATCTTACAGGCGGGAAAAAACAAGCCGCAAAAAGAAAACCAAATTTAGGAGGACAAATAATGAAAATTGCAGTTATTTGTGCAAATGGCAAAGAGGGAAAACTGATTGTTGAGGAAGCTATTGCAAGAGGGGCAGACGTTACCGCTGTCGTGCACGGTGAGAACCGGTCGGCGGCAGCAAACGTCATTCAGAAGGACCTGTTTGATCTGAACACTGCCGATCTGGAGGGCTTTGATGTCGTGATCGACGCTTTCGGAGCGTGGACGCCGGAGACCCTGCCGCAGCATGGCACCTCCCTGAAACATCTCTGCGACCTTGTAAGCGGCAGGGAAACAAGGCTTCTTGTCGTTGGCGGCGCAGGCACTCTGTATGTGAATCCGGAGCATACCGTACAGGTCATGGACGGGGCAGACTTCCCGGATATTTTCAAGCCCCTTGCCTCTCACATGGGGAAGGCGCTTGATGAGCTCCGCACCAGAACCGATGTCAAATGGACCTATGTCAGCCCTGCCGGAGATTTCCAGGCAGACGGGGCAAGAACCGGAAAATACATCTTAGGCGGCGAGGAACTGATTCTGAACTCCAGGGGAGAAAGCGTAATCAGCTATGCCGACTATGCGATTGCCATGGTCGATGAAGCATTCAACGGAAACCATATCCAGCAGAGAGTTTCTGTCGTGGCAGAATAAGCCGGTCCCAAAGACCCTCAGTCAAATATTGATTCCCTCTGCCCTATGCAGGCAGGGGGACTTCTAACAGAAAATATGCCCCATGGAGGTAGTTTTCAATGTACACAAAGACAGCAGCTGCGAAATCAGCCGGCAGTAATTGCCATGATACAGAGACAGGGCGATCCGTCGAGAAATTGAAACGGGAAATGGAAAGCGCCGACACTATTGTGATCGGGGCAGGGGCAGGCCTGTCTGCTTCTGCCGGATTCATTTATTCCGGAAAACGCTTTACAGATAATTTTCCGGATTTTATAGAAAAATATGGCTTTCGGGATATGTATTCAGCCGGCTTCTATCCATTTGAGACATTGGAGGAATACTGGGCGTACTGGAGCCGTTACATTTTTATTAACCGATATCAAAATGCTCCGAAAAGTGTTTACGACGATTTATTCAGGCTGGTACAGGATAAGGACTATTTTGTGCTGACCACCAATGTAGACCACTGTTTCCAGAAAGCAGGTTTCGATAAACAAAGGTTATTTTACACACAGGGCGATTATGGCTTATGGCAATGCTCGAAGCCCTGCCATGACAAAACTTACGACAATGAAACCGTGATCAGAAAAATGGTCGCCGAACAGGAAAATATGCGTATCCCATCCGAGTTAATCCCGCATTGTCCCGTATGCGGCGCGCCCATGTCAATGAACCTGCGGGCGGACAGTACTTTTGTTGAAGACAGCGGCTGGCATAAAGCCGCAGACAGGTATCAGGCTTTTATACGTCTCCATAAGGGACAGAAAATCTTATTTCTGGAATTGGGCGTTGGAAATAACACCCCCGGGATCATCAAATACCCCTTCTGGCGGATGACGGCTGAGAACCCGAAGGCGGTGTATGCCTGCATCAATTATGGGAATGCGGGATGTCCGAGGGAAGTTAAAGACAGATCCATATGCATAGATGGAGATATCGGGGAAGTATTCCATCGATTTATCGAAAAATAGAAATAAGCGTCCAACAGGAGGGTGGACAAAGAATATTCCTGGAAAAGCAGGCATTGAGTTAGGGAAACGCTGATAAAGGCGTTTCCCTCCAGTACATTATGCATCTAATGATACATATTGCTGTAGTTCCGGATATTCCATGGCATGATCACGCACATAGCATCTTTTAAATGCAGCAAACGCAGATTCCCGTCTTAACATGCTTCGGATCATTCTCATGGTTACTTTTGAACCAGAACCATTATGAATCTTTTCAAGCTGCTTATACAGCAGATTCATCTCCTTTTGAAGCTGTTTTACCCTTTCATCGCTGGTATATATTCTCATACCCGTATTTTTCAGTGAAAACGTTTCCGTTATCAAAGAAGCTGTCCTTCTAAGTATATCATCCTCCGGATCAGACACAGCTATTACTACATCACTATTTCTTAGCCGAAAACAAATACTTTTTTCGGGATCACTCTTACAACAGTCTAATATCCCCTCATCGTACTTGCTGTTATTCTTTATTCCATTACAGTGCCCACATGACCAGAAAAGATTTTCCCAATCAAACTTCCTCTCTGGATATTTCCCGTTTTTATGCGGAAATAGATGCTCTACGTTCGGATCCTGTAAATCCTTCAACTCACATATATAACATTTATTATGAAAGTCTTCTTTTAGCTGCTCTATCACATCTTGTTTATCATATCTTCCATTTACCTTCCGTGCTTCTTCTGCCAATGATTCAGGCGCTGGGAAAGAGCGTTCTATTTTAACCATCTATGTCCTCCCGATTCATAAATTCCAGTTTCATCCTTTGATACTCGGTTGTAATATCCCATGCGAGATAGTCTGGTATTTCATCTAAATACAATTCTAATTCTGCAATTTCACCCATCTCATCATCTGTAAGCTTTTCTTTGCTGACAAGGTTTTTATATCGCTCAAACTTTTCCTTCAATGCATCAGACATTTTGTCTGCCCTGAAATACCCTTCTACAATACCGTCATAAGGTACATTATTCAATCCACTTTCTACTAATACATTATTTTCCAGATCATAAATCACCGTATTCTCCAGACTGTTCAAAACAAAAGGCGAGTGCGAAGTCACAATAAACTGTATATTAGGAAAAATTGTAGTCAATAAAGGCATAATATTTTTCTGTAGTTCCAGGTGGAGATGCGCGTCTATTTCATCTATCAACACAATCCCCGGAAGCAAAAAGTCAAATGAACGCTTTGTCTGACTCACCATCCGCATAATAATGTCCAGAACGATATCCAACACTGCCTGATACCCCCTGGACAGTGTATTAAAATCAAAAAGTTCTTTTCCCTGCTGTGAGATCTGAAACCGGAACGTATCCTCATCAAATAATATCTTCACCGATTCATCCTCAAACACTTTTTTCAGAAGTTCTTCCAGCTTCTCGAACCATTTTGCTATTTCGTCCGCTTTTTCCGTTTTGTTATTATTTCTTGCTAATGCCTCTGTCATTTTCAGGTCTAATAGATATTTTACAAACTCATTTCGGGGAAATTCCTCCAGCTTGTAATCATCTCTCAATTCCACTTTTTCCACATGCTGAGGCTGCATTGTTTGAAATACCCTATCTGCGCTATAATAAGCCAGAATATAGTGATACTTTTCTTTTAACCACACAATACTGCTCATATCATGATTAAGATATAAATCTAAGCCTTTTCTATTTCGCATTACTATATTTTCAAGAGCATAGACATCATGATTCCATTTTAGAATTTCTGCTTCATCAGCTCCATTTTTGACAGCATTATTTTTATTTTCTATTGCATTACTCAAGTTTTTTTTATTTGCTTCAAAAAACTCATTTGTAAAAGCATTTTGTAAATATTCCGCCATCGCTTCCACGACACTTGTTTTACCGCTTCCGTTTTTTCCTGTCAGAATCAGATGCTTTATATGCTCCTTCGACAAGGGGATGGTAATATTCTCTAAGTGCCTGACCTTTTGTATTGTCAACTCTGTTACAAATATCTGATCCATGATTCGCCCTCCGATTTGACATGATCAAATAATCCCTGTTTTTAGTCTGTATTTTTAAAATAGTATCATGAAACAGTACTTTTTTCAACGCAGATTCTGTAGAAAAAACGGTTAAAGTCAAAATTGTATTCCTACTGTAAATGGCTTATAATGATACCAAGGAACTGTGCACAGTTCCTGATCAATTTGAATGGGCGGGCAAGGGCATGGAGCAAGTGAGTGAAGAAATTTCCGCCGAACAGGAATGGCGTTGGTGCCTTGTCGGCAATATCGTTGGAGAACATGAACACGGGGAAAACCACGAGTTAAAGTACGGGACAAAACAATTCCGTCCAGGCGCAAAGGTATTTATCAATTTAGTTTATGGCGGAATGAGGCACGAAAACATTTTCGTCATAGGCATTCCCAGACATTCCCACAGATATATTGAAATTGTGATTGCAAGAAAGTATGTAGAAAACTTCCGCCTACAAAAAGTATTCAAACCGGCAGTACTAAAACGAATGGAACAATCAAACTGGGACTGGCCGGACAACACGGATTCTACTCGCGATGGACTGCTCCGGGCTTGCAACCAAAAACAAGGAGGAACGACCAATGCAGGTAATAGAATATTTCAGCTGTGACCGACAGGAATATTGGCTGGATCAGATCAGGAAAAGCGACTGGGGCGCCGGACAATTCCTATACCAGCTGCTAAGCGGGAACACTTTCAAAAGTACCCTGGGCGAAAACTCTAAGGTACTGCTGCTCATCAAAGGGAATGAACTGGTTTCCTTCTGTACTTACGCGGAAAAAGATGATATCCAGCCCACCGACCTGACCCCCTGGATCGGGTTTGTATATACTTTTCCGGAATACAGGGGGCACCGCCACATGGGGAAATTATTTTTGGAAGTCGAAAGGCTTGCCAGAGCCGAAGGGGTACATGATATCTATATCTCCACAAACCACACCGGACTGTATGAGAAATACGGCTGTGAATTTTATCAGACCATGGGCGATATGCACGGCGAACTTTCCAGGGTTTACCGGCTGCATGTGGAGTAGGATTCCCTGAACCCACACGTCTCCCCACAAAATGTCGGGAAACACATCCTGAAAACTGCTATCCTGTTTGCAGACAGGGGCGTTGCGGTTGGACTGTAACGCATCAGACAAGGAGATACGCCATGGACTGGGTAATGGGAATACAGCGGGCCATCGATTATGTGGAAGCGCATATTGCGGAAGAATTGGATTATGATGAAATCGCCAGACAGAGTTATTCCACCGGATATCATTTCCAGCGGGTATTCGGACTTCTGTGCGGATACACCCTGGGAGAGTATATCCGCAGCCGCAGGCTGACCCTGGCAGGCAGTGAACTGGCCGGAAGCGATGCGAAAGTCATAGATGTGGCTTTGAAATACGGCTATGACAATCCCGACAGCTTTACCAGGGCATTTACCCGTTTCCATGGAATCACGCCATCCCAGGCGCGCAGGGAAGGCGCAAAGTTAAACTCCTTTTCAAGACTGTCTCTGAAACTGTCATTAGAAGGAGGATACAGAATGGAATACAGAGTGGAGGAGAAACCGGAAATGGTGCTCACCGGATATAAACGTCGGTTTACGGGAGTGCCCCATATCACAGATGACCTGATTTGGCAAACAATATTAAAATAATTCCAACGGTGCAGTTGAAACTATTTTAAATTACTTTTCCACTCATAATTCGCTCATTTGAAATGAGCGAATTATTCTTATGACCAAAAACCAATTCCAAATACTTGTCACACGCCTTACACAGCACCATAACTCCAGATGCACTGATATTGTATTCCGGCAGACGTCCACTATACTTTACGCATGTCTCCTCCAAGTATTTCATTACTTCATCCCGCATTCCAAGTCACACCGCATATTCAACCAACCCAGGAAACTTCCTCTCTCACTCCGTCATTTTCCTGAAAAGATTTTCATAATGCACCAATGACACATTTCCCATCTTACCGGCGGTGTCCACACAGCCTTTCGTAAAACCGCTTTTTGCAAATAAATAAAAATGTACTTCCCTGTAACGGAAAATGCTGCTTCGCTTTATCAATGTTTCCAAGACACCCGCATCCACCTTATCATTTGTCCATTTGCATTCGCCAAACAATGCGGTATCCTTGTCCTGTTCGCCCATAATGTCGATCTCCGCCTGGCTGTGGGTAGACGGGTCAGTCCCCCACCAGCGCCCCAGTTCCTTGAACTCCACAGGCGATTCACCGCTTAATAGCAGCTTCCAGAAATACTGCCTGCATATTTCCTCAAACACTTTTCCCATATAATCCGAAAGGTATGGTTCAATTCGTTTAAAAGCCAATTCGGCAGCTCCACGTCCAATAACCGACTGATTCTCCGGCACAAACCGATACCAGAACCGGAACATATTATCATCAACAGCGTAAATGGACTTTCGGGATGCCTTTTCGCCATAAGGCGTTTCCTTCCGGACCAGTCCCAATGTCATCAGGTTCTTTAAATAGGTGGCACAGACACTGGTATCCTCACCAACCTTTGTCGATATTTCCGCCATACGGGAAGCGCCGGCTGCAATGGCAGTAATAATGGCATTGTAAAGCGCAGGTTCCCGTACCTCCTGCTTCATCAGGTTCTCCGGCTCTTCGAACAGCGAGGACGCCGGATTAAGAAATGTATTTTTAATATTGTCCTCAACGCTCAGTCTATCATCCATCTGCAACAAATACTGCGGCGTCCCTCCTACCATACCATAGACCACAGCCATGTCTTCCCTGGAAAAGTGTTTGAAATATCGACAGGTATCCGCAAAGTCAAAGGGCAATATTTTCATCTGTGCCGTCCGCCTGCCATAAAGCGGCGCCTTATATGCCAATACATGATCCTCCATATATGACATGGAGGATCCACAAAGGATAAGCATCAATTTAGAACGATCCTTGTACGTATCGATCAAAAGCTGTAACGTCGAAGCAAGGCTCTTGGAGGAGCGGGCCACATATGGATACTCGTCAATCGCCAGGATCAGTCTCTCATTTTCCGCCATTTTGAAAACATATTCCAATGCAGTCTGAAAGGAAGTAAAAATTGTCCCTGCCTGTATGCCGATTCCAAATTCCATAATATTTTTACTGAAATTCTCCAGGTTCTGCCTGGCATTGCTCTCCACGCCCATAAAATAAATTGCCTTTTTACCGTTGATGAACTGGCTGATCAGTGCGGTCTTTCCCACACGGCGGCGGCCATAGATGACCGCAAACTCAAATTTACCGGACGTATACAATTTTTCAAGAGATGCCAATTCACGTTCCCTGCCAATAAACATAATCCTGCCTCCATCCATGGCGGAAACTCCCCTGCACCTGATTTTGCAGCCAATTTCCCACAAAAACAGGTGCACAACCATTCCGCCCATCTATATAGTATACAGTACCATATCGTTTTGTTTTAGTCAATTATAATTTACTTATTTATGTTTTACTTATTTATATTTTACTTTTTTATGTTTTACTAATTGATGATTTACTTATTGATAAATTTGTTCAATTAGTGCAGTGCGGTAAATTCTGGCGTCATGTAGTATATGTCAAAGGAAAGAAATGGTAACAGTTTGGCCGAAGGCTGAACTGTTACAAGAAATGCCATGTCACCCCCGCTCATACCACTGTGCCTGGGCTTCCCACATCCTGGCGTACTGTCCCGGGCGGGCAATTAGTTCCTCATGGGTTCCCATATCCACGATCTCCCCGGAATCCATGACAATAATGCGGTCTGCCAGCCGGGCAGAGCCAATGCGGTGAGTCACCACCAGCGCACACTTTCCTTCCGCCAGCCGGGCAAACTGCTTATAAATCTTCGTCTCTTCCACGGGATCAATGGCGGCGGTGGGTTCGTCCAGGACAATAAAGCCGTTCTTCCTGTATAAGCCCCTCGCAATGGCTACCCTCTGCCATTGTCCGCCGGAAATATCCACGCCGCCGTATTCCGGTGAAAGCATATCCTCCAATCCGATCCCGTCCTTCTCAAACCCGCTTTCCTCCAGCGCCGCCCTGGCACGCCCCGGATCCGCTTCGGACATACTGTCACTTATAGCCACATTTTCCTTTAATGTCATTTTGTACCGCTGGTATTTCTGGAACACACCTGAAGTCTCCTGAAACACAGAAACTGGCGAATACCTTGCCGTGTCCAGTCCGCCTGCCAGCACGCGCCCTGACCCGGGACGGTAAATCCCTGTCAGCAGGCGCACAAGCGTGCTTTTTCCCGCGCCGTTTTCCCCCACGATGGCAATGGTCTCGCCCCCGGCAATCTGCAGGGACACGTTTTTGATGGAAAGAGTCTCCCTGCCCGGATAACAGAAGCTGATATTTTCCGCCACAATGCCCTTTGTAAAGTCGGGCTTCCCTTCCTCTCCTGCCCTTTCCGGCATGGCAAGGAGCCGAAGGAAGTTCACCACCTTTCCCACATCCCTGTTCATATTGCCCATATGCTGCTTCACCACTTCCTGCATAATGGCAAAGATCTGCGTCAGCGCCGCAAACACCGCAGCAAACATGCCCACCGTAATCCTGCCCCCCATGGTGGCGGTAAACAGCATATAAGCTGAAAGTCCCATACCTGCAAATGTAGTGAAATCCAGCGCAAGCTGAATCAGCGCAGCCTTGCGCTCCGCCTTCCATATCTTACCGGTCAAGAGTTCCATGGCATTTTCAAACCGCTGGTAAAAGAAATGAAATGCGCCCAGGATACGGGTTTCCTTGAAATACTCACGGTCACATATGGCTTTCTGGTAATGATCACACTCACGGCGCAGGGGCGCGCTGTCATCCTCCAGGTCTGCAAAAATCCTGATATGGACAACCTGTGCCAGCATGGCAGGGATAAAAGCCAGAAGCAATGTCAGGATCAGCATGGGATCCAGCCGGAAAAGATAGATGCCCACTGCAATAAAGTATACCCCATAAAAGCTCACGCAGGCAAAAACCAGCATACAGAACATGGTGATGGCTCTGACACCCTCTTTGGCCTTATTCAGATCGTCCAGGAAATCCGTATCTTCGAATCTGACCGGATCCATGCGGCTGACCTTTTTATGAATGAGTTCCGTAAGCCTCCCTGCGGATTTCGGCAGCAGCACGCCGATTCCATGGAAGTTCTGGACACCGTTGACAATCTGCTGCCCAAAGGTCACGGCGGCAAGGACCAGCAACCGAATGACACATTCCCGGTATCCTGCTTTCCCGGAAGCCCCATCGGAAACCGCATCAAATAAATACTGTGTAACCGTGACCGACAATGCAAACAACAGGCCGTGCATCACCCCCAGGCAATTTTCCAGCAGACAATTCCAGGGAGCCGACCTGATCTGTATGGGAAGAATCTTTACTAGTACCTGTAGCAGATTATATTTCGTCTTTTTTGTATTCGTCATTGTTCCATGCTCCCTTGTCATGCTGCACTTTGCATTCTTCACTGATACCACTCCCGCTGCGCCTCGAACATTTCCGCATATTGCCCTTTCCCCGCCATCAGCGCTTCATGGGTTCCCCGTTCCGCGATCCTCCCCCCGTCGATGACCAAAATCTCATCCGCCAGCTTCGTGGAGCCCAGGCGGTGACTGACAAACACAGTGGTTTTCCCCTCCATCAGCTTTTCAAAATCGCGGTAGAGATTGCTCTCGCTGATAGGATCAAGGGCGGATGTAGGCTCGTCCAATATTCTCACGGGGGCACGGCTGACCAGCGACCGGGCAATGGCGACTCGCTGCCACTGGCCGCCGGAAATGTCCTGACCGTCTTTTAAGATTTTTCCCAAAGGGGTATGGATTCCCTGTCCCAACCCGCTGACCACTTCATCCAGCCCTGCCAGGTGGGCGGCCTGTTCCTCTGTCAAATGAGCTGTCTTTCCTCCTGCCAGACCGGCTGTCCCCTCTTCCATCAGACTGGCCGTCTCCTCCCTTGCCAGACTGGTTGGCTCCTTCCCTGCCAGACTGGCCGTCTCCTTCCCTGCCAGACCAACTGCCTCGCGAACCTCCTCTCCTTCCCCGCCTGTCAAATATACATTCCCCAAGGCTATGTTCTCTTTCATTTCTATGCAATATTTTGCAAAATCCTGGTATACCACCGAGAACATTGCTTTCACCGCGCTGACCGGGTACTCGCAGAGTTCTTTTCCATTGATCAGGATCTGCCCCTCATATTCCGTATACAATCCGGTCAGCAGCTTCGTGATAGTGGTCTTGCCCGCGCCGTTTTTCCCCACAAAGGCATAATGGCGTCCTGCTTCCAGTTTAAATGACAATCCATCCAGTATGTATTTCTCACTGCCCGGATAATGGAAACGGACATTGCGAAATTCCAGGGAATCGATTGATATGGGTTCCGCATCCGGTTTCGTCAATGCATCCTCCGCTTCACCCAGCCTGACAAACCCACTCAGATCCCGCATATATTCCCCGGCACGGGAAATATTCTCAAGGGAACGTGACATCTGGAAACCAAGCTTCTGGATCATTCCAAACACGGCGCTGACAATCCCCATGAACATACCTGCCGACAGCTGAGCGTTTACCACAGGACCGATCAGGGTCAGCGCCACCAGCAGGGAGATCAGTGCCAGGAGCATACTGGAACCCTTTGAAATCAGGAAGTTTTTAGCCGTCACCTTAACCTGCAATTTTCTTCCCGCCTCATACTGTTCCTGCCACACATGCCCCACCGCATCCTGATACCCAAACAAGGTGCGTTCCTCCACGTTCTCGCGCCCGGTCAACACTTCGCCAAGATACTCCGTGCGCCTGCTGAACTTTTCCGCATCCCGTTCCGCCTGGTAATTTTTCTTTCCTGCCCGCATGGACAGCACAAACATAGGAACTGAAAAAACAAGAATCGTCAGCGCCGCCCACCATACCTGCGATGCGATCAAGACAAACACCGAAGCTATGGACACAAGGATCTGGGCAAACTGAATAAATGCTGCAACACCGTCCGTGATCGCTTTCACCGGATCCCTGGCTACCCGTGAGATCAGCTGCCAGCTTTTTTCATCCTCAATATGCCTGTAGTCAAATGATGCATGTATCTTTACAATGACAGGTTTCAGGCTGCGCTGGAGAGCAACGCTGACCCTGGAGGCCATCAGCCTGGCAACGGCTCCCAGGGTATTCACAAATCCCAATGTAACCAGAATCACCGCCAATGCCGGATAAATATCCTGATATGGGCGCCCGGATGCGAGAATTGCTGTGGCTGTATCTACAAAGCCGGCCGTGGCGATGGCTGTCACCGCCGTCTGCATAATAGATTGTACAATTGGCAGCATCCCGTACAAAAGCATACACAACGGTGACGCTTCCAGCGCCAGCCACAGGGTATCGTAAGCCTTATAGTCCTTTTTCCTCAAAGTCATCTGCCATGGCCTCCTCCTAATCACTTTGCCTTCCCGACATCACAGCCACAACGCCTCACTCAGGCTCTGCCGCACCCCGGCCTCCTCCACACATACCATTTTCACCAGCAGCCATGCCCTTTCGTCTTCTGTCATCTGGGCTATTTTTTCCGCAGGCCGGGAGCATTGCACATTCTGAATGATATGATCCAGACACTCACCCTTAAATTTTGCCATGTCCATCGCTTTCTGCCATGCCTGACGCTTCTTTTGAAGCATTGCAAGCAAAGCCCCTTTTGCCGTACTTCCGTCAATCACCGTTTTAATCTCGTCAAGGGAAAACCCCAACGCCTTTAATTCCAGCAGCACGTTCAACTGCTCTACCTGTGCAGCCGAGTAGTAGCGATATCCATTGGCAGGATCCACCTTTACCGGCTTAATGATACCCTTCTTTTCATATAAGCGCATGGCCTTTCTGGACACACCATAAAATTCTGCTATTTCCCCTATCGTCATAAGTCCCTTTTCCATAGACAGCCTCCTCTGCAAATAATCTGCTCCATCCAACAGTAAACTATGTCCCAGGGGCAAGGTCAAGAAATTTTTCACCTGTACGGTTGCAATCCAATGACCTGCCTGCATGCCATTTATGGCAATGCAGGCGGGGCGTTGGATGCTCCTTGGAGCGTCCAACCTTACAGGTGGGAAATTTTCAGTAAAAGATTGCTTATTTACCATACAGCAAATATAATATTCTTAATAAATGGTAAGGTATGATCAATGATAAGATAGTGCAAATTATAAAATATGATAGGAAGGAAAAATAAAGCAGATGAAAAAAGTAACGGTCCGGCAGGAAAAACTAACGATCCCCACTTATGAAACCGCAGAATACGACAAGAATCCCATGTTCCTGGAAAAACGCGTCTACCAGGGTTCCAGCGGCAGGGTATATCCTCATCCTGTGTGCGAGGGCGTGGCTGACGTAAAGACCGACAGGGAATATGACGCGGTCTTCCTGGAAAATGATTATATCCTGGTCATGATCCTGCCCGAACTGGGCGGGCGCATCCAGAGACTTTACGATAAGACAAACGGCTACGACGCCGTATATTACAACGAGGTGATAAAGCCCGCACTGGTAGGGCTTGCGGGACCCTGGATCAGCGGCGGCATCGAGTTTAACTGGCCCCAGCATCACAGACCCTCCACCTACGACCCTGTGGATTTCACGGTAGAGGAGCACGGGGACGGCTCTGTCACCGTCTGGGTGGGTGAGATTGAAAAGATGTTCCACACAAAGGGGATGGCCGGTTTCACGGTATACCCCGACAGGGCCTATCTGGAAATCAGGGGACAGGTCTACAATCCCACGGACAGACCCCAGACTTTCCTGTGGTGGGCTAATCCCGCCGTGGCTGTCAACGACCATACACAGTCCATCTTCCCCCCTGACGTGACCGCGGTCATGGATCACGGCAAGCGGGATGTGTCCAGATTCCCCATTGCCGACGGCGTATACTATAAGGTGGACTACGCTCCCGGCACGGATATTTCGCGCTATAAAAATATTCCCGTGCCCACCTCCTATATGGCATATCACTCCGATTTCGATTTCATCGGCAATTATGACCATTCCAAAAATGCCGGCCTGCTGCACATAGCCGATCATCACGTGTCTCCGGGCAAGAAGCAGTGGACCTGGGGCTGCGGTGATTTCGGAAAAGCATGGGACCGCAATCTCACGGATGAAAATGGTCCTTATATCGAGCTGATGACGGGAATGTTCACTGACAACCAGCCCGACTTCACCTATCTGAAACCCTATGAGGAGAAAACCTTCGTACAGTATTTCATGCCTTATAAGGAGGCCGGCGCTGTGAAAAACGCCACTACGGAGGCTGTCCTGAATCTGGAATTTGAAGCGGGAAAAGCAATGCTCACCCTCTATTCCCCCGTGGAAGCAAAGGATGTGACCGTGGAGCTTTCCTGCGGGGAAAACATTGTATACTCCAGGCAGCTGGAGCTCTCCCCTCTGGCAGCTTTCCGCGATACAATACCTGTGCTGGAAACGGTCTGCAAATATGATGTCACCGCCACAGTCCGCAGGGCAGACAGGGAAATCCTGCGTTACACCCCCGCGGATTACAGGGAACCTATTCCCTCCCCCGCCCAGGCACTGCCGGAGCCGTCAGCCCTGGAAACCACAGAAAAGCTGTTCCTTGCCGCCACCCACCTGGAGCAGTACAGGCATGCCACCTATTCTCCGGAGGACTATTATCTGGAGGGCTTAAAGCGGGATGACAGCGATATCCGCCTGAACAACGGTTATGGAAAATATTTATATGACAAGGGACGCTTTGCGGACAGCGAGGTTTACTTCCGCCGCGCCATCCGCTCCTCCACGTGGAAAAATCCTAATCCCTATGACTGCGAACCCTACTTTAACCTGGGGCTTTCCCTGAAAATGCAGGGGAGAATGCCCGAAGCGTTTGACGCTTTTTACAAGGCGGTCTGGGACGGCAATATGCAGGACAAGGCCTTTTACCAGCTGGCCTGCATCGCCGCAGGCAGAGGCCTGTACGGGGATGCCCTGCATTATCTCGGGCAATCTCTGGCAAGGGGCGTCCATAATTTAAAGGCAAGGACCTTAAAGACTGCCCTTCTGCGTCTCACCGGCCAGCAGGAGGCGGCTGTCTCCTTTGCATTGGAAACTGCCGCGTTTGATCCCCTGGATCACGGCGCCTGCTACGAACTTTACCTGCTGGGACAGAGGGAGAAAGAACAATTCTCCCGTTTGCTCCGCGGGGACGCCCACAATTATATAGAACTGGCTCTGTGCTACAGCTGCGCGGGGCTTTGCGGGGAAGCCGTAAAAGTCCTGAAGCTTGCCCCCGGCGCCGACCAGCCTTTGACCCACAGTTCTACGGTTTGTGAACCTATGGTTCGTGAACCTATGGTTCGTGAACCTCTGGTTCACTATTACCTCTACTTCCTCACAGAGGATCCCAAGGAACTGCGCAAAGCGGAAGCCGCGGACAGCCTCTACTGCTTCCCCAACCGGCTGGAGGATATCCCTGTCCTGCAAAAGGCAGTGGACGCCAAAGGAAGCTATGCCGCTTATTACCTGGGGAACCTGCTGTACGACAGGGGGCGCTGGGAGGAGGCGCAGCATCTCTGGGAACAAGCCGCGGAGCAGATCCCGCTGCCCACCGTACACCGGAACCTGTCCCTTGTGTACTACAATAAGCTGCATGACGCCGAAAGGGCAAAAGCTTCCATGGAGAAAGCCTTTTCCATGGACACAAATGACGCCAGGGTATTTTTTGAGCTGGATCAGTTATATAAAGCCATGAATTTCCCCGTCAAAAAACGCCTTGCCCACATGGAAGCCCACAGGGAACTCCTGGAACAGCGGGATGACCTTTACACGGAATATATTACTTTGCTGAATCTGGCCGACAGATATGTGGAAAGCTATGAGAAAATCATGAGCCACAATTTCCATCCCTGGGAGGGCGGAGAGGGCAAAATTCCTGCCCAATACCGCATTTCCCTGATCCAGCAGGCCAAAAAGGAGATCGCACTGCAATACTTCTGTACCATGCAGGAAATCTCCGTCCACAGGGAAAGGGCAATCTCCCTCCTGCAGCAGGCCCTTGTCTATCCCCGCAATCTGGGAGAAGGCAAGCTGATCGGCAATATGGACAATGATATTTACTATCTGCTGGGTACGCTGTACGACGATCCCGAAAAGGCCCGCGAAGCCTACCGGCTGGCCGCCAGGGGCGAGTTCAGCCTTTCCTCCGCCATGTATTATAACGACCAGCCCCCTCAGATGATGTACTATGCCGCCCTGGCGCTGGAAAAGCTGGGGGAAACAGAGGAAGCCCACAGGCGCTTTGACGCTTTTATCCAATATGCGGAGGATCACAGGGACGATGAAGTGAAGATTGAATACTTTGCAGTCTCCCTGCCCGACTTCCTGATCTTTGAGGGCGACCTGAACAAAAATAACCGGGTTCACTGCTGTCTCATGGCTGCCCTTGGTCATCTGGGAAAAAACGAAAAAGAACAGGCAAAGCAGCTGGCCGTCCAGGGGCTGCAGCTGAATGCCTGTCACTATGAACTGACGGAAATCTTAAAGGTCTGCAGCTGATTGTGGGAAATGTTTCCGTATCTTCCCGATTTCCGTTCAGCCAAACCTCCTGCCCCTTATTCTCCTTCGGACAGGAGGTCAGTTTCCTCCTGCCACCTTCCTCGGATACCATTTCTGAAACCATACAGTAAAAATTCCCATGAAAATAGGCATTATGGAATTGATCGCACCTGTGTATGGTTTCAGACCGGTTCCCATTAAGAGATAGGTCCAGACCGGCGTCAAAAGGTATAAGATTCCCCACGCCAGGGTAAGGATTCGGTTTGTTTTCATAAAAAGCGGATTTTTCAAGGCATCTTCCCCATTATAATCATTCATGGAATAATGTGCCGTGAGGGGGATTTTCCCCAGACAGGTGACTGTCCACATAATTCCGAAGGTCAGATAAGACAATGGCAGAACAATCCGGTCAGACAAACCAAGCAGCACTGCCATGGAAAATCCACTGACCAGCACACCGCTTAACACATCATAAAACGTCTTTTTATTCTGGTAGAAAAACAGCGGCACCAGTGCGCAGACAGCAATGCTGACCAAACATCCGGTTTTATTATGGATGGCCGGAAATATCCAGAACGCCATCCAGGGAAACAGCAGAATCTTCATATCGGTGGCTTTTCGGGGGATGTGGATCCCTCCCCCGGTTCCCGGCCTGTCTCCACCGCCCGCTGCATTTGAATTCCCTTCCGCACTGCTGCCCGGGCCTCCGAAAAAGGTGTCCCATTTCAGCATCAGGTCAAAGTCACCCTTTACTCTGTAGAGTTGTTTCATCAGTGCTTCATCCCCCCGGATCTCCCCTGCCGCAATGGAACGCCATACCGTAATCGGTGTCTCGATCCTGGTGGTGGCAGCCATAAAGCCATCCGTTATCACCCGGCTGCCCTCCTTCCCCAGGACGATCTGATAGCATTCCCCTAAATCCGTATACTGCATTTCCAGCACCAGTTCCCGGCCGGGATAACTTTCCGGCCTGTAAAGAGCCGCCATTTGTCTGGTAAATACCAGCGCATCTGACTCTTTTTCCCCATTTTCCCTGCTGATACCCCAGCTTGCATCTGCCATGGCTTCAAATGTTTCCCTGGGATACAGCAGCCGGTTCAACTCTGCCTCCGTCTCCGGCCGAATGCCGCCCATAAGGTACTCTTTCCCCGCTCTCCGGACATACTCCAGATATTGATCGGTTCTGCGGGATAATTCCGGCACCCTGAACAGTTCCCCCTGCCCGCAAAAAATGGAGGTGTATTGGTTTTTGCCACAAATATGGTCAAACAGGCTGTATATACCATCGTAATTCCCTTCCGCCGCATAAAACCCGCATGTGGAAATAAGCACTGTTTTCTTTCCGGACATATCATACCTGGCCGGATGGCTTCCACTGCCTGTGCCGTCTTTATTTTCCACCATAAAAGGCAGCACCATGGGAAGCTGCCGGTCAATCAGATTTTTCAGTCCGCCAGGCACGGTATAATAGTACAGCGGAAAACTCCATATGGTCACATCCGCCCACAGCAGCTTCCGGATCACCTCCCCCATATCATCCTGCATACAGCAGCTTCCGGGGGTTTTATCCCAACAGGAAAAACAGCCCAGACAGGGATGTATGTCAAGCCGGGTAACCTGGATCTCTTCTATTTCCAGCGCTTCCTTTGGTCTCTGCCCGGCTTTTCCCTCCAATACCATTTTTGCCTCGGGGACTCCTTTTGCATTTGATTTTTCTTCTGCGCCTTCCTGTATTCCTGCCAGAAAAGCTTTTGTCAATTTGTATGTATTGCTCTTGTCCCCCTTGGGACTTCCGTTTATGACCAGAATTTTCATCTTATTAACATCCACCTCTCTGTTAAGAAATCTTCAGCTGATCAATACAGTCCTGTGCCCAATCTATATACATCTGCATTTCCCTGCATCCGTATTCCACCGTCATTTTCCAATACAGGGATTTATCCCTGTCGTCCAGATAAGAACTGTAGGTTTCTATATGTTCCGGCACAGCTGCAAGACTTTCCAGAAATATTTCGCAATAAGATTTCAATCCCTCAAAATAGCGTATGTTCTCCTCCCTGCTTCGTTCACCCATGAAGAAAACCTTCATCAGGATCGGTGTACGAAAATTCAGACCCAGATTGCCGTCTGAGAGCCATCTGACCAACTCACACTTTCCCTCCTCCGTAATGGAGTACACATTTTTGTTTGGCCTGCCCTGCTGCGGTACAAAAGTCTTGCTGACCCATTTCTTTTCCTCCAGCGTCTGTAACTCCCGATAGATCTGGCTCGTCTGTGCCGTCCAGAAGAAATTCAGGGAGTCCCTGAATGCCTGCATAATTTCATAGCCTGTCATTTCGTGATAATTGATCAAGCCCAGAATCCCATGTTTTAACATTTGCGTATTCCTTTCCAATGTCCTATCTTCTGATACATTGCATATTATATTATACATGTGGAATACTGTCAATGTTTATATTATACATATGGAATAATAGGTTTGACATTTCATAGGGACTGTGTCAGCTGTTCCAATCCATCTTGGTAACGCCGAGCACCTTCCCCCTTGTCACTATGGCACATACTGTTCTGTAATACCAATGATCTCATTTCCCTGGATTGTCAGGTGATACGGAATGGCAGTGCCTTCGCGCTCCGCCAGAATATCCTTTAATTCCTCCGTTGTAACCTGCATCTCCACATAATTAGCCGTCCAGTCCAAAAGCGTGCAGGTGCAGTCACTCGCAAGAGGCAGTTCTTCCGTCACCGATTCCGCGTTATAAATACTGAAACCGGAAGGCGCATCATCCTCTGTCAGCCCAAGCTCCGCCGCCCGTTCGCCGGGCACCTGAACCCATTCAATCGCATCATAGGCAAGCGTTGCCCCGTCAAATTCATGAACGTAAACGAGGATTTCCCCTGAAAGATTATTTCCATCTGTCAAGTTATTTCCTGTATTAGATGCATCAGTCACGTCCGTCCCGGATGAAGACTGTCCACCTCCTGATTGATCCGGTGTACCCTCTGCATTTCCACTGTGCGCCAGACCGGTCTGGCCTTCCGTGTTCCCACTTCCCGTCTGGCCTTCCGTGTTCCCGCTTCCCGCCTGACCGGAAGTATTTCCCCCATTTCCGCCTGTAACCGAGCACCCTACCAGTGTTCCCAGACTCAGGGTCAGCAGAACCGCACACATCAGAATGACCGCACCATTTTTCTTACCTGTTTTAAGCAAAATATTTTCAAACCGTTTCTTCATAATCTTCTTCCCTCCATAAAATTGTGTCGATAGGACAGTCCTCCCTGCACATCGCCTGTGAAGCGTAGACAATAAGGTTTCCGTGTATGCCTTCCGCGCTGCATGATCCGCCCCCTGGGTCACTCTCTCGTCACAGGATAATTCCATATCAACAGCCGCTTCCTTCTGCATGATCCAGACAAGAGGATTAAACCAGTGCACCGCATTTGCCGCCACCAGAAGCAATTTGATAAATACATCCCTTCGCTTTAGATGAACCAGTTCATGTTTCAGGATAAAGTACTGTTCCACCGGATCGTACTGCGTTTCCGGCAGGATCAGAACCGACTGCAAAAAGCCGATCACCATGGGGCTGGCAGCTTCCGGATATTCTATGATATGCACGGAATCCTTTATCTGCAGTTCCCGTTTCAGTTCAAATACCCGGCGCAGGATCCCTTTGTCTCTCACTATGCTTCCTCTTTTTAATGCAAGATTTTTATAGCGGACATAGCTGATCAGATGTGTCAGCATAAATGCCAGGCTTCCCATCATCCAGATAAACGCAGCCATATCCAGCGGAGTGACATGCATTTTGTTTTCCTCGGAAGAAGGCGCAATGGGAGTCATCATCCGTGCCGGTATCTCGATCATAATTCTGCCCTGAGACATGGTCTGTTCGGGAAGGCTTTCCGTATCCTTTTCCCCCGGCCTCAGTTCAAACCGGGATTCCTTCTGTGACCAGGCATCCACCACGGCTCTCACATCCGCCCCGTGAAAGGGAAGGATAAGCCGCAGTGCCAAAAATATCCAGATCCAATATTTCCACTTTGCGGCATATCGCCTGTCCAAAAGCGGGGTGAGCAGAAGCAGCACTGTTATCAGCAGACTGATCGATATCGAAATTTCCATAACTGCCAGAAAAATATGTGTCATTCTCATTTCCCCCTTAAATACTCTTCTTCCATTTTGTCCAGAAAACTCCGCAGTTCCTCCACATCAGAAGCTTTGATATCCTTGCTGCTGTACAGCGAAGCTATCATATTCTGTATGGAATTACCATACAGTTTTTCCAGAAAATGCCTGCTGGCACCGGCTTTATATTCATTTTCCGGAATAACCGCCGTATACAGATTACTGCCTGTGGAGCGGTCACAGCTGACAAATCCCTTGTCACACAGTCGCGCCAGTGAAGTCATCAAAGTGGAAAGCTGCCATTTCCTCTGCCCTTTTAATTCTGACAGAATGTAATTTGAAGTAACCGGACCTGCACTGTTCCAGATCACCTGCATGATCTCCAGTTCCGCTTCTCCCAGCCTTTTCTGAATATTGCCCATGTAAAACACCTCCTACTGTTTTGCATCTGATCATATCGATCCATGCGTTTCCGTTTCTTTCATTATACATCCGTATAATTCATTATACGCCCGTATAATTCCTGCGTCAATACTCAAATTCCAAAACGTACTCCCGCCGTCATGCCGCCGTTACTGCTCACTCCGTGACCAGCAGCATATGCACAGAAACCGCAAAACAGCGGTTTCGCGCACAGCAGTCTCGGGTTTTGCACACAAAAGACGCGTGAAAACACCTCACGGTGGTGTGGGTGTGAAAAGCAACATGCTGCCTGTGCAAAATTTCCAGATAATCGAGCAGGAGGAATGTCCCTCTGCACAGGGCTACGCATTCTTCCCTCACTGTGACGGAATTTCCTGTAAAATACAAAGGCAGCAGGCTTCCGCCAGGGAAACCGCTGCCATACTGTCAAAATTTCATTCTTATTCTAGAGCGTGTTTGAAAATTGCTTTCTGTCAGCTGTGCGTCACAATTTGTGGTAGATTTGACCCGAATGAAGGAGACGTAGTGGGCTACGTTGACCGAATGAGGGGCAAAGATACCGCAAAGTGGGGCGTGCAGATGGCGGGAATGAATTTTCAAACACGCTCTAGGGAAACTCTTTCATCAGCGTTTCCCTAAAGCTTCCACGTAAAAGGAATAGTGTGCCCTGCCTCCATAGCCACTCTCTTCCGTACTCCATTCAGCGACGATCTCATAAATATATCCGCCCGGTTTTAATTCCATTTCATACCCATCCATGACGACGCCTTCACTGTCTGCATCGGGATTCTCCCAATGGTCCTCGCTCCAGCACTGGGCGCTCAAAATGGCATCGGGCTTTTCCTTAAAATCCAAAGTGACTGTTGTTTCCGTCGTATCAAATTTGAGAAACCGGTCTTTACAGTCCAGCGGATGGGCTCCGTCGGCTTCTATTGCCGTCGAAGTTCCGTCACTGTTTCTTTTCTGCCACGAATAAGTACCCAGCAGTGCGCCAAAGGCCGTGTGATCGCACAGGAGTGTCAATTGAGGCGGTTCTTCCAATATTACAATGGCATTTTCATCCTGCAGCAATCTGTTCGCATATGCATGGAGTGCCTCACACGGTTTATATTCCGTCCGATAGCCAACGCCATCCATCACCAGGAACGGATGATATGCCATAACCTCCGCCCGTTTACCGTCTGCCAGCATCAGGATAAAGGTAACCCCCTGTCCGACATACTCCGTATAGGTATTATCTTTATTATAGACGACCACATCCTTTAAATAGCCTGTCAGTTCCTCTATGTCCGTGATCTGGATCGTTTTATCCGGCGGTGTCAGCCTTACTGTAGCCGACAGGATTTCCGATGGATCCAGATTTCGGAACGGTCTTCTGCCGACAATCAAATGTCCCCAGTCACTCCATACCACTATAACAGTTCCCAGAAGCAGGATACCTGTCAGTATAGCGACCCATGCTTTCTTTTTCATAACCCATCTCCCTTCCTCCGCGCGGAAGCCTGTTTCACTTTCGCAGGCTCAGGGCACAGGCGGTTTTGCCCAATCCGGCAGATCGTGCACTTCTATACAGCTTCCCTCTCCATTGTCAAGCCTTTCTAACGAAGGCAGCTTTGATTCCACCTCTGAATCCGGCTGCGTCTGCGTGGTCCGGTTTATGGCAGAATCTTCCGCCAGGGGCAGACCGCATGCAAGCGGATGCTCCGTTGATGCAGTAAATACTTCCACCACCATATCCTGCTCCTGCAGGGCATAGAGGGATAAATAGAAATTTCCTTCCGTATCTGCCTCTCCCGCAAGCCAGACAGAATCATAATCCTTTTCAAAATATTTCTCACCGTTCCCCGCCCAGGCGTCCCTGGAAGCATCCTCCACACAGTAGACGTTCTCCGCGTCATAATTCAAATAAACCAGGATGGGATCCCCTTCCACAGTAAACTGTACGATCACCAGTTCATCCGGGACTTCCGTCTGCACATTTGCCATAAAGGAATCCAGATATTCCCTTCCACTGTATTCTTTGCCATGCAGTACAACATAACACTCCGCTTCCGATATTTCCTGCAGCGTGTCAGGAAATTGGGCCAGATAATCTTTGATTTCCTCCAGTTCGCGGCCGTGGGTGTCCCATGCTGCCGGAGTCGCTGCGGGCTGTGCGGATTCCCCTGTGCCTGCTGCTGTACCTGCTGCCGTTCCCGCTTCCCCGGGCAGGGTTTCTCCCGCCACACCGCCCGGCTGTATTTCCCCCTGTGCGCTTTTCAACTGTTCCGCTTCCTGTATGCCGCTTTGCAATACATCCCCCTGACCATTCACAGCCACCGCCATATCCTGCAGCGAAGCTGCCTGCCCTCCGTCAGCCGCCGGATCCTTTCCGCTGCATCCGTATAAAGCGAAGCCTAAAGCAATACCTGTGACCAATAAGGTGATCTTCCTCATAACGTTTCCCTCCTGCAATCTGTTTTAGATCATTTCACTCATATAAACGAGATTTCTGGTAAAAAGTTTCCATCACTGCAGAAAATGCCACCAATTTACCTCTTTGCACTATTGGCCGTACTTTTTTGAAATCTTCACAAAAACGCTTGCTCGTGACGCAGCGTAATAAGATATACTATACGAGGAGGTGAGACATGGATAAACAGAAAGCGATACCAAAAGGCTATATGACCGTCGGTGAGATTGCGGGAAAAATGGATGTTACTGTACGGACATTACAGCATTACGACAGAGAGGGCTTGCTTTCCCCATCTGCCATGAGTGAAGGAGGGCGCAGATTATATACAGATAAGGACATAGTAAAGCTTCATCAGATTTTGTCCCTCAAACATTTAGGCTTCTCTTTGGACGATATAAAGAATCGCCTTATTCCACTTGATACACCGGCTGAAATTGCTGATATCCTGACGGAACAGGCATCCGCTGTCAGGCAAAAAATAGAAAGCCTGTCCGAATCGCTGCGGGAATTGGAAATGCTGCGGGGGGAAGTCCTTCAAATGCAGTCAGTCGATTTCAAAAAGTATGCCGACATTATTGTGAATCTGCAAATGAAAAATGATTTCTATTGGCTGATTAAATATTTTGATGACCAGACACTTGATCATCTCCGCCGCCGTTTTGATAAGGACAGCGGAATAGCATTTCTGGACACTTTTATGCAGCTTCAGGACGAAGCAATCAGACTGCAAAGTGCAGGTGTGCCTGCGGACAGTGAGGAAGGACAGAATTTTGCAAAGGCCTATTGGAATATGATAACGGATTTCACTGACGGAGATATGAGTATGCTTCCCAGGCTTATTGAATTAGGGCAGTTTCAAAATACGGACCATAAATGGAAAGAGTTTCAAGATATTGCCAACGGATATATTGAACAGGTATTAGGCGTCTATTTTTCCCGTTTAGGCGTTGACCCATTTCAGGAGGGAACAAGGAGGGAACAGAATGACTGAGGCTATAACAATCAGTAACCTGACAAAAAGTTACGGAATAAATGTCGTGCTGAACGGTTTGGATTTTTGCGTACAGCAGGGGGAAATTTTTGCTTTGCTCGGCGTAAACGGCGCAGGAAAAACCACGTCCCTCGAATGCATCGAGGGTTTAAGAAAATACGACAGCGGAAACATTACCATAAATGGAGTCATGGGCATTCAATTACAGTCGGCTTCTCTGCCGGGGCATATGAAGGCACTGGAAGCCGTAAAACTGTTTGCCAAATGGAATAAGACACATCTTGACCAAACAATGCTTGACGCCCTCGGTATTTATGAGTTTGCCAGGAAACAATATTATCAGTTGTCAACCGGACAAAAGCGGCGGCTTCATTTGGCACTCGCCTTAACACGGAATCCGGATATCCTGTTTCTTGACGAACCGACAGCAGGACTTGATGTGGAAGGACGATTATCTTTACATGAGCAAATCCGGCAGTTAAAAGCAATGGGAAAGACACTCATATTGGCAAGCCATGATATGACAGAGGTTGAAAACCTGTGTGACCGGATTGCGATTCTTTCCGGCGGCAAGATTGCCTTTATCGGGACTGTCGAGCAGCTTGGCGAAACAATCGGAAGGCACTATAATATCACAATCCAAACAGACAGAAGAATTCAAAAATATGTATCTGACAATATCGGAAGTTCTCTACTTTCGCTGCTCCTACAGTACAAAGAAAGAGAAGAATCCATCCTGGATATTCAGATAGACCGCGGTTCACTGGAACAACACTTTATCAAAATTTCAAAGGGGGTGTAATAATGGGAGCTTTTTTATACGGGGTTTCTTTACAATGGAAATTAGATATCAGGAGTAAGACGTTACTTATCACCTGCTATATTGTGCCGCTTTTGTTCTTTGTAATTATGGGCGGTATTTTTACATCGGTCATGCCGGAGACAAAATATACGCTTATTCAGTCAATGACCGTATTTAGTGTGACAATGGGGGCGTTGATTGGTCTGCCTCCTTCTCTTGTTGAAATTTACAGCAGCGATATTAAAAGGGTATACAAAGCGAATGGTGTTCCATTATATCTTGGTGCTGCCCTGGCCAATATTTCAGCATATATTCATTTGTTTCTTATGAGCTTTATTTTATATATTGCGGCACCGCTTGCCTTTCATGCAGAATTACCGGAAAATCCGGCAATGTACTTCACCAGCCTTGCTGTATTTATTGCGGTATCACTCAGTATTGCCAGCATAATTGGCCTGGCGGTAAAAGACCCGGCCAAAACTCCCATGTTTTCTATTATTGTATTTTTACCTTCTACCATGCTTTCCGGAATTATGTTCCCAATGGAACTACTTCCAAAAGCATTTGAGACAACAGGAAAACTATTCCCGGCCTCCTGGGGATATAAACTGATGACAGAAAGTGTCTTTCAGTTTGAAAACCTTATGCCGTTACTCCTGGTTTTTATCTTGGCCATTACTGTGTGCACTATTCTGTTGCGGAGAATCGACCAATAGCAAATCCGGTGTTCTATTTTCCAGTCAGATATGCTTTTGTGAAGTCCGGACAAACATATGCTGTTCCGTCCCCTTGTGAAGAGAAAACCCGCCGCAGCTTTATGCCCGGCGGGTGGTATATCTTGTAGGATTCAATCGACAAACGATCATTCTCTGATTTTACGGCTTAAGATCCGATAAACCTGTAAATCCCAATACTTCTAATCGTTTTTCAGCCCGCTGTATTTCCCCGCATGAAAAAAGCCCCACAACCTGCATAAATGCAAATCCTGAGACTTCATGCTCCTCCAAGGAGGAGTGTGTGCACCGCCAGGGGCTCGAACCCTGGACACCCTGATTAAGAGTTATGCGGTACAACCCGTTCCCGCGATATCCCCTGTGACGTCCTGTGAGCCCCATTTAGCCATCCTAACCTCTTTTTGTGGTCATATATACCATAAATGGCTTTATGTGTCTAAAATCGTCTTCTGGCGCGTTAGAAGGGCATGTCCATATTTAGGACGTCCATTGATAGGTTTCATTCTCCTGAACCGTTGTTCACAATCTGTTCACATTTTTGCCCCGTTGCTCCATCAGTTCCCCCTTTGGCAATGACCTTTGAAAGTTAGAAATCTACTCCGTTTCATTCTGTACGTATATTCGCACTTGACAAATGTATATTGCTTGTTCCATCTATGCAGTTTGATTCATCCTGTTTATAATCATTCGTTATTCCGTTACCTCGAGTCAACAGAAAACCCGCCGCGGCTTTATGCCCGGCGGGTGGTATATCTTGTAGGATTCAATTGGCAAGTTATCATTCTCTGATTTTACGGCTTTATGTCCGATAAATCTGTAACTCCTAATACTTCTAATCGTTTTTCAGTAACCTTTATTTTGTGATCTAATACAGCGTTTTCTTCTTTGTTCGCTGCTTTGATTGTGTATAAATCTGCTAATATTTCTAAAAGCATATCTCTTTTTTCTTCAACAGTCATCTCTAATACCTCCATTTTTACTCCTTTCCGCACACCAGATTAACTTGCTCAAGTTGAACCCTGTATTGCATCAGTTTGATATATTTTCGATTCTGCCTGTCCTGAGTTATTTTCTCCATAAGGTGGCTTTTTTTGTATACGGTCTTTAATATCCTGTGCGATTTCATTTGGTGGCATTGTGTATATTTCTATACTGCCATGTTCCTGTTCAAATTCTGATATATGTTTCTCAATGACATATTCTACTTCTTTCGCTAAACTCCGCTTGTTGTGCTTAGCTATAGCTTTCATTTTTATGATATTTTCATCCGATGTATTCGCTTTTATGATAGGCAATTTCGACGGCATATTTTATCTCCTTCTCAAAAGTGGGTTGACAGTCGCACTACTTATGTGTTACCTTATAGGTGGTACTACTTTGGTGCTACCTAGTTTCTTTTGTAGTATCTCAGTAGGTTCACATCCAGAATAACAGAAATGCAGTAAAATCGCAAGAATTTCTTTAGTTGCCCTACTCGGCTTAGGAGAAATCAGAGGAAATGAGAAGCAAGAGCCGACCTCCTTCCAGTACTTGCTCCTCTATGAGGTAAATGCTATGTCAAACACAAATTTGGGTATGGAGCAGGTAACAAGGTATCTTAAGCTTCTGGACAGGCGGATGTATATCGTGATGCATTCTGGCGTTGACTGGAAGCCGGAGTACGGCAAGGAACTTGATGATATCGACAAGGAACTGTCTGGATTGCGTGAATTAATGGATTTTGATCAGGATACTGCCCATGATCATGATGATCAGCAGAACCCTGATCCGGATCAGGATGGTCAGAAGGGTTCTGATCCAGGTCATGATACTGGTAATGATCCCGGCCTGTGTAAGTCTGGTGATCCGGGTCTGGTCAGCCATTATGACTATATCATATCAAAAATTTCGTTTTTTAGTCTGCATGGCGACCGTTTCTCGTTTACTGCCAATTATGACCACGTACAGGGTACTTTTTTCCGGGGGTACTCCTTCTCTGACGGTTCTGTCTGGTACGAGCACGTCTCTTCCGCTATTTCGGCGGAATCCAGTTTCTTTAGGATCGAATTTCAGGACAGTTCTGATTTCGTGTCCCGCCATTTCTTCTACGAGGTTAAGGGGGTGTTGTCATGACTGATGTACAGATTTCCGAACTCCTGGAAGACCACGTTGACTATCCTGACCTGCTGGATTCCGTGAACCATCATTCCCTCCAGGAACTGGTACAGGTACATAAGGCTCTCTGTGAAGCCGTTTCCGTCTGCCTGGGTTTCCCTGACACACCGGGGATTGTCTACATCCTGCTCCAGTTGTCAAATGTGTATGCGGTGGAGATTGCGGGGCGTTACCTGTCCGACAGTGGCGCTGTGCTTCCTGACATGTCCTACCATGTCCCCATGCCTGTCTGATGCCGGGTCTCGGTGTCGGTGGATCGGATGGTATGCCGTGTTGCTCGAGGTGTCGCTATACCGTCACATGATACACGTTTTGTTGATCCCGGTTCTGGGGTTGCAGGGTGTACTGCCTGCCACGTTGCGTCAGCAGTGGCGGCAGTGCACCCACCCATTTTAGCGCGGTTGTGAGCGTGTTTCTTCCATGTGTGTCACTACGACTACACACATGGAAGTTCCATGTTCATTTGTCATATGGCTGACTTTTATACTGTACCATTGTTTACTGTATTTTGTCAATTATAATCTTGCCGTTTTGGTTTCAGAAAGGAGGTGTTGTTGTGAAAGTGATCGAAAAGAAATGTTATTCTGACCACTTTCGGAAAGCCATCAGCGGTGAAAAGCGGTTCGAACTCCGTAAGGATGATGACAGTGTTCAGGCTGGTGACACCCTTTTCCTCCGTGAATGGGATCCTGACCTTGAAGCTTATACAGGACGCAGTGCAAGGTTTATTGTGCGTTATGTTTTGCGGGATGTACCAGGGTTTGGCCTGATGCCCGGTTATTGCATAATCGGTCTTTGATTCCAGGTTGTATCCTGTCAATGGTTATCGAGTGCTGTCAAGAAAAATACTCTTTTCCGTGTATTTCCGGGAAAGGAAGATTTTTCTTTACTGCACGACACTTGCGGATTCACAGAATGATGCCTACGGGGATTGGAAAGCGCATTTCTTTTCAATCCCCCTTACTGGTCACATGGACACTGGGTGCCGTGCCATCCTCCCCCTGTTCAGTTTGTGGAACAGCAAAGACATAATCACACATGCAAGGAGCAGGGCGCCTTGCGTGATCCGAATCACAATTATCCCATTGCACAAGGGCATTATTGAAAAGGGGTTGTTTCGGGGAATCCCGGTAGTCGGATTTTCGTTGCCCTGGTGGTATGGTATACCGTCAATTCCGGTTTCCATGGACAGCGCGGAGCATTCAAGCTTCTGTTTCTTCCATATACGCGCGCGTACACGCGTACTTGACATACTATCATTTTTCACCCACTTGTGCGGTAGCTGTCAAAAATCCATGGTTTTGAAAGGTTGTGTGTTATGGCACTTTTTACGGATTCCCCCTATGAGCATGATATCTACTCCGTGAAGCAGTACGGCGAGCATACCGTGCGGATCACATACAGTAGTTCCGTCCGTGAGAGCGGCTGGGAAGATTCCAGGGATCACAGGGATAAATGCTCCGTCAATGATGCAAAGCTTTCCGACAACCTGACAAGGGCGCGCGGCCGGGTTCGTGAATACGTCCTCTGCAATCCCTGGGACTACTGGTGCACCTTTACCATTGATCCGCAAAAGCATGACAGGTATGACCTTGATAGTTTCATGAAGTCCTTTGCAAAGTTCTTGAACCATTACAACGAGCGCAATTGCAGGGATTGTCCTGAATGCCGTGTGAAGTATGTCCTCGTGCCTGAACAGCATAATGACGGTGCATGGCATGTTCACGGTTTCATCAGGGGCATCCTTCCCGGTGACCTCTACACCAACAGCCACGGTTACCTGACATGGCGGCAGTATGAACAGAAGTTTGGTTTCATCAGCATGGACAGGATAAAGGACATTGACAGGTGTTCCAGTTACATACTCAAGTACATGACAAAGGACAGTTCCCGGAATGTCACCGCCCTGAACCGTCACCTGTACTATGCGTCAAAAGGTCTGGACAGGGCTGTGGAACTGTACCGCGGCCATGCCGACTACAAGGGTGACTGGGACTGGGAGCATCCGGAAGGCTATGTCAAGGTCAAGTCCCTTGATGTACGCAAGGACAATATCAGTGATTACATGGAGGTTGTGGAAAGATGACTTTACGTCAATGTTTTGATGAATTTATATTATCTAGGCGTCTTGCGGACTTGTCCCCTAAGACGGTCATTGACTACCAGCAGTTCATTGAGCCATTTCTACAGTCTGTCTCCCCCGATCTGCCACTGGATGAACTGGGACAGGACAGGATCACCCTTTACATCTCCGGCCTGCTGGGGCGTCCCTTGAGCAAGTCCACACGGGCAACCTACATACGCCACCTCAAGGTGTTCCTGAAATGGGTTCAGGCCGAATATGATGTACGGTATGACTATAAACGGATTAAAGTTCCAAAAAGCCCGAAAAAGAATGTCCGCATCTACAGCCCTGATGAACTCCGGGAGATATTTTCCCATATCCACGCCGAGAACGAATGGCTCACCTTGCGCAACAAATGCATTGTTGCCCTCATGTATGACAGCGGTCTCCGCCAGTCGGAAGTGTGTTCCCTCAGGCGTTCCGGGGTGTCATTCAGTGAGCACAGGCTGACCGTGTACGGGAAAGGATGCAAGGAGCGTACCGTTCCCCTTGGAAGCCTGACAGCCCGTTTCATGGATGGTTATCTTTCCCTGTGCCCGTTCCAGTCGGGGAAGGTCTTTGTTAACCGCCATGGGGGAGACCTCACCAACAATGCCGTGAAACTCCTGGTCAGCAGGATATCCGCTGAACTCCCCTTTGAGTTCTCCTCGCACAAGCTCCGTCATAACTTTGCCACGAACTACTGCATTGACCAGTATGAGGAGCATGGCCAGGTGGACATATACAAACTCATGATACTGCTCGGCCATGAGGACATTGAGACCACACGCCGCTATCTCCACCATGCCAATGAGATCATATCTTCTCAAAACTGTATATCACATCTCGATAAACTGTACAGCGGGAAAACCTGATTTTTTCATCCCGCTGTATTTCCCCGCATGAAAAAAAGCCCCACAACCCGCATAAATGCAAGCCCTGAGACTTCACATGCACCGCCAGGGGCTCGAACCCTGGACACCCTGATTAAGAGTCAGGTGCTCTACCAACTGAGCTAGCGGTGCGTTTATAAACTTTTACGCTTGTCTTTCACAACGCAAGAGTCATTATATTATATCTATTTCAGAAATGCAACCCCTTTTTTAAATTTTTATTAATTTTTTGTTAATGCTTTTGCTAAAAGCCTTTTTGCTAAAACTCAGTCAGACAAAGTGTGCAGAACGTCCATGGAAATATCAAATCTGGAAAATATGCTTCGTTGCGCTGTCTTCATATGAAAGCACTTCATTCTGTACAGGATCCAGCAAATGCTCCCTGCGGTAGCCTGTGGGGGAGCTGTGCATATATTGTTGAAACTGTCTGTTAAAGCTGGACAGACTGCGGTAGCCCGTCCGCCGCGCAATCATATTGATCGGCTCCTGGTTCAGGTAGATCAGGTGGCAGGCCTGCCGGATGCGGTAGTGCTGGATATACTCCAAAGGGCTGATCCCCACCACCTGCCGGAACAGCCTGCGGAAATGGCTCTCACTGATACAGCATCGGGCGGAAAGCTCCTGTATGGAAATGGCTTCCGAATAGTGCTCATAAATATAGGTAAGCGCCGTTCGGATGTAAAAATGAGCGCTGGTCAGATTCTCCGACGAACCGTCCTCCTGATCCGCCATAAGTGTCAGGCGATTCATCTCCGCGCAGAGCGCCACCAACAGACCATGTACCATCCTCTGATACATGGCTCTTTTGTCATGGAATTCCTGAAAGATCCGGGAAATAAAGAAATGCAGCACCGGATATTCCTCCCTCCGGATGATGATCGGCAATTTCTGGGGAATGTAGAAAAACTGCCAGAGCATATCGTACCCACGCCCATCCTTCTGCAAAAGCAGCCTCGGCTCCACATACAGATATTCCCAGACACAGGGCTCGGCGTCGTTGACCACAATATGGGGAACCTGGGGAAAAATGATACTATAGTCGCCGCAGCAATAAGGAAAACTGTCCGACTCCCCACAATATATCCTCCCCGAACCACCCAGACAGCGTCCGATTTCTATTCCATTATGAAAATGCAGAAATTCCGGTGTCGAAATGCCATTGATCCAATAATTCCCCAAAAAAGCCAGTACAGGAAAGGAAGCCGGAAAATCATAAGGCCGGTATGTAAGCGGCAAATGTACTGATGATCGTTTCTGCATAGTTTTCAACTCCTTAGCGGCAAGCTGAAAAGCGAAAGCCGCTGTATAATATGTATAAAAGTATAGCGAAAAGCACAAAAAAAGCAAGCAAATTGACAAAGAAACAGAAATTACAGTAACAGTTCAGCCATGCCATGAAAATGGGCGAATCATGCTTGCATGAATGAGCACATCTTTCATGGTATGAGCGGAGCGCCCGATTATGAGCAAAGTTAGCTGCGAAAGCAGCGGGAAAGCGCTGAAAGCGCCTTTGCGAATGACGCAGGCTGAACTGTTACAAATTACAAGCTTCTGAGCAGTCACCGGAATGCACATAATGGAAAAGGCAGGAAGAAAAGTCATGGAAATGCAGACACTTGAAAGAGAAAGCATCAACGCTGAAATGATCCGTATTATGAAACGGGAAATCGTATGCGCCTTGGGCTGCACGGAGCCCAGCGCGGTAGCCCTGGCAGTGGCAAAGGCAAGGGAGACCCTGGGAGAAGAGCCGGAAAAGGTATTGCTCCAGGTCAGCGGCAATATTCTAAAAAATGCCATGAGCGTCGGGATACCCGGCACAAACCTGAAAGGTATTGAAACAGCGGCCGCCCTGGGCTGTGTGGCCGGAAAAACCGAATATGGCCTGGAGGTGCTTAAGGGAGTGGACGAGGCACATATAAAGCAGGCGCAGGAAATGATCCGCCAGGGACGGCTGGAAATCCACCTGAAGGACTGTGAGGAACGGCTTTACATAGAAGCAAAATGCATCAGCGGGGACAGATCGGCAGAAGCCGTTATCGAGAGATATCATACCAACTTTGTCAACGTCTGCAAAAATGACAGGGTCATCTACTTTAAAAATAAGGAAGCTTCTGCAGAGGAAGCTTCGGGTACCTATCGGCTGACCCTGAAAGGAATCTGGGATTTCATAAACCAATGCCCCCCGGAACAGCTGCAGTTTCTGAAAGAGGTAGTGGATGTAAACAGCCGTATCGCCGAAGAAGGCCTGCGCGGAAATTACGGCATGGGCGTGGGAAAGCACCTGGCAGACAGGGGCAGGAAGCAGAAGGAAATGGACTTCCAGACCCATGTGGTGTCCTATGTATCGGCCGCCGCGGACGCTAGAATGGCGGGCTGTGCCCTTCCCGTCATAGCCACCACAGGCAGCGGCAACCAGGGGCTTACCGCGTCACTGCCGGTAATCGCCGCCGCCAAATGGCTGCAGAGCGGGGAGGAGGAAACATACCGTGCACTGGCGCTGAGCGAGCTGGTGACCATTCACGTAAAAGAATATATCGGAAAACTGTCCGCCCTGTGCGGATGCGCAATAGCGGCATCCATCGGCAGCGCCTGTGGGATAACCCGTCTGTTGGGCGGCGATTACAGAAGTGTGGAGTGCGCCGTAAAAAACATGGTAGCGGATATCTCCGGTCTGATCTGCGACGGCGCAAAAGCCGGATGTGCTTTGAAGATAGCCACCTCAGTGGCAGGGGCAATACAATGCGCTTACCTGGCACTGGAGGGTGTGGAGGCTCCCAGCCACGACGGCATTGTCTGCGGGGATGTGGAGGAAACCATCTGCAATCTGGGCAATCTGGGCAACAACGGGATGCGCGTTACCGACCATGTCATACTGGACATGATGTTGGCAAAAGAGTCATAAAAAAATAAAAATATAAGGAGGCTGCTATGACGAAAAAAGAAAGACTTTTAAGAGCATTTCAAAACCAGGAGGCGGACAGGGTTCCCATGGGCTTCTGGTACCATTTCTCCCCCGATGACGATTTCGGGCAGAAAACCGTGGACCAGCATCTGGAACTGTTTCGGGAGACGGGTATGGACATGATCAAGGTCATGTGTGACGGTTACTTTAATTATCCCAATCCTTACATAGAAAAGGTTACCTGCCCGGAAGACTGGCTCGGCCTTACCCCCCTGGGGGAGGATCATCCCTACATCGCCAACCAGGTACTCCGCGCGAAAAGGGTGGTGGAAGGTGCAAAGGGGGAATGCTGCGTTTTTTACAATGTGTTCTGCCCCATGTCCCTGATGCGTTTCGGCACCAGCGAGGAACTCCTGATGAGCCATCTCAAGGCGAATCCGGAAGCAGTGTGCCATGCTTTCCGGGTCATTGCGGAGGATATCAAGACCCTGGTGCGGAAACTGATCACTGAGGCGGGCTGCGACGGCATTTACTACTGCGTACAGAACGCGGAAACCTTCCGCTTTACCGAGGAGGAATACCGCAGGCTGGTAAGACCCTCAGACCTGGACGTGCTGGAATACGCAAACACCTTAAGCGAAAATAACATCCTGCACTGCTGCGGCTGGGCGGGCGATCCCAACCGGATCGAAGTATGGCAGGACTATCCCGCAAAGGCCGTGAACTGGGCCGTTTATGTGGAAAACCTTTCCCTGGAGGAGGGCAAGAAGTTTTTCGGCGGACGCTGTGTCATGGGCGGCTTTGACAACCGAAAGGAGGGGCTGCTCTACTCCGGCACCAGGGAAGCCATCGAAAAGGAAGTGGACAGGCTTTTAACGGAAACAGGAAGCACCGGTGTGGTTTTCGGCGCCGACTGCACCGTTCCCTCGGATATCGATCACGAAAGGCTGATCTGGGTCAGGGAAGCCCTGGAGAAACATGCGAAAAAAATATAATTTCAGAAAGGCATGGCTATTGATATGAATCAGAAAAACAGATACGAAACAATGAAATATAACCGAACCGGCGCCAGCGGCCTGCTGCTGCCATCATTCAGCTTCGGACTGTGGCATAATTTCGGGGAGGATCACTCCTATGAAAATGCCAAGGACATGGTGCTCACAGGCTTTGACGCAGGCATCACGCACTTCGACCTGGCAAACAATTACGGCCCCCCGGCGGGCAGCGCGGAATCCACCATGGGGAAAATTTTGCGGGAAGAGCTTTCCGCCCACAGAGATGAACTGATTCTGTCCACCAAGGCAGGCTACGGTATGTGGCCGGGACCTTACGGGGACGGCGGTTCCAGAAAATATCTCATCTCCTCCCTTGACCAGAGCCTGAAAAGGCTTGGCGTGGACTATGTTGACATTTACTACCATCACAGGCCGGATCCCGACACACCCCTTGAAGAAACCATGGGAGCCCTGGCGGATCTCGTCCGCCAGGGGAAAGCATTATATATCGGGCTTTCCAATTATGGATCCGAGGAGTTGGAACAGGCGGCGGATATCCTGGAGCACATGGGATGTAGATGCCTGATCCACCAGCATCGTTACTCCATGCTGGACCGGAAAAACAAAAGTCTTCTCCCTGTGATTCGAAAGAAACAGATGGGAACCATCGCATTCTGCCCTCTGGAGCAGGGGCTTCTGACAGACAAATATCTCCACGGGATCCCCGCGGATTCCAGGGCGGCAGGCAGCAGCGTTTTCTTAAGCAGCGGAAACATTACCGACCAGTACCTCAAAACCGCGTCAGCGCTGAACGAACTGGCCGGACAGCGGGGTCAGTCCCTGGCTCAGATGGCGCTGGCCTATGCCTTAAAGGACGGGGAACTGACCTCCGTCATCCTGGGCGCCAGCCGTCCCGCGCAGATCCTGGAGAATCTGAAGGCTTTGGAAAAGCTTGACTTTACGGCGGATGAAATGGCTCGCATAGAGGAAGTCCTGACAGCATGATGCCGGAGACATGAAATACGCTGTCACACGCATCAGGAAACTGCCGTCACAGCAATGCCTCAGTGCACGGCAGACTGGCAGGACTTTATAAAAGACACAGGAACACACCGATAAGAAAGCCACGATGAACTGGAGCGCAGCAGGACTGATGGAAACGAAAAATTACATGGATGAAATCTGGTCATCTATCCTTTTTTGCAGAAATATTTTGAAAAAGGTGTTATGATAGGAGCTGTAAAAGGGTAATAGATTACAGAAAGGCATGGTTAAGAATATGGACAGGGAATTATATGGCAGGATCAGCCGGTGGTTTGACGAACACCGGAATCAAATGACAGAGGATATCATGCGGCTGGTACGGATTCCCAGTATTTCCTCCCCCCAGGAGGACGACGAGGCTCCTTTCGGGAAAGAATGCAGGGATTGTCTGGAGGAAATGCTGGCGTTAGGACGGGAGCATGGATTCTGCACGGAAAATTATGAAAACCGTGTGGGAAGCATAGGCGGACAGGATAAAGACTGGGAGCATATGATCGGCTTCTGGAACCATCTGGATGTGGTCCCCGTGGGAAACCAGTGGACCTATGAACCCTTTGAGCCTGTGTTGAAGGAATACTTCCTGATCGGCAGGGGAGCCCAGGACAATAAGGGTCCTGCGGTGGGGATTCTTTACATGATGAAATGTCTGCGGGAATTAAAGATTCCCGTGAAACATCAGCTCCGGCTGTTTGTAGGCTGTGACGAGGAACGCGGTATGGCGGACCTGGAGTACTATACCGGCCGCTATCCCACTCCCCGCCTTTCCATGATCGCTGACAGCGGGTTCCCTGTATGCTATGGGGAAAAGGGAATCCTTGAGGGAAGCTTCCACAGCCAGACTGCCGTCAGCGGCCTGATACTGGAACTGGAGGGCGGAAGCGCCAGCAATATGATCCCCGATTCCGCCCATGTGGTGCTGAAAGCCACCCCGGAACTGACGGAAGCATTGCAGGCTATGTCTGATTCACGGTATGACGCAGACACACAGGCCGTCCCTGATCCGCCTCACGGCGCAGATGCAGAAACACATACCGCCTCTGGTTTACAGCGCGGCGCAGACACACAGACCGTCCCCCGTCAGCAGCCTGGTACAGATGCCGTAACACAGGTTACCCCTGGGATCACAGTAAGTTTGGAAAAAGATACCATCCTTATCACTGCCACAGGCAAAAGCAGGCACAGCGCCTTTCCGGAGGGAAGCGTAAATGCCATTCACGAATTGATGCGCTTTCTGGGCGGACTGACCCCGCTGCCGGAAAAAGACAGGGAACTGTTCCGCCGGCTGGCTTACCTCTCCCAGGAATATTACGGGGAGCACACCGGCATTGCCGGAAGTGACGAAGTATCCGGCAGGACCACCTGTGCCGCCACCGTACTGAACCTTAAGGAAGGACGGGTATCCCTCCACTTTAACATCCGATATATCATCACGGCGGACAGGAATGGCCTCTCTGCAAACCTGGCGCAGACAGCCGCGGAAAACAATCTGACCTGGAGATTGGAGCGGGATTCCGCCCCCAATTACTTCCCCAAAGAACACCCCGCGGTGCAGCTTCTCACGGATCTCTACAATGAGATTACGGGCAGCAGCGCGGAAAGCTTTGTCATGGGCGGCGGAACCTATGCCAGGAAACTGCCCAGGGCCTTTGCCTACGGGGTAGGCGGCATGAAGGAATCGGAAGAAGACCTGCGGATCAAAAAGCAGCTTTTCCTCCCCGGCCACGGCGGCGCACATGAGCCGGATGAAGGGCTGAACCTTCGGCTTTTGACAGAAGCGATGAAAATATATGCTATGGCAGTTGTGACCCTGAACGAGTGTGAACTATAGACGGCACGTCAGTTCAAGGCGTTTAAGACAGGCTATGAGGCGATATACTACCCCTCCACACCGGGCTCCCCGCTTGCTTTATAAGGAGCATATCTGGGCGCGGACTTCAGGATCTCCCGCTTCTCATTGCGGAAGACCTGGGGGCTGCACCCCATAATGTCGCGGAAAGTCCGGTCAAAGCCGGAATGGGAGTGAAACCCCGTCTCCAATGCGATGGAAAGAATGCTGTCTTCCGTACTGACCAGACAGAAACAGGCTTTCCGGATCCGCACACCGCGCAGATATTGAAGCGGTGTCTGACAAAAGGCATTCCGGAAACAGGTCAGGAACTGTTTTTCAGAAAGGCCGCACATCTGAGCCAGAAGGGCAATGTCCGGCTCCTGTGCATATTCCCTGTCCAGGTAAGATATGGCGGGGAATAGCTGCGCCCGGAGATTCTCCGGATGGGATTCGGCTGCTTTCTTTTGGGGAGTTTCTGCCATATTCTCCTGATGCCAGCGATAGAAACGTATTAACAAAGTTTCCAGCAGTCCGGAAACCGTCTGCAGACAATATTCTTCTTTCCGCAGAATCGTTTCCATGATCAGACGGATCAATCTGGTTTCTTCCTGAAAATCACTCTCCCTGAAAATTTTCGGGCAGTCCGCATAACGATACCAGAGCAGTTCTTCCGGCAGCCCCTTCGGGTAAAAGGGGGCAAGAACCTCCTGTGGATCAAAGAAAAAATAATGACAGCACACATTGGCGTCCTCCTGGGGAGGGAAAAAGGACGCATGTGTATAAAACGGGGGCAGAAAGAGAAAGTCCCCCGCATTTACCTGCATATATGTGTTTTCAAGATTCCATGTCATGAAGCCCTTTTCACACAGGGCAATCTCAATGCAATTGTGAAAATGGATAAAATCCACATAATCCGATATCCGGGTTCCCTGCATGAGAAGCATCGGAAAATCCTGTGAAAATTCGTACTCGCGATATGTCACGGGAAGGGAAGATTGTTCTCCGGCAGCCATCCTTAGACGAAATCCTCCCGCATGGGCGTAAAGATATCCAGCAAAATTCCCTCTTCCAGGCAGACGCAGCCATGCTCGATCCCGTCCTTTTTCAGCATGCTGTCCCCGGGATTGACGATTCTTTTCTCGCCGGCAATGGTAAATTCAAATTTCCCGCTTACCACATAAGTAATCTGCGTATGGGGATGGTGATGCATGGCGCCCACCGCGCCCTTGGCAAAATGGTTTTCCACAATCATCAGTTCATCCGTGTACGACAGGATCTTCCTGTTCACGCCGTCTGCGGCCGCCTCCAGTTCAATATCCCCATTCGCGTTCCAGATACGGTTTTTTTCTGTTTTCATAAAGTAAACTCCTTCTGTACTTATTTTATAAAAATGTACTCATTCCTTCCTGCAATCCTTACAGTATCCATACAGTTCCAGCTTATGCCCCGTCACCGTAAAGCCGTCTGTCTCCCGGTCCAGATGAATATGGGCAAAGGGGCAGCTCTGCAGGGCAATTCTCTTATGGCATTCCAGACATACCGCATAATGGGTATGCTCTCCCCTGTTCAGTTCGTAGACCACGGTGCCGTCTCCCATCCAGGTGGTCTTTGATACCAGCCCCTTTTCCTCAAATGCGGCCAGGATCCTGTAAATCGTGGAAAGCGCATACTCCCCGCCCTCCGCCAGTTTTTCCGACAGATGATAGATCTGCACCGCTGTCAGCGGTTCTGTCGCCTCCTGCAACACAGCATACACATTTTTACGCTGCTTTGTCCACTTTATCCCCTGCGGGTATCCTGTCTCTTCCTTTTTCTCCATATCCTTCATACCATTAATCCTACCACAATTCCAACCAGAACGCCAATACAATATAGCAGCCCCAGGATCATCAGATTCTCTTTCCTGTCATGGTTCACCCGGAACAGAACCAGCAGCCCTACCCCCGTACCGGTGAGCAGCCCCGACAGCATGGCTCCCGTGCCGATCACACCCTCCATATACAGCTGGGTGATCGCCACAGAGCCCGCACAATTAGGGATCAGACCTACCAGCCCTGCCAGGACAGGCCCCAGTACCTTCCTGTTCAGGATCAGTCCCGCCAGGACATCCTCTCCCACCAGGAAAAAGAGCAGGTTCAGCAAAAAGGTGATGATCAGGATGAAACCGCTGATCTGCACCGTATGCACCAGCGCCGAGCGAAAAATACTTCCCTCCCCGCAGTGGCAGTGCCCCTGCTCGCAGATCTCATGAATGTGATGGCCTTCCTCCCTGCGGGAAGAAAAAACAAGATCAATGACAAATCCCACAATCATGCCTATCGCTGCCTTTGCCAGCAGGATCAGCGCTATCGTCCCGGCAGGCGCCTGCTCCGAGATCAGGATCGGCAGCATCTCATCGGAAGTGGACAGATAAATTGCCAGCAGTGTCCCCAGCGTAATCACCCTTCCGGCGTACAGACCGGACGCCGCCGCAGAAAATCCGCACTGGGGCACTACCCCAAGCGCGCCGCCGATCACAGGCCCCAGCCTTCCCGCTTTCCGCACCAGTCCCTGCGCCTTCTGCCCTGTCTTATGCTCCAGGTATTCCATCGCCAGATAGGTCACCAACAGAAAGGGTATCAACTTTACCGTATCCAGCAGCGTATCTAAAATAACATTCCACATAATATGTCTCCGTTCCACAAAAAAGTGCCATGACCTTATATGCAAATGCAACTCATTTGCATTTAGTACTATAACACATCTGAAATGTTTGTCAAGTTGTAACAGTTTTTCTGCCTGCAAAAACGTAACAGTTCAGCTCTCGCATTCCTAACGAGGTGGGCAAGCCCCCTCCTCAGCGTCTGCTTCGCATCCG